>NZ_JAJQJP010000009.1:0-3161 GCF_021245825.1 Gordonia metallireducens | reverse complement strand
CCTTGAACGAGCTCGCCGGGCGCGACATCACCGCCGACGCCGGTGCCGGTGCCGCGGGTGGGCTCGGCGCCGCGCTCCTCGCGCTGGGCGGCGGGCGCGTGTCCGGGGCGACCGTCGTCGCCGAGGCCACCGACCTCGACGCCGATGTCGCGGCCGCCGACCTCGTCGTCACCGGCGAGGGCAGGTTCGACTCCCAGACACTCCGCGGGAAGGTCGTATCGGCCCTGCACAATGCCGCGTCGACGACGGGCGCAGGGGGTGCCGGGGCGCAGACGCTGGTCCTGGCGGGACAGGTTGCGCTGTCCCGGGTCGAGATCGAGGAGGCCGGCATCGCGGGTGCGCACGCCATCGTCGACGTCGCCGGATCGGTCCAGGTCGCGATGAACGACGCAGAGAACCAGCTCGTGAAGCTCGCGGGAACGGTCGCGGGCACTTTCGGCGGTGGGTGACCTCGATACGCGGCACCCTCGCTGCGCTCGGTCGGCGCTACTCGGCCGGCAGGAACGAACGCCGGTCGCGGTGGGCGAGGAGCGTGCGACGAGCCATATCGAAACCAGGTCCGAATAGGCGGGAATAGTCCTGGAAGGAGTACGGTTGTACGCACGGGCACAACCGGTCGACCTCCCGGCGAGCGGGGTGTTTCCCGATCATGCGCGAGCAGAGGGCTCCGCGACGAGATCGGACCACGTCACACCGGGACCACACCACTACAGGAGCATCAATGACCGTGCAGAATGAAACGAGCACTGCCACCGGCGTCATCCTGAGCGACGCAGCCGCCTCCAAGGCGAAGGCACTGCTCGAGCAGGAAGGTCGCGACGACCTCGCGCTGCGCATCGCCGTGCAGCCGGGTGGATGTGCTGGTCTGCGCTACCAGCTCTTCTTCGACGATCGCACCCTCGACGGCGACATCACCTCGGACTTCGGCGGCGTCACGCTGGCCGTCGACCGGATGAGTGCTCCCTACGTCCAGGGCGCCACCATCGACTTCGTGGACACCATCGAGAAGCAGGGCTTCACCATCGACAACCCGAACGCCACCGGCAGCTGCGCCTGCGGTGACTCGTTCAACTGAGTCGAACACGTCTTCCGACACCGGCCGTATCCCGATTCGGGATGCGGCCGGTGTCGTGTGTCGGGGCAGTGGGTAGCGTGAACAGCTGTCCGACCAACCAACCGAAGGGCTGAGAACGCCAGTGGCAATCGTTGTATGCGGCTCCATCGCAACCGACCATCTGATGAAGTTCCCCGGAAAATTCTCCGAGCAGCTGCTCGGAGATCACCTCGAGCACATCTCACTCAGCTTCCTCGTCGAGGACCTCGTCGTCCGGCGCGGCGGCGTCGGGGGCAACATCTGCTACGCCATGGGCCAGCTCGGCGGCAACCCGGTGCTCGTCGGTGCGGTCGGCTCGGATTTCCATGACTACCGCAAGTGGCTCGAGTCCTACGGCGTCGACTGCCGAGGCGTCCGGGTCTCCGAGACCCATCACACCGCCCGGTTCATGTGCACGACCGATGAGACGATGGCACAGCTGGCCACGTTCTACGCCGGCGCCATGAGTGAGAGCCGCGACATCTCTCTCACCGACGTCATCGCCGAGACCGGTACGCCGGAACTCGTGCTGATCGGCGCCGACGACCCGGCCGGAATGCTCAGCCACACCGAGGCCTGCCGGGCCGCCGGTATCCCGTTCGCCGCCGACCCCAGCCAGCAACTGGCCCGTCTCGACGGTGAGCAGGCCCGGACCCTCATCGAGGGTGCCGACTACCTGTTCACCAACGAATACGAGTGGGGTCTGCTGCGTCAGAAGACCGGTCTGTCCGAGGCGCAGGTCGCCGAGATGGTCGGCGTGCGCGTCACCACCCTGGGCAAGGACGGCGTCGAGATCGTCGACCGCGACGGCACCCGCATCCACGTCGGGGTCGTCCCGGAGACCGAGAAGGTCGACCCGACGGGCGTCGGCGACGGTTTCCGCGCCGGCTTCCTGTCCGCGCTGTCCAAGGGACTCGGCTTCGAGCGCGCCGCGCAGGTCGGTTCGATGGTCGCCGTGCTGGTGCTCGAGACCGTGTCCACGCAGGACTGGTCCTGGGACATCGAGACCGCTCTCGCCCGCATCGAGGGTGCCTACGGCGCCGAGGCTGCAGCGGAGATCAAAGCCGCCTTCTGAGAAGCTCTTTCGGAACGGGTGGTGCGGGCTACGGCCTGCGCCACCCGTTTTCGTCGTACTCGGGGCGGTGAGCGGTCTGACATTGCCGTCGTGGGCGATGGTGTGCCAACGTGGAGGCAGAGTCCGTTCTACTGGACTCCCGGACGAGGGGTGCTGTACCCGGTGTGCGACAAGACGGCCCACAGGAGGCTGTCATGTCGTGGATGATTCTGGTGCTGTCCGGTGTCTTCGAGGCGGTCTGGGCCACCGCGCTCGGCAAGTCCGAGGGATTCACCAAACTCGGACCGACCATCGTCTTCTTCGTGGCACTCGCCATCAGCATGGGCGGCCTGGCGTATGCGATGCGCGATCTGCCGGTGGGTACCGCCTACGCCGTCTGGGTCGGCATCGGTGCGGTGCTGACCGTCGTCTACGCGATGTCCACCGGTGAGCAACCGGTCTCGCTGGTCCAGTCGTTGTGCCTCGTGATGATCGTCGGCGGGGTCATCGGGTTGAAGCTGGCGCACTGACCTTGCTCCATGAGTGAGGGGTGGCACGCCTTCGGCCTCGATCCCTGAGGAGCGTCCGGAGCCTGCGGAGGACGCGTCACGAAGGGCCGGCGAGATCGGCTCACCAGGCCTTCGAGGCTCGTCGCTGGCGCTCCTCGCACCTAGTAATAGCTCGAAGGTTGTGAAATACGGGACATCCTCCTGTTGTGGTCGTAAGGGCTTGGTGTCCCAACCACAACAAGGAGGATGTCGATGTCTGACGCTAGTCCCTTGAGTCGAGGAACGAAACGCCGAAACGACCGTTTGAGCCGACTGCGGGAGATCGTGCGCCGCGATTACGCGGTGGTGGCGATTGATCTGGCAGCCAAGAAACAGGTGATCGTCGTCGCCGATCATGACTCCCGCGTGCTGGCCCGCAAGACCTTTGCCTGCACCCCGTGGAAATTGGGGTCGGCGATTCAGTGGAGTCGTGCCCAGGCTGAGGCGGCCGGGTTCACCGGCATCG
>NZ_JAJQJP010000008.1:0-20251 GCF_021245825.1 Gordonia metallireducens | reverse complement strand
GCTCGGAKATGTGTATAAGAGATCGGCACCATCGAGGCGATGAAGATGGAGGCGGCCATCACCGCACCCGTCGGCGGCAAGGTCACGCGCGTCGCGATCGGCCCGGTCACCCAGGTGTCGCCGGGGGATCTGCTCATCGAGATCGGCTGACCTTCGGCCCCTTCCGCGGTTTCGCTCACGGGTTCCGTTCCCGCTCACCGAAACTGGGTGAGCGGGAACGGAAGTCGTGAGCGCTCAGGCGATGATCGTGTCAGCCCGTGACCGCGTCGTGGCGATCAGTTCCGCGTTGGGGGCGTCGACGGTGGCGATCCATGCGCGGGCCTCGGCTTCGCTCTTCCCGGCTTCGATGTGCCGGCGGAGCAGGCGTTCGCGTCGGGTGGCGTCGTCGGCGTCGACGTAGATCAAGCGGTCCAGGAGTGGGCACACGTCGCGCCACCCGGGTTGGTCGAGGCCGAGGTAGTTGCCCTCGACGACCACCAGTCGGGCAGTGGCGGGCACGGTGAGCGACGCCGCGATCGGCTCTCCGGTGGCGTGGTCGAAGTCGGGCGCGTACACCGTGTCGCAGCCGTCGGCGATGCGTCGAAGTGTGGCAACGAATCCCGCGACGTCGAAGGTGTCCGGCGCACCCTTGCGGTCGCGACGGCCGAGCCGATCGAGTATGGCGTTCGACAGGTGATAGCCGTCCATCGGGACATAGCCCACCGCGTCGGGGCCCAGTGTCGAGGTGAAGTCGTCGACGACGGACCGTGCGAGTGTCGTCTTGCCCGCGCCCGGCGGGCCGGTGATGCCGACGACGATCCGCGCCGCGCCCGCCCCGAGCAGCGCGGCCACGTCGTCGTGGGCCGGCATCCGGGTCAGCTACCGCGGTAGGTCGAATACGCGAACGGGCTCAGCAGCACCGGGACGTGATAGTGGCGGTCGGCGTCGTCGACCTCGAAGCAGATGTCGATCTCCGGGTAGAACGCCTTGATGTCGTTGTCGGCGAACCAGTTCCCGGTGTCGAAGACCAGGTGATAGATGCCGGGGACGAGGGCTTCGGTGTTGACCTTGCCGATGCGTCCGTCCGAATCGGTGGTGCCTGAAGCCAATTCGGTGCCCGATGCGTCCTGCAGGGACACCTCGACGCCGACGGCAGGGGAGCCCGACGTGGCGTCGAGGACATGGGTGGACAGGCCGGTCATGCGGAGGCTCCCTCGTCGACGTCTGGTGTGTTCAGCATACGGATCAGGCGGCTGCGGTTGATCTTCGCCAGCTCGCCGCGCAGCACGCGGCGTTCGGTTGCGGGATCGTTGCCCATGCGTTCCTTCAGGATTCCCAGCAGCTCGTCCGCGGGGCGGCCGTTGGCGAACACCAGGTAGACGTGGCCGAACTTGTCCTCGTAGGCCGCGTTGTACTTCTTCAGTTCGTCGATGACCGCTGTGTCCGCGCCGGACACCCCGGACTGTTCACGGGCCGACGAGGCGTTGTCGGGCCGGTCGCCGATCCGGGGATGCCCGGCGAGAGCCTGGTCGATGTCGGTCTCGGCCAGCTCGACCAGTAGGTCGTCGGCCCGATCCAACAGTACTTGTGGATCGGCGAAGGGGCGCTCTTCCGCGACGCGTTGGGCCCAGGTGAGCGAGCTGCAGCAGGCGAGCAAACGCTTGACGCACGCGTCGGTGGTGAGATCGTTGAAGCGGTCGAGCTGTCCTCGTCCGCCGGGGTCGAGGTCTTCGTCTGGGCGCACGCGTACAGCCTAGGAGGTCCGCTCGAGGACCGCCGATTCACCAACGGCTCCTGGGATTGGGAAGATGGAACGGTGACGGCGTCAGGTGAGGACAGCGAGATCGGTGAGATTCTCGGTGTGGTGCTCGCCGCGGGCGCCGGCAGTCGGTACGGGATGCCCAAGATCCTCGCCCACGACGGCCGCTGGCTGGAGACCGCGACCGACGCGCTACGGGCCGGTGGGTGCGCGGACATCGCGGTCGCGATGGGGGCTGCGATCGTCGAGCCGCCCGCCGGTATCACCGCGCTCGTCGTGGACGACTGGGCCGACGGTATCGGCGCGTCCGTGTCGGCGGCGCTCGACTGGGCGAAGCGCCGGCCCGGGGTGGTCGGAGTGGTGCTCACCGTGGTCGACACCCCCGACGTCGGACCCGGCGTCGTACGTCGCATCGTCGAGGCATCCGGAGGGCGGCGCGGCAATCTGGTACGTGCCGTCTTCGACGGCCGGCGGGGACATCCGGTGTACATCGGCGCAGACCATCTCGGTCCCGCACTCGAGGTCATCCACGGAGATGTGGGTGCGCAGCGGTACCTGCGAGATCACCAGGTGACCTGCGTCGAATGCGGCGACCTGGCCACGGGGCAGGACATCGACACCAGGGAATGAGCCGCTCCCGCCGGCGTGCCCATTTCGAGACCTTCTCGTCGCCTTTCCGGTGCACGCGGATCCCGCTTCTGGCGATCGTCCGTGCATAGGGTGCAGACAGAGCCCGCGTCGGTACAGCCAGAGCCGGCGCACACCGGGCCCGTCGAAGACCATCACCGTCGAAGAAGGTGATCACGTGGCGCGAGGACACCGCCGTCGAATCGTCGCGATGGTCGCCGCGCTGGCCGCGGGTCTCGCACTGGCCGCGTGCGCGGGATCGCCGGAGCAGGCGACGTCCGATCGCCCCGCCGCTCAGGATTCCCACCTCCCGCCCGGTTTCGACACCACTTTCCGCTGGTCGGCCACACCGGTGCTCGACCCCCAGTCCGCGGAGGGCACCTTCGTCCGCGCCTTCGTCGAGTCGTTCGAGCTCGCCAACGCCGGGGCGTCGGTCGAATGGGGCTACCCGGGGTTCATCGAGGCCTCGCCGTCGAACATCGATCAGATGGTCACCGCTTACCCGTCCGAGGTCTCCGCGGCCCGACGCCAGGTCGGCACCGCCTTCTACACCGGACTGCGACGCGTCGACGACGCTGACTGGACGCGAATCGTGCTGTGCCGCCAGGGATATCGGTCGGTGGAAAGCGATGGGACGTGGGCGGTCGGGTATGATACGTCGCGTCCCGTGGAGATCGACATCCGACGCACCGGGGACCGGCCGCCGGCGGCTCCGCGGGGCGGCCAGCGGACGCCGGAGACCGACGTCTTCGGCGGCTGGTACACCTCGCGATACGACTTCTCTGCCCTGTACCCCACCCCGACCGCCGACCAGAAGGCTTGCGCGGCAACGCGACAGGTGGGGATGCCGCATTGGCTTCCCGCCCAGGCCGACGAGCCGTGGCCGGTGTCGCCCGCGGTACCGGGCTGGTCGACCTATCCCGGAGTCGGCTGACTCACTGGTCCGGTAAACCCTCGAGCAGGTCGTCGAGGTGCACGGGCAGGTCCCGGACGCGCACGCCGGTTGCGTTGTACACCGCGTTGACGACGGCCGCCGCACTGCCGACGATGCCGATCTCACCGGCGCCGCGCGATCCCATCGGCGTCGCGTGTTCGTCGGGATCGTCGAGCCAGACGGCGTCGACGTCGGCGATGTCGGCGTGCACGGGGACGTGGTACTCGGCGAGATCCTGGGTGACGACGTGCCCGAAGCGCGGATCGCGGACGCTCTCCTCGAGCAGTGCCATCGAGATGCCGAACGTCATCCCCCCGATGAGCTGGGACCGCACCGTGCGCGGATTGATGGCGCGCCCGATCGAGAACACCCCGAGCATGCGGGGGATGCGGATCTCGCCGGTGTCGACGTCGACGCGGACCTCGACGAAGTGGGCACCGAACGAGGCGATCCGGAATTTCTTCAGATCGGGGTTCTCGTCGGTCTCGGCGCTGACCTCTGCGCCGTCGGCCGGAGCGTCGCCGAACCGGGTGCGAAATCGTTGTGCCGCGGTGACGATCGCCGATCCCCACGACGATGTGCCCGACGACCCGCCCGCGACAGAGCCGCTCGGCAGGGCGCTGTCACCGATCTGCAGGTCGACTTGTTCCGGCTCGATCCCGAGCGCATCGGCGGCGATGAGCGTCAGTGCCGTCCACGCTCCCGTGCCGATGTCGGTGGCCGCGATCCGCACCGCGTACCGGCCGTCCCGATAGGAGATGGAGGCCTCGTTGTCCGGGTTCACCATGTGCGGATACGTCGACGCCGCGACGCCGTAGCCGATGAGCTGCCGTCCGTCGCGGGTGGTGCCGGGCTCGGCGCGGCGACGGTCCCAGCCGAACCGTTCGGCGCCCTCGCGGAGACATCGGACGAGCTGCCGCGACGACCACGGTTTCCCGCTCTCCGGGTCGTCGGCGGGTTCGTTGCGGACGCGCAGCTCGATCGGGTCGAGTCCGACGGCGTGGGCGAGTTCGTCCATCGCGACCTCGCCCGCGAACATCCCGGGGGCCTCGCCGGGGGCGCGGAACCAGAACGGCGGCGGGACGTCGAGGGGGACGACGTGGTGGTCGGTGCGCCGGTTGCGGGCGGTGTACATCATCCGCGATGACACGGCGGCCTGCTCGGCGAACTCCTTCGCGTGAGCGGAGTGCGTGTGTGCCTCGTGGATGAGCGCGGTGATGTTGCCGTCGCCGTCCGCGGCGATGCGCAGCCGGGCACGCGTCGGCGCGCGATGGCCGACGTAGGCGAACATGTGCTGTCGCGTCACCGCGAACTTCACCGCCCGGCCGGGCACTCGCATCGCGGCCATGGCGGCCAGCACGTCGTGCGAATGAGGGGAACCCTTGGACCCGAACCCGCCCCCGACATGCGGTGCAATCACCCGCATTTGTGCGGGTTCGAGTCCAAGGACGGGCGCCAACGCGGAGACCACGCCCTGCGTCGACTGCGTCGAGTCGTACAGGGTCAGGAGCTCCTCGTCGGGCGCCCACGTTGCGACCACGGTGTGTGGTTCCATCGGGTTGTTGTGCTCTTCGGGTGTCGAGTACAACTCGTCGACCACCACCGTGCCGGACGGGGGGTCGTCGAGGATCCGGTCGGGTTCGCCGCTCTCGGAGGTGGGGTCGAATCCGCCGTTGACCTTCTCCGGGCGGTACCGATTGGGATGGTCGGCACGGAACTCGGTGTCGTGGGGTGCCTCGTCATAGGTCACGGTCACCGAAGCGGCTGCTTCCCGGGCGATCTCGGGGGATTCGGCGATCACCGCGCCGATCAGCTGGCCGCGGTAGGCGACCTCCGGCGTCTGCAGGATCGTGAGATCGCCGTCGGAGGTGTCGGCCAGCCGGGGCGCGTTGTCGATGGTGAGGACCGCGACCACGCCGTCGGTCGATTCGGCTGCGGCGGTGTCCATCGACGTCACCCGGCCGCGGGCGACGGTCGCGGTGATCGGCCACAGGTACGTCGCGTCGGTGAGGTGTTCATAGGCGTACGGCGCTGTGCCGCGGACCTTTTCGACGCCGTCGATCCGCGCATGACCGATGGGAGCGGGCGACGATCCGATGACGCTCATCGGGTCAGCTCCTCGAGGACGGCGGTGAGGGTGCGACGGACGAGGGGGACCTTGAACGCGTTCCCCTCCAGTGGGCGGGCGTCGGCGAGTTCGGCATCGGCTGCCTCGGTGAACAATTCGCGCGACGGTTGCCGCCCGCGGAGGACGGCTTCGGCGCGCTCGGCGCGCCACGGTTTGTGCGCGACGCCGCCCAGGGCGATCCGGGCCTCGCCGATGGTGCCCCCGTCGGCCGTGTTCCCGTCCATGGTGATCTGCGCGCCGACCGAGACCAGAGCGAAGGCATACGACGCCCGGTCGCGGACCTTGCGGTACGTCGAGACGGATCCGGGTGGCGGTGCGGGGATGTCTACGGCGACGATCACGTCGTGTGGGTCGAGGATCGTGTCGAGGTCGGGATGTTCGCCGGGGTCGCGGTACAGCGCGCGGACACCGAGCTCGCGTTCGCCGTCCGGACCCTGCACCACGATCCGCGCGTCCAGGGCGGTCAGCGCGACAGCCATGTCCGAGGGGTGGGTGGCCACGCAAGTGTTCGGGTCGTCGGCGTCGGGAGTGCCGAGGATCGCATGATGGCGGGTGTAACCGCCGATCGCCGAGCAGCCGCTGCCGGGTGAGCGCTTGTTGCACGGCGTCGTGACGTCCTGGAAGTAGACGCATCGCGTCCGCTGCAGCAGGTTTCCGGCGTTGGTCGCCAGGTTTCGCAGCTGCGGTGAAGCGCCCGCCAGCAGCGCGCGGGCGAGGATCGGGTAACGGCGTCGGACCAGGGGATGGGCAGCGGTGTCGGCGTTGCGGGCGGTCGCGCCGAGACGCAGCGAACCGTCGGCGTTCTCGCTGATCTGGTCCAGGGGGAGTCGTGAGATGTCCACGAGTGCAGGCGGGTTGGCGACACCGAGTTTCATGTGGTCGACGAGGTTGGTGCCGCCGGCGAGCAGTTTGGCTCCGGGATGGTCGCGGAGATAGTCGACGACCCCGGCCACGTCGTCGGCACGTTCGTAAATGAAGGGGATCATCCTTCCGCCGCCTGCCGGATCGCCGCCACGATGTTGGGGTAGGCCGCGCAGCGACACAGATTGCCGCTCATCCGCTCCCGGATCTCGTCGTCGCTGAGGGCTTCGTCCGCCGCGTCGGGGTCGAGGTCGTCGGTGGCGTGGCTGGGGTGCCCGTTCTTTGCTTCGTCGAGCATGCCGATCGCCGAGCACACCTGGCCGGGTGTGCAGTACCCGCACTGGAACGCGTCCTGGTCGATGAACGCCTGCTGGAGGGGGTGGAGGTCGCCGGGTTCGGCGAGTCCTTCCGCCGTGACGATCTCGGAGCCCTCGTAGCTGACCGCGAACGACAGGCAGCTGATGATGCGCCGGCCGTCGACGAGGACCGTGCACGAGCCGCACTGGCCGTGATCGCAGCCCTTCTTGGGCGAGAAGATGCCGAGACGGTCGCGCAGCCCGTCCAGGAGGGTGGTGCGGGTGTCGACGACGACGTCGTGGGCCACACCGTTGACCGAGAGAGAAACCCTGGTTTCCACACGGCGCGGTTACCCGGCGACGCGAAGCCCAAACCAATCCCATGGGTCCGTATTCGTCTGGAACAATCGGCGGAATGGCCCCCTCGAGACCCAGAGTCGTCGTCATCGGTGCAGGATTCGCGGGGATGCACTGCGTCCGGCGGCTCCGGAACGTCGCGGTCGATGTGACCTTGGTTGATCGCAGCACCAGCCACGTCTTCCAGCCGCTGCTCTACCAATGCGCCACCGGCTTGCTGTCGGAAGGTGCGATCTCGAGTCCGATCCGGCACCTGACCCGGCGTCAGCGCAATCTCGACGTCGTCCTGGGGGAGGCCGCCGACATCGACGTGCAGGCGCGGGAGGTCGTCGTCGACCGTCTCGACCGGTCGTCGTTCCGCCTGCCCTACGACTACCTCGTGGTCGGGACCGGGATGCGGACCGCGTACCGGGGCAACGACCAGTTCGCGAAGTACGCACCGGGGATGAAAACCCTCGACGACGCGCTGACGATCCGCCGCAAGATCATGGCCGCCTTCGAGATGGCCGAGACCATCACCGACCCCGAGGAACAGCGCTCCTGGCTGACATTCGCGGTCGCCGGCGGCGGGCCGACGGGAGTGGAGCTCGCCGGACAGATCCGCGAACTCGCCACCCGGGCGCTGGAACGCGAGTACGACGCCATCGATCCCGCCCAGGCGCGAGTCCTGCTGCTGCACGGCGGGGATCGGGTGTTGCCGTCGTTCAACGCCCGGCTCTCGGCCAGTGCCCAACGGACTCTCGACGACCTCGGCGTTGAGACGCACCTCGGCGTGCACGTGACCGACGTCGGTGACGACTACGTGGAGACCACCCGCAAGGCCGACAAGCACAAGGACCGGTACCCGGCGCGAACGACGCTGTGGACCACCGGCGTCGAGGCCGTCCCGTTCGCCAGCACCCTGGCGGCGGCACTCGGCGTCGAACAGGACCGGGCGGGCCGGATCCCGGTGGAGGCGGACCTCTCGGTCCCCGGCCATCCCGAGGTGTTCGTCGCCGGCGACATGATGGCGTACAAGGACCTCGCCGGCGTCGCCGAGGTCGCCATGCAGGGTGGCCACCACGCGGGCAAGGTCATCGCCGAAACCGTTGCGGGCAAACAGGAACGGGCGCCGTTCAAGTACCGCGACCTCGGAACCGCCGCCTACATCGCGCGCCGTCGCGCCATCGTGCAGTCGGGACGGTTCCAGATGTCGGGGTTCCCGGGCTGGGTCGCGTGGGGCGTCATCCACATCGCCTTCCTCGCCGGCGTCCGCAACCGCCTCGGCACCGTGATGACCTGGGGTGCAACGCTGATCACCGAATCGCGCCGCGAACGGGCGATCATTTACGGCGACACCGAGACTGCGAGGACGCCGTATGCACGGAGGGACTCGAGGTAGGTCGGGAGGCACCGGTTGCGGGAGCTACCGCCGTGATCAGGCCTTCGTGCGCATGTACGCGACGACCTTCTCCCAGTTCTCGAAGCCGGCCTGCTTGAAGTGGATGTGCTCGCCCTCGAAAGCATCGACGCCGCGCATGGTCCGGTCGTCGATGATGTAGTCGCCTTTATTGAGGTTCTTGTGGTGAGACAGGATGACCCGCTTGTAGGCGGGTGACTTCTTGTCACGGCCGAGATGCATCTTGACCCACAGCAGCTTCTCGGTCCACGCCATGGGGTTGTCCCAGGGGGCGGTGGACAGGATGTAGGTGTCGAAGATCGTGGCGAGCTCGCGGTAGGCCTCGATCGCACCGGGCATCGGGTCCATGAGCGAGAAGATGCCGGGGACGTCGTCGAGGTCGCCTTCGAAGCGGTTGCGCTCGGCGTCGCTCAGTTTGTCGATCCCGGATTGGAAATCGACCAGCGTGTTGTCCATGTCAATGTAGAGGATCTTCTTCTTCGGTTCGGCTGCAACGCTTTCGGTCATGTCGGCTGTCCTTTCTGGGTCAGTCTTCGGTGGAGGTGGGCCGCAGAGATGGCACGCGTCGTGCTCGGTGAATGTGCCCCGAGTCGGGGCGGAAGGCGCCAAACCGGAACCGGGAGGACCACCTGACATCTGCAGGATAGGGCAGGGGTCCGACAGTTCTCATGGGAAGTCGTGTTGTCCGGTCGACCTCGATCTCGACTGGCAGGCCTCGATCGACGTCTGGGAGTCGAGTCGAGGTTCGCCGGTCCGCGGCCCTGGGTCCCGGGACGGGTGTTCCGCGGAACGCTTGTCCGACGACGCGCAGCCTGGTATCCAGATTAGAACACGTTCTAATTCTGACACTGGCGAGGAGTCTGTATGCACACCCCGATCTGCGATGAGCTCGGTATCGAGTTCCCGATCTTCGCGTTCACCCACTGTCGTGACGTCGTGGTCGCGGTCAGCAAGGCGGGCGGCTACGGAGTGCTCGGCGCGGTGGGCTTCACGCCGGAGCAGCTCGAGATCGAGCTGAACTGGATCGACGAGCACATCGGCGATCACCCGTACGGCGTCGACATCGTGATCCCCAACAAGTACGAGGGCATGGACGCGAACATGTCGGCCGAGGAACTCACCAAGTTGCTCCAGTCGATGGTCCCCAATGAAACCCTCGAGTTCGGCCGCAAGCTGCTGCTCGACCACGGGGTGCCGCTCGCCGACGGCGACGACAACTCGCTGCAGCTGCTCGGCTGGACCGAGGCGACCGCTACGCCGCAGGTCGAGATCGCGCTGCAGCACCCGAAGGTCACCTTGATTGCCAACGCGCTCGGCACGCCGCCGACGGACATGATCGAGAAGATTCAGGCCGCCGGACGCAAGGTCGCCGCGCTGTGCGGTTCGCCGAAGCAGGCCCGCAAGCACGCCGACGCCGGTGTCGACATCATCATCGCCCAGGGCGGCGAGGGCGGCGGCCACTGCGGTGAGGTCGGTTCGATCGTGCTCTGGCCGCAGGTCGTCAAAGAGGTTGCGCCCGTGCCGGTTCTGGCCGCCGGTGGTATCGGCAGCGGTGAGCAGATCGCGGCCGCACTCGCACTCGGTGCGCAGGGCGCGTGGAGCGGTTCGCAGTGGCTGATGGTCGAGGAAGCGGAGAACACCCCCGTCCAGCAGCAGACCTACATCGATGCGTCGAGCCGCGACACCGTCCGCAGCCGCTCGTTCACCGGCAAGCCGTGCCGCATGCTGCGCAACGACTGGACCGAGGCCTGGGAGAACCCCGAGAACCCCGATCCGCTGGGAATGCCGTTGCAGTACATGGTGTCCGGCATGGCGGTCGCCGCGACGCACAAGCATCCCGACGAGAGCATCGACGTCGCCTTCAACCCTGTCGGCCAGGTCGTCGGGCAGTTCGAGAAGGTCGAGAAGACCTCGGCGGTCATCGAACGCTGGGTGACCGAGTACATCGAGGCGACCGGCAACCTCGACGCGTTCGCGAACGCGACGGCCTAGTTCAGGTGACCGGTGGCGGGCTCATTCGCTGAGTTCGCCACCCGCGGCGCGCCAGCCGATCAGGCCGCCGCTCATGTTCACGGCGTCGAAACCGTTCTCCACGAGGAGATTTGCTGCACCGGCGGATCTGATTCCGCCGGTGCAGAACGCTATCAGGAGGGTGTCTTCCGGTAGCTCGATGCACCGGTCGGGCAGCACTTCCAGCGGCATGTGAACCGCATCGGGGATGTGAACCCGGTTCCATTCGAAGTCGCGGCGAACGTCGACGACCAGCGCGCCGTCGTGCACCAGCTGCAGGGCCTCGGTCGCGGACACGGTCGGCGGCCGGCGCAAGTAGTGGCGGACTCTCACAACCTTCAGTTTAACTGAAGGTCGGCTCGGGTGTCAGCTCCCCGGGAAGGACCGCATCATGTGGATGCGGAGGGCTTGCGCCAGTTCGGGGTCGCGCGCGAAGAACTCGGCGTCGAGCCGGGCCACCTCGCCGGCCGCCCGCGACAGGATGTCCTCGCCCGCCGGAGTGATCCGCAGGCTCGACGCGCTGCCTGCGTGCGCGGTGCCGTCGTCGACGAGTCCGGCCTCGACGAAACCCGACACCGCGGAGTGCGCGCTCTGGACCGTGATGCGCGACCGTCGCGCGAGTTCGCTGAACGAGATGCCCGGAGTGCCGCGAATGTGGCCCAGCAGACCGTACTTTCGGGTGTTGAGCCCGAGCGGTTTGAGTGCGGCCGCGAGCTCGGACTCCCAGACCCGGCTCAACGTGAGCAGCGTGATCGTGGGACTGAACGGCGGAGGCTCGGGCATGCGGGCAGGCTAGCAAGTCATCAGGATGCCGACGCGGGAGCCGGGGAGATTCGACGGTGGCGAAACGAGGTCGCGTGCGACCTCAATCGGGCTCGTGACACGGGGAGGGTCTCAGCGGATGGTTCGTGTGAAGTGCTCTGCCACAATCAGACCCAACGCCCCCTCGGCGAAGCGTGACACCGCGGCGGTGGCGGCGTCGAGCGCCTCGTCGTAGCCCTCACGCGCCCGGCCCCACAGCTCGCCGGAGGAGCCGTCCGGGGTCACCCCGATCACTGCGATGAGCTCGCCGGTGGTGGGGATGCAGATAGCCCACACGAAGCGGGTCTCGGCGTCCCAGTCGGCGTTGGCCGACGCGACGTAGTCGGCGGGGGAGTCGACCCCGAGAAGAGACAACGCCGGGACGTCGGTGATCCGGTCGTCCGCACGAAGCGCACGCAGATACCACGTCCCGGCGTTGATCTCGACTGGTTGCACGGTGTCCCTTCGATACGCTCGCAGGCTCGCTACTCAGGGAGCGGGTTTGGGCTACGCGACCTCGCTACTCAGGGAGCGGGTTTGGGCTTTGCGACCTCGCTACTCAGGGTGCGGGGAGGCCGATCTTCGCTCCCCGAGGTGCGAGCGAGGGGCCGACCCTGCTCCCTGAGGTGCGAGCGAGGGGCCGACCGCTGCTCCCTGAGGTGCGAGCGAAGCGAGCCACGAAGGGCTGGCGAGCTCGTCTCACCAGGCCTTCGTGGCTCGTCGCTTTCGCTCCTCACACCTCAGGCAGCGAAGGAATTCTTCGCACCTCAGGCAGCGAGGGGGAACCTTCGCACCTCAGGCGACGAGGGGAGCTGTGTGTCTTACTTCAGCTCGAGCAGCACGGTGCCCTGGGTGACCGCGGCACCGGCCTCGACGGACAGGCCGGTGACGACGCCGTCCTTGTGGGCGGTGACCGGGTTCTCCATCTTCATGGCCTCGAGGACGACGACCAGATCGCCGGCGGCGACCTCCTGGCCCTCTTCCACGGCGACCTTGACGACGGTGCCCTGCATCGGTGCGGCCACGGCGTCACCGGAAACGGCTGCGCCGCCGCCCTTCTTGCGCGAGCGTGCCTTCGGCTTCTTGCGGACGACACCGTTGGTGGAGCCGCCGCCACCGAGGGCGAGATCGCCCGGCAGCGAGACCTCGACGCGGCGTCCGCCGACCTCGACCACGACCTTCTGGCGCGGTGCGGCGTCGTCTTCCTCGATCGGCTGTCCACCGGTGTACGGCTCGATCGGGTTCTCCCAATCGGTCTCGATCCACTTGGTGTAGACGTCGAACTTCTCGCCGTCGCCGATGAAGGCGGGGTTGGAGACGATGTGGCGGTGGAACGGGATGACCGTGGCCAGACCCTCGACCTGGAACTCGGCGAGTGCGCGACGCGAGCGCTCGAGCGCCTGCTCGCGGGTCTCGCCGGTGACGATCAGCTTGGCCAGCATCGAGTCGAACTGGCCGCCGATGACGTCGCCCTCGACGACGCCGGAGTCGACGCGCACGCCGGGGCCGGTCGGCTCCTTGTAGACCGAGATGGGGCCGGGGGCCGGCAGGAAGTTGCGGCCCGCGTCCTCACCGTTGATGCGGAACTCGAAGGCGTGGCCGCGGGGGGTCGGGTCCTCGGTGAGCTCGAGCTTCTCGCCGTTGGCGATGCGGAACTGCTGACGCACGAGGTCGATGCCGGCGGTCTCCTCGGTGACCGGGTGCTCGACCTGCAGACGGGTGTTGACCTCGAGGAACGAGACCAGGCCGTCGTTGCCGACCAGGAACTCGACGGTGCCCGCGCCGTAGTAGCCGGCCTCGCGGCAGATGGCCTTGGCGGACTCGTGGATCTTGGTGCGCTGCTCGTCGGTCAGGAACGGCGCCGGGGCCTCCTCGACGAGCTTCTGGAAACGACGCTGCAGCGAGCAATCGCGGGTGCCGGCGACGATGACGTTGCCGTGCTGGTCGGCGATGACCTGGGCCTCGACGTGGCGGGCCTTGTCCAGGTAACGCTCCACGAAGCACTCGCCGCGACCGAAGGCGGCGACGGCCTCACGGGTCGCCGACTCGAACAGCTCGGGGATCTCCTCGATGGTGTAGGCGACCTTCATGCCGCGGCCACCGCCACCGAAGGCGGCCTTGATGGCGACGGGCACGCCGTGCTCCTTGGCGAAGGCGACGACCTCGTCGGCGTCCTTGACCGGGTCCTTGGTGCCGGGTGCCATCGGGGCGTCGGCCTTGAGGGCGATGTGGCGGGCGGTGACCTTGTCACCGAGGTCGCGGATCGACTGCGGCGACGGTCCGATCCAGATCAGCCCGGCGTCGATGACGGCCTGGGCGAAATCGGCGTTCTCGGACAGGAAGCCGTAGCCGGGGTGGATCGCGTCGGCACCGGACTTGGCGGCGGCGTCGAGGATCTTGTCGAACACGAGGTACGACTCGGCCGAGGTCTGGCCGCCCAGTGCGAACGCCTCGTCGGCGAGCTTGACGAACAGTGCGTCCGCGTCGGGCTCGGCGTACACGGCGACGCTCGCGAGGCCCGCATCCCGGGCTGCGCGGATCACGCGGACAGCGATCTCGCCACGGTTGGCGATGAGGACCTTGCTGATTGCGGAAGAGGTACTGGGCACTTGTTCTCCTGGGCCTTACTCGTACTCAGGTGTTCGCAGCGCGGGGCTAGCGCGCGACACGGTTGTCGGACAAACGGTCAAGACGGGGGGTACACCCTCGTCGACCGGGATGCGGACGGCTCGGGCGATGGACGACGCCGGGAGTCCAGCATCGCGACCTTCCGGCCAATACCCTAGCCCACCGAGCAAACGTTCGGTGGAGCCGTGGGTCACAACGCCGCGGAGAACGTGCTCGCATCACCGAGCCGACGGACGAGTTCGGCGAAATTGTGCAGGTAGGCGTGTACAGGACCGATGGTCGGGTCGATGGCGCTCGCCTCCGCGTCAAGTGGAAAAGGTGACGCATCAGGCATCGGGGCCCCGACGACGGTGATGTCGGCCGACGCCTCGTCGACGCCGTACTCGCGAAGAGGGGATTCGCGCGGAAAACGGGCTGAATAGCGCAAACCGGACGGTGTGCGGTTGATCCAGATGTAGACCTCGTGCGGCGAGTAGCTGTGGCTGCGGATCACCTTCGCGCGCCCGGCGTCGGCGGCCCCGGATCCCGGGGCGTAGCGGGTGTCGATGAACGAGATGACGAACCGCGGCTCTCCCTGATGACCGATCAGTTCCGCCACCCGGAGGAACGGCAGCGCGGCGCCCTGACGGCCGCGCTTGAGGACGGCGGTGGAACGGGCGACCGCCTGATCGAACGTGGGTGAGTCGGACATGTCGACCCAGAACGGTGCGACGCCGACGAACCAGCCCAGGGACGTCAGCCACTGGGTGTCGTTGCGAGTGTGGCGGGGCAACACACAGCGGAAGTCCGCGTCGCCCGTCATCTCGTGATGGACCATCGCGAACGCGGCGAGGATGCCGGCGGTCAGCGTTCCGCCGGCTTCCGAGCAGATCGCGGTGAAGCGATTGGCCGTGGCGTCGTCGGCGATGACACCCCACAGCGACTCCTGCGGGATCGTCGTCTCCTCGAGGTACTCGCGGTCGGCGTTCTCGACGTCATCGGCGTGTGAGCGCAGCAGGGCGGGCATGTCGCCGGCGCCCGTGCGCAGGAACTCCGACCACAGGGCCACCGCCGGATGGTCGCCGCCGGTCTGGTCCGCGAGGCGTCGTTCCTCGGCGCTGAAGTCGACGTAGCTGCCGACCTCGGGCAGGTTGGCGCTGCGGTGTTCCCGAGCCGCGCGATACAGCGAGACCAGCTCCTGTTGGGCCATGATCAGCGAGTACCCGTCGACGAGGGAGTGGTCGGCGGCGAACAGCAGTGTGAACGAATCGGCCCGGCCCACCGTCGCGAACAGGTAGGCGGGCCAGTGCAGCGGTGCGGTGGCACGGTCGAAGGAACCGCCGAGTTGTTCGACGAGCGGCCCGGACTCGCGGAACCAGCCGATCCGGCCCATCTTGAGTTTCACGGTGCCCGGGTCGGTGGTGAGCCGCTGCAAGCCGGTGCCCTTGATCACCACATGGCTGCGCAGCACCTCGTGGCGGTCGATCCACTGGGTCAGCACCGAGCGGATCGCCGGGATCGACAACGGCTCGTCGAACTCGATCGACAGACCAAGCCACGCCTCGCGGCCGCCCTCGCGCTGCGTCTGCACGCGGTACTCGAAGGCCGCACGTAGGTGCTGCTCGTGGTTGTGCGAGGTCAGGCGGGAGTCGTGATCCCACGCTCCCAGTCCGCCGGGGACATAGGGAGTCCACTCGACGAGCCCTCCCGGGGTGATGGGCTCATCGCGGATCTGGATGAACTTCATGCCCCGGGTGCGTCGGACCCGGAACCGGAGGTCTGATTGCGAACCTGCGCCTTGATCCGGCCGAGCATGCCCGCCATACCCCGGAGACGGAGCATGCTGACCACGCTGCCGAGGCCGAGGTCGTAGTAGAAGTCCGACGGGACGTCGAGGATCTCCTGTGCCGAGGCGGTGTCGAGCCCCTGGTGCAGGATCGCCGCGAAGCCGCGCGTGGTCGGTGCCTCGCGCGGCGCGGTGAAGTACAGGCGTACCGATCCCGGATCACCGGCGTCGACGGACAGGAACACCGGTGACTGGCACTCCGGTACCGGTTCCATCGCCTCCTGCTGCAGATGCTCAGGGAGGTCGGGGAGTTCGTCGGCGAACTCCAGGAGCAAGGTGATCTTGTCCGAATCACCAAGCGCGGCAAAGTCATCGACGATCTCGGCCAGGGCTGCGGGCAAACTCATCGTCGATCAGGGCTCACTTGGAGCCGGGTGCGGCACCCGGCTCGTCGCCGACCGCGATGGGCACGCGCACCGCGTTGCCCCACTCGGTCCACGATCCGTCGTAGTTGCGAACCTTGGTGTACCCCAACAGGTGGGTGAGCACGAACCAGGTGTGGCTGGACCGCTCGCCGATGCGGCAGTAGGCGATGGTCGGGGTGTCCTTGTCGAGGTCGCCGTAGATCTCGTCGAGCTCGGCGCGCGAACGGAACCGGCCGTCCGGTGCGGCGGCCTTGGCCCACGGGATCGACACCGCGGTGGGGATGTGGCCGCCGCGCAGCGCACCCTCTTCGGGGTAGTCGGGCATGTGGGTGCGTTCGCCGGTGTACTCCTGCGGCGAGCGGACGTCGACGAGCGGCTCGGTGCCGAGCACCTCGAGGACCTGCGGGGCGAAGGCGCGGATCTTGGTGTCGTCGCGCTCGACGACGGGGTAGTCCGACCGCGGGTACTCGGGGACGTCGAAGGAGGTGTCGCGGTCCTCGGCCATCCACGCGTCGCGACCGCCGTCGAGCAGGCGCACGTCCTCATGACCGAACAACGTGAACACCCAGAGTGCGTAGGCCGCCCACCAGTTGGACTTGTCGCCGTAGATGACGATGGTGTCGTCGCGCTCGATTCCCTTGCTGCGCATCAGTTCTGCGAACTGCTCACCGTTGATGTAATCGCGGGTGACCGGATCGTTGAGGTGCAGGTGCCAGTCGATCTTCTGCGCGGTGGGGATGTGGCCGATGTCGTAGAGCAACACGTCCTCATCGGATTCGATGATCTTGAGGCCCTTCGCGCCCAGGTGAGCCGACAGCCACTGAGTGGTCACCAACCGCTCAGGGTGGGCGTACTCGGCGAAGGCCGGATTCGGGTCGGTTTCAACACTCACGGTCTGTTCTCCAGCTTGGTGCGTTCGGGCGTCTCGACATTCATCGCGCGGACCGTGACCGGTCCCGGAGATAAAGGGTAGGGCATCGCCCCGCGGGGCCGCCCGGTGGCAGATCGGGTGCGGTCTGCGGTGCCCGACCGGGCCGTGCTTCGGTCGGATGACAAACCGCAGGTCAGTGTGGTGGTTGCCTGCTAAGTTCGCCCAATGATCGATCGACGTGGGGCTCGGGTGGAGCGCCGGAGTGTCTCGCGACTCATGCGGTGGGGCGTCCCGCTGGCGGTGGCCGTGCTCGCCGCGACGAGCGGATGTTCGCTCATCTCCGCCGACGACTCGTCGAGCCGAGCGCCGTCGTCGACTTCGTCCTCGGAGCCGGGGTCGCCGACCCCGAGTTCGCCGTCGCGGTCGAGGATCCCGTCGTCGACGCCGAGCAACGCCGACCCCACCCGGTGCAGTCTCGACGACTGCCCCGAACTGGCGACACCCTCGGCTGAGCTCATGACGAGCGGGGTGAACTCGTCCAACGTCGACACCGCGGTACCGAAGTACCTCACCACGCTGCTCGACGACCTCGACCAGACCTGGGGCGGCTGGTTCGGCGAACTCGGCTGGGGCGACCCCGCACCGGGACGCGTCCTCATCGAGTCGGGCACCACCTTCGCCACCGAGTGCATCGACGAGGACGGGGCGTCGAACCGGATAGCGTCCGACGAGGCCAACGCCTTCTTCTGCGGGGTCGACGAGGAGCCCAACGGTGAGGGGCAGGAGACCGAGGGCAGCATCGTGCTGCCGGTCGACACCTTCGCCGCCATCTGGGACGGGAACGTCTTCGGGGTGCCGTCGCCGATCGTCGGCGACTTCACCGCCGCCATCGTCGTCGCCCACGAGTACGGACACAACGTCGTCTTCCGCATGGCGGAGGCCTTCGACATCCCGGAACGACGCCTGCCGCAAGGCAAGAACGGCGAGTTGGTCGCCGACTGCCTGGCCGCGAACTGGGCGGCCACCGCCTACCAGCGTGACGGGTTGGGGCCCAAGGAGATCCTGCAGGTCGCGACGCTGCTCCCGATCATCGGTGACACCGGCGGGGCGATGGGGCACGGCTCGGCGGTCGAGCGTGCGCGAGCGCTCACCATCGGACTCACCGGGCCGCAGTTCAATCGCCAAGGCCAGCCGGTGGACTGCCTGCAGCGGTATTGGCCGGAGTTCTTCGAGGTCGAGTGACGCCGAATGAGCGGGTACGGAATGGCGTCGCACGCGACATCAATCGCCGCGCAGCGGGACCCGGGAGAATGCGGCACGGCGGCGCGAAAATCTCGTCCCCCTGAGCGGCTTTCGAGGGCAATATGCCCTCGGATGGTGCTCACGGGGACGAATTTTTCGTCAGTTCACCGGGCCGTACTGGTCGAGTGGTTCGAGATGCGCTGACCCTTCGAGGCTCGCTGCGCTCGCACCTCAGGGAGCGAGGGGGAGGCTGCGCTCGCACCTGACATACCTGCGGCCGGCCGGCCGTCGTGAGGGTCGAAAGGGTCCGCTCCCTGGGGAGCGCCCGGATCCCGACTGCCGAACCTCAACTCGACCGGCAGACGTCGATCGAAGTCTGCCGGTCGGGTTGAAGTCGACCGGTAATCAGGTCGACGGTGCCTCACCAGGCCTTCGTGGCAGTGAGAATGGTTGTGGGTGATTGATCGTGTTTGGGTCTGACCTGCTTCGTGGCTGACGGTGCTGTCTTGGACGAGATTTGTCGTCCCGGCGGTCGGTCATCTACGAAACCCTGACCTGTGAGGGCCGGGGCGGGTGTGACCTGATTAGGACCGTGTCTGAACCGTCCTGGGTCTGGTGGAGACCGTGATCTCACCAGGAGAATGCCGGTATGGCTGCACCAAGGAAGTTCGATCCAGAGACCCGCGAGCGGGCTGTGAGGATGTATCACGACCACCTCGCCGAGCACGGCGGCGCGAAACTCGCCGCCCGCGAGCATGTAGGCGCGCTGCTCGACATCAACCAGGCAACGTTGCGCAACTGGATCGAGAAGGATAAGCCGATTGTCACCACACGGGGAACGACGACGGTGGGCGAACAGGACGCCGAACTGGCTGCGCTTCGCAAGGAGAACGCCGAATTACGCAGGGCAAACGAGATTTTGAGGACCGCGTCGGCGTTTTTCGCAGCGGCGGAGGTCGACCGCCGACTGCGGTGATCGTCGACTACATCGACGCTCACAAGGGCCGGTTTGGGGTCGCCCCGATCTGCCGAGTGCTGACCGAGCACGGCGTGCAGATCGCCCCATCCACCTACTACGCCCGCAAACACGCGGGTCCGGTCTCGGCAACACAAATGGCCGAGGCGTACGACGCTCATACCGTCTACCAGGCGTTTCAGCGTAATCGCGGCGTGTACGGCGTTCGTAAACTGTGGCACACGATGCGCCGTGAGGGCCGGGTGATGGGCCGCGATCAGGTAGGCCGGCTGATGGAGATCTGCGGCATCACCGGAGTCGTGCGCGGTAAGCACCGCACAAGCACAACCCAGCGTGATGATCGCGCGCCGCGCCATCCTGATTTAGTGGATCGGCAGTGGTCGCTGCCGTCGCGTCCGGACCAGTGGTGGGTGGCGGATTTCACCTACTGCTGGACGCTGTCGGGATTCGTCTACACAGCGTTTCTGGTCGATGTGTACTCGCGACGGATCCTGGGTTGGCGGGTGATGACGAGCAAGACGACACCGCTGGTGACCAGCGCTCTCGAGCAGGCCCTGTTCACCCGAAGAAGGACCGACTTCTCCTTTACTGCAACAGGTTTGATTCATCACAGCGATGCGGGAAGTCAATACACCTCGTTCGCCTTCACCGAGGCGCTACGCGACTCCGGCCTGGCCGGCTCGATCGGCTCAGTTGGCGATGCCCTGGACAATGCGTTGATGGAATCGACGATCGGGTTGTACAAGAGCGAACTCATCGACCGCCAGCGATCCTGGACCGGACGAGCCGAGGTCGAACGCGAAACCGCCGCATGGGTGCATTGGTACAACACCGAACGGTTGCACTCGGCAATCGGCTACTGCCCGCCGGTCGAGTACGAGACGCGCTACCGTGAGACCGTCGCCTCCGAAGCGGAGGTGGCCTAAACCAGGTCTCCATCCGACCCAGGACGGTTCAGTCTGGCTGCTGGGCCGTGACTCTTCACTGTCCTGTCCACCCGCCCCGGTGAGGTCATCCCACACATCAGTGAAGGAGACATCACCACGATGACCCCAACCACGAGCACCACGCAACCGCTAGTACTTGGCGTCGACACCCATCAACGCCGCCACCACGCCGCCCTCGTCACCGCCGAGGGCCGCCTGCTCGCCGATCACGAGTTCCCCGCCACCAGCACTGGCTACCACCAGTTG
>NZ_JAJQJP010000007.1:0-39018 GCF_021245825.1 Gordonia metallireducens | reverse complement strand
GGTTCACCGGCATCGTCATCGCCTGTGAACCGACCGGGCACCGCTGGAAAGTGGTGGCCGATCTGGCCGCCGCAGTCGGAGCGCAGATGGTGTGCGTGCAACCGATGGTCGTGGCACGGGCTCGGGAAACCGAAGACTTCACCCGCGACAAATCCGACGACAAAGACGCCCTGCTGATCGCCCGCTTGACCACCCAACTCCACATCTACCTGCCCGAACACGCCGATCAGCACTGGGCACGGCTGCGTCACCTCGGCGTGCGACGGACCGAGCAACTCACCCGCCGAGCCGCGGCCCGCCAACAAGTGCGTGACCTGCTCGACAGTGCCTGGCCGCAGGTGCTCGATTGCGCCGCCCAACCATTGGACTCGGCCACCTGGCTGGCCACCATGACCATCATCGGCTGCGATCCACGCACCATCACCGCCTACCGCAGCCCCGCCTGCGCGCACCCGGCTGCGGGCGAAGCTGCGCCGTGAGCTTGCCCGCTGGGGTGCCCACCGCATCCACGGGCCGATCCTGACCGCAATCATCACCTCCGCTTTCGCGACCACCATGCCACCCGAGCGGACCGGAGCGTTGGAACGTGCCTTCTACGGTCTCAACGACTTCCACCACGCCACCGCCCAATGCCGGCAGGTCGAAACCCACATGCTGGCTGTGCTCGACGAGTTGCAGCTGACCGCACTGGCCACCAGCATTCCCGGCGTCACCGCGGTCTCGGTCGCTGCGATCCTCGCCGAAACCGGTGACCTGTCCCGGTTCGATTCCGCCCGGGCGGTGGTCAAACACGCCGGCCTGTGCCCGCGTGAGAACTCCTCGGGCAGCTACCAGGGCACAACCACCATCAGTGGCCGCGGGCGGCCCCGCCTACGGACTGCCGCCTGGCGTGCGGCGTTCGGCGCGTTGCGGCACAACCCGGTCTACGCCGGCCGCTACCAACACCTGACCACCCGCACCCACCACCAGCTGCAACCAAACCAGGCCTACGTAGCTATCGCCGCTGCCTTGCTACGCCAACTGCACGTGGTGATCACCACCGCCACTCCCTGGGACCCGACCCTGGCGGGACCAACCCAGACTGCGGAGGTGAGCGCCGCCTGAACCCAGACCTCGCCGACCGGGACAAGCTCGCCGCACCTAGGGCATAACCCGCGCCTGAGCCTGAGCAGTCCCACCCGGCGCGACCCGAGCTCGGATGAAGGCTGTTGGGTACCAACCCGTTTGACCGCTAGGTAGAGCCCGCGCCAGGCACGACCCCGGCCGACCAACCACCACCAGCACCCGCACCCGCACCCGGACCGCCCAACCAGGCCGCCCGGCAACACCCACACGCCCACACCCCACCACAGGACCCATTGACACAAACCCTCATAGGCTGCTCAGGCATCGGAGCTGGTGCGTCGCGCTCTTTCAGATCAGACAGCAAGTGGGTGCGCTTCTCGCACCCCAGGCATCGGAGCTGGGTGCGTCGCGCTCTTTCAGATCAGGCAGCAAGTGGGTGCGCTTCTCGCACCCCAGGCACCGGAGCTGGGTGCGTCGCGCTCTTTCAGATCAGGCAGCAGGGGTGTGCTTTTCACGAACAAGCAGCGAGGTCAGGGATCTACTTGCCCCGCCGCGGATTCGCCTTCGAACGCTCGTGGACGAGGCGCAGTCCTTCGAGGGTCAGGTGCGGGTGGTGGTCGGTGAGGGACCGGCACTCGTCGAACATGAGCGGGGCGAGGTAGCCGGTGGCGACCACGGTGACGTCGTCGCCGTCGAAGCCGGGCACGGTGTCGCAGACGCGGTCGACGAGGGCGTCTACCTGGCCGGCGAACCCGTACAGGATGCCCGACTGCAGGGCCTCGACCGTGTTCTTGCCGAGCACACTGCGCGGCGGCATCAACTCGACCTTGCGCACGGTCACGGTGTGCTCGGAGAGCGCCTCGACCGCCAGGTTCACGCCGGGGGCGATGGCGCCGCCGAGGAACTCACCCTTCGCCGACACGGCGTCGACGACGGTCGCGGTACCGAAAGCCACGACGATGCAGGGTCCGCCGTATTCGTGGTGTGCGGCAAGACAGTTGGAGACGCGGTCGGTGCCTACCTCTTTGGGGTTGTCCACCAACAGCGGGACACCGGTCCGCACACCGGGTTCGAGCAGGACGTGCGGGCCGTCGCCGAAGTAGCGGGGCAGCATGACACGCAGTTCGCGCAGCAACGACGGCACCGTCGACAGGGCGCTGACCCCGGTGACCTGCTCGATGTCGGGGCCGAGCATGCCGCGGAAGACCCAGGCGAGTTCGTCGGCGGTGTAGTGCGGGTCGGTGTGGATTCGCCAATCACGCACCAGCCGTGCGTGATCCCCTGTCCCGGCGTACGCGCCGATGTGGATGTTGGTGTTGCCGACGTCGACGGTGAGCAGCATCGATGGGCTCCGTGCCGTTCGCCGGCGTCAGACCGTCGCGTCGGCGAAGACCGGGCCGTCGAGCTGCCGGGGGTCGAGCAGGCCCGAGCCCTCGGGAGCATGTGCCGGGTCGTCGCCGGATTCGAGGATGCGGTTGTGGTCGTCGACGAAGACGACGTTCGGTGCGTACTCCTTCAGCTCGGCTTCGTTCAGCATGCCGTAGGCGATGATGATGACGAGGTCGCCGGGGTGTACGAGATGCGCTGCAGCACCGTTGATCCCGATGACACCGCTGCCGCGCTCACCGGCGATCGCATAGGTCACCAGGCGAGCACCGTTGTCGATGTCGACGATCGTGACCTGTTCACCCTCGAGCAGACCCGCGGCGTCGAGCAGGTCCTGGTCGATCGTCACCGACCCGACGTAGTGCAGATCGGCCTGGGTCACCGTGGCGCGGTGGATCTTCGAGGTCATCATGGTGCGCAGCATGGTCATCGTCCCTCTGTCGTGGTGGTGGCGTTGTTCCAGGCGATTTCTTCTTCGAGTGCGGCGAGACCGCCGACGTTCACGCCGACGTTGTCGATGAGACGCGCCGTTCCGAGGCGTGCGGCGACGAGCAGCCGGGCGGCCCCCTTCTCCGGCGCCTCCTCCAGTTGGCGGCCGCGAAGAGCGAGGTATTCGACGTCGATCTCGGGAACGGTGTCGAGCACGGCCTGTGCCGCCGCGACGATCGCGTCCCGGCCGCCCTCGGCGGAGTGGGCGCCGGCGACCAGCGCGGCCGACAGCGTCGTGGCCAGCTCGCGCTGCTCGGGGGTCAGGTAGCGGTTGCGCGACGACATCGCCAGTCCGTCGGATTCGCGGACGGTCGGGACGCCGACGATCTCGACGTCGAGGTCGAGGTCGGTGACCATCTGCTTGATCAGCACGAGCTGCTGATAGTCCTTCTCACCGAAGAAGGCGGCGTTGGGTCCGACGATGTTGAGCAGCTTGAGGACCACCGTCAGCATCCCGGCGAAATGCGTCGGGCGCGAGATGCCGTCGAGGATTCCGCCGGCCTCACCGGGGTGCACCATCGTCCGCTGTCCGTTCGGGTACATCGACGCGGCATTCGGCGCGAAGACGAGTTCGACGCCGAGCGGCTCGAGCAGAGCGAGGTCGGCGTCGAGGGTGCGCGGATACGCGTCGAGGTCCTCGTTGGCGCCGAACTGCAGCGGGTTGACGAAGATCGAGACGACGACCACCGTGTTGCCCTTGGCCTTCGCCGCACGCACCAGTTGCAGATGGCCGGCGTGCAGGGCACCCATCGTCGGGACCAGCACCACGCGCTTGCCCGCCGCGCGCAGCGCCCGGGTCACCCGGGTCAGGGTGGCCGGTTCGCGGTGCACGGTCATCTGACCGGCCTTGTAGGTCGGCGTCTCGTCGGACGGGAAACTCACGGCATCTCCTTTGATCGGTGGTGTCTGATCGGTGGTCTGGAGCTCGGCGGTGCTCATCGCCCCTCCAGGAGGTCGAGGAGCGCGGCCGGGGCGTCGGTGCGCTCGGCGGCGCGGCGGGCGAGGGTCCGGTATGCCTCGGCGATCCCGTGATCGCCGGACCCGCCGGGCACGGCGCGGAGTGCGGCGAGGTGTCGTCGGACGGCCTCGGCGTCGCCGCGCGCCACCGGACCGGTGAGCGCCGCCGGGCCGAGTTCGAGCACGTTGTTCAACGACGCAGTCACGAGCGGGGTGAGGATCCGTTCGGCGAGCCGCGCACCACTGCCGTCGACGGTCGCGGCGTCGCGTCCGGAGTGGTCGATCGCGGCGTTCAGCGCGGTCACGGCGTCGGCGATCAACGCGATCAGGTGGTTGGCGCCGTGGGCGAGTGCCGCGTGGTAGAGCGTGCGATCGGTTTCGGCGATCCGCACCGGTTCGCCGCCCATCTCCAGCACGAGCGACGAGGCGATGGCCTCGCCGACCGGGTCGGCGGCGGTGATGGCGAAGCAGGAGTTGGTCAGCCGCGCGGTGTCCTCCGCGGAACCGACGAACGTCATCGCGGGATGCAGCGCCAGTCCGAGGGCCCCGCGGGCGGTGACCGGCGCGAGGATGTCCACGCCCTGGGCGCCGGCCGTGTGGGCGACGATCGTGCCGGGACGCAGCGCACCCGACGCCGCGATCTCGTCGACCACCGCGCCCAGCTGGGCATCCGGCACGCTGACCAGCAGCAGTTCCGAACGGGCGACGACTGCGTCGAGGTCGAGGATCTCCGAGTCCGGGAGACGTTGAGCGGCACGGGCCCGCGATTGAGGCGAGCGGGCGACGACCGCGCCGACGACGTGGCCGGCCTTCTCGAGGGCCTCGCCGAGTGCGGTCCCCACGCGTCCGGCGGACACGATGCCGACCGTGAGGCGGGCGGGGGCAGGCAGATTGGAGGTGCCGGGAAAGGGATCGGACCGGACCGGGTACGGGCGGTCACCGAACGCGTCCGCGGCAGTGCTGCCGTGGGCATCGTCGCCTCCGGTCGGCCGTGCGAACGGCACGCCGGGATCACCGGTCGGTGAGGTCACCGCTGTCCTCCATGGTTCGTTCCAGTCCCGCCTTCGCCGGATTCCGCGTGGACGGAGTTCTCTCCACGGCGGCCTCGGCACGGGTACCAGACGTTGCAGAGCAAGGGTAGGACTCTCTCGGCGGTCCGAGCCAACTGTGTGACAGGTGTCACCCGTCAGTCCCGGCCGGCCCCTCCGGCCGCGGCGGTCCGCCATACGACAGACGAGGCTGTGACCTGCGCCGAACCGGCGTACGCTGAGCCCGACCGAGGCGTTCATCGCTCCATCGCCAGACCTCAGGGGGTCCGCAGATGAGCCTGCCAGCGGGTACCGAATTCGCCGGGTACACGATCGTGCGCAAGATCGGCGCCGGCGGCATGGGGGAGGTCTACCTCGCGAAACACCCCCGTCTCCCCCGCCTCGATGTCATCAAGGTGCTCGCCGAGCACGTGTCGAACGATCCGACGTTCCGGGCGCGCTTCACCCGGGAGGCCGACCTGGCCGCCCAGCTCGACCATCCGTGCATCGTCAGCGTCTACGACCGCGGGGAGGTCGACGGCCGGCTGTGGATCTCGATGCAGTACGTGGCCGGCACCGATGCGGCGGCCCTCGTCAAGGCGTCCCCGGGAGGTCTTCCGCTCGACGACGTCGCGGCGGTGAGTGACTCGATCGGCGCCGCCCTCGACCATGCCCATCGCCACGGGCTGCTGCACCGCGACGTCAAACCCGCGAACATCCTCATCAGCGCAACCGAATCCGACCCCGGCGACGCGGAGGAGCGTCGTATCCGATTGGCGGACTTCGGGATCGCCCGCCAGACCGACGGGGGTACATCGCTGACATCGGCCAACCTGGTACTCGGTTCCTTCCCCTACTCGTCACCCGAACAGCTCTCGGCAGAAACCCTCGACGCACGCAGCGATGTCTACTCGCTGGCCTGTTCGAATTTCGAATTGCTCACGGGCACAGTACCGTTCACCGCCCGCACACCGATGATGATGATCCATCACCACCTCACGACACCCCCGCCCGACGTGTCGTCCCTGCGCCGCGGCCTCCCGCCGGCCGTGTCGGAGGCGGTGCGCCACGGGTTGGCCAAGAATCCCGCCGACCGGCCGCCCTCGGCGGGCGCGTTCGCCGCCGAGTTCCGGCATGCAGTCGACACCACCGGATTCTTCCCCGCCCCGCATCCCGGTACTGCGAACGCGCGTAGCGCGCGGATGGGAGCGAGCACCCCGGTTCCAGCGCAAACCCAGACGATGCGTGTTCGCGGGACTCCGCCGCCGACCGAGGCCGCCGGCCTGACCACCGCACCGGTACCGGCATCACCCCGACCGCGGCCCGCCGACAACGGGCACGTTCCGCCGGCGTCGTCGCACGGTCACGGCTTCCCCGCTGCATACTCGGAACTACCCGGGCAGACGGTCCCCGGCCCAGCCCTCGAGTCGACGATGATCCGGGCCTCCGGCGACCTGCACGTGCTCGAGCCCCCTCCACCCGAAACCGACCCTGCGCGGTTCACCACGGCATCGTTGGCCTGCGGAATCGCGGCGGTGCCGCTCAGCGTCGTCGGAGGCTTCGGCCTGCCCGTCGGTGTCACCGGCTGGTACCTCGCCGGACGCGGCCGAGCCTCCTCGGCGGCACGACTGGCCCGGACACTGTGCGCCCTGGGAATGCTCCTCAGCCTCGGGTTGCTCGGGTTCACCATCGGCCGGGCCATCGCCCTGCAGTTCTGAGGTCCGGGCGGGCGCCCCTGAAAAGCGCCCCCGACTTCCGCCCGGCGTCGAAAACCGCCCCTGAAAGGAACCCTCCACAGCGCCGCCGGCGACATATCGCTCGCGATGCGACTCTGGAGGGTGGATTCCAGGGGCGCTTTTCAGACCGGGGCGGATTCCAGGGGCGGTTTTCAGACGGGGGTGGACGCTGTGGGCGCTTTTCAGCGGGGTCGACGCCCCGTGCCACGGCGGAGGGTCAGAGCTGGTCGTCGGTGTACGTCGTCGGCTCGGGTCGGTCCTGTCGCGCCAGCGCACCGATCACCGCGTCGACGATCCACAGCGTCACCACGCCGGCGATGATGTCGACGGCGTCGTCGAACGGCGACCGGAAACGCGGCGAGAAGGGATCGAGGACCTCGGCCGCGGGCACCCCGAGGAGATCGCCGGTGCTGTTCACGATCGTGTCCACCGGATTCGCCGCCCACCCCTCGTAGGCATTGATCGCGAGCAACGCGATGACCGGAATGGCGAGAACCCACCAGAATTGTCTCCGGCGTGCGATCGACCACGCGACGATCAGCAACACGACCCATGCGGGCATGTGCTCGGAGCAGAAATTGAGAATCCCGTATTCGCCCGAGCGGACCAGCACCGGCACCTGACCACCCCAGAAACCCAACGCCCCGATCGCCCCGACCGGGACCGCGATGGCCGCACGGACCACACTGCGTGACCAGAACGCGAGCACCAGGACCATGTACACGGGCATCAGCGCAGTGAGGGTCCAGATCAGGATCAGGCTCGTCGCCGGCCCGTTGGCGACATAGTCCGCGTAGTACTCCGGGAACGGGGTCTCGTTGAGTGGATCGAAGGTGAACAGCCACAACACCATCGGCCACCACGCGAGCAACGGCAGGAACAGCGACGCACTCACCAGCGACCGTTTGATCGCGGAGCCGCGGTCGGTGTGGCGGACCGGCACCCAAGCGGTGCCGGCCCGGTCGACCAGACCGGGCTCACCGCCTGCCAGAGCTCCGCTCATGCGGGCAGTCTAGGGCGATCGTCCAACTTCGATGGCACGAATTCGCACCTAAGTCACAAAACTGATCCAACCGGATGACGAAACTGATACGAATTCGCCGAATCGTCTGCCGAAAGCAGCTTTCGGACCACGGGAAACAGACATTTTCCGTCCGCGTCGACCCATTCCGGAGGTGATCGGACCGGCAATTTTCGACATGCTTCGGTCAAGCTCGAAAAAACCCGAAAATGAATTCACTTACCGGCGAGAAATGGTGATCCGGCGATTTCGTCCGGGCGGCGCGGCGATGCGCAGGGTCAGCCCTCGCGACGCCGGCGCCCGCCACCGGTGGTGCCGGACTGCTGACGCAACTGGCTGAGCAGTTCGGAGACCGGCAGGCCCGCCGAATGCGCCGACTCGGAGTCGTCGTCGGCTGCGCGTCGACGACGACCGCCACCGTAGGTCGGGGCGGGGCGTCCGTCGTTTCCTTCGTGACGACCAGCGGAACCGAGGAACGCGGGGGCCTCGTCCTCGGCGCTCGCAGCTTCTTCCTCGTCCGGTGCGGGACCGGTCTCGGCGGTCTCGACACTCTCGGCGGTCTCGGCCGAGGCCTCGGAGCTCGGAGCGGTTGCCCACTCGTCGGTCGGGGTCTCGTCGGTGTAGGCGGCCGAGTCGTCGGCGCTGCGCGAATCGTCGACGATCTCCGCGTCCGACACATCCTCGGCGGCGTGGGTGTCGGCGGTCGAGGACTCATCGGCTCCCTGGGCGAACGGCGTCGAACCGGCGGAGTGCTGATCGACCTCCTCGACGGGGACCTCGGTGGCGATGCGACCGGAGATCGGGTCGTCGGTGATGACGGGGATGACCTCGGTCATCTCGTTCGGGTCGACGGGCCCGGTGTGGCGGCCGTCGTCTGCGGTCGGCGCGGTGGCCGCGAAGTCGCGTGCGGCGCGCAGGCCGTCGTCGTCGTAGGTCGAGCGATAGGGCGGGACACCGCCGAACTCTCCGCCGAAGGAACCGGCGTGGGCGCCGGACAGACCGGAGGCGAGCTCACGCATCTTCTCGTTCGACAGCGCGGCCCGCTGATCCGGGAGCGGTTCTCCGAGAAGCATTTCCAGACTCGAACGCAGTGCTAGCACCTGGGCTTTGAGCTCGGAGAGTTCCTCGTTGGACTCGGCGGTGATCTCCTTGCGGATGGTCGTCTCGACATCGAGCTCGTATTGACGACGCGCGGCGATCTCCCGCTCGAGTTGCAGTTCGTAGACCAGTCGGAGGTCCCGGCTCTTGGCCTCTGCGCTCTCGGCCTGCCGCCGGAATTTGGTCACGAGGATCGCGCCGATGACCGCCGCCCACAGGGCAGCGATGACCGCCAGCGAACCGAGGATCGACAGGCGGTCGGTGAAGACCATCAGTACGCTTGCCGCCAGGGCGAGCACGATCAACAGACCGAGCAGCCATTGCGCCGCCGACCGACCGGAACGTCGCGAGTCGGCAGAACGGCCGTTCGAGGTCGTCATGATCGTGAACTTACCCGCTGTCAGTACATTCACACGCGAACCGGGTCGGAGTTTCTCAGATCGGCGACGTGTTATGTCTCGCATATCCGCCGCGTCCGACGAAACCGGTTCGGTGCACCGGTCCCGAGCCCCCGCGGGGGTCGCCGGCAAAAGATGTCAGGAATCGCCGACGGCGGGCGGGTCCTCGGGCGCCCGGCAGCAGTATTCGAGCCACATCGCCGCGCACACCAACAGCACGCCGCCGATCAGACCGACGATCGCACCGGGCCGGTCCTGGTCGGCGGCCGTCACATCCTGCTGTCCGAGGAGGAAGACCAACAGTCCGGTCCACACGCCGACGGCGATCGCCCCGAGGATGGCAGATGCCTTGGCGAGGGCCAGCACTCGCGCCGCAGTGAGCGGATGCAGTTGTCCGCGAGCGCGACCCACCTCGCGGGACTCCACCCTCGACCGCACGACGAAGGCGATGACGACCTCGAGCGCGGCCAGCACGTAGAGCACGACCCCGGCCAGCAGCGGCAACGGCGGGAAGTCGTTGTAGTTGTAGCGCACCAGAATCCACGCGGCGATCGCGGTGACCGCGGCGATGACGACGAGATCGCGGAGCCGGGTGGGACCGAGGCCGGTCTCCTCGTCGTCCTGCCCTGGACGGCGTGGGTCGGGAAGTGTCATGACGCGCCACCCCCGGCCGGGCCGAGACGCTCGACGGCACGCACTGCGTCTCGTTCGTCGGCGTCGAGGGCATCGATCAGCTCACGCACCGGCCGCTCCCCTTCCATCGTCCACAGGGTGGCCTCCGGTTCGATCTCCAGCCACGGGATGAGGACGAAGGCACGCTGCGCCGCCCGCGGGTGCGGAAGCGTCAGCACCGGGTCGTCGTCGACGACGACGCGGCCGGACTCCGTCACCGAGATGACGTCGACGTCGAGAGTTCGCGGCCCCCAACGGACTTCACGGGTCCGGTCGGCGGCCTGCTCCAGTTCGTTGCCCCGGTCCAGCCATTCCCGTGCACTGAGCGGCCCGTCGACGATCAGGGTGATGTTGAGGAAGTCGTCCTGTTCGACCCCGCCCCAGGGCGGTGTGGCATACACCGCGGACACCGCGACGAGTTCGTCGGCGAAACCCTCGACCACCGACCGCAGATGCCCTAGCGAGTCCCCGACATTCGAGCCGGCCGAGATAACCGCGCGACTCATCGCATGCCCTTTCGGGAACGGCGGGTCACCACCGCGACGTCGTCGAAGGTCAGCGGGATCGGCGCCGACGGCTTGTGCACGGTGACCTCGCAGGCGGAGATGCGTTCGTCGGCCATGATCGTCTCCGCGACCTCCGCACCGACCGTCTCGATCAGGTTGCGCGGCTCGCCCCCGACGATCGCGGCGACCTGCTGGGCGAGTGCGCCGTAGTCGACGGTCTCGGCGAGGTCGTCGGTGTCGGCGGCGGCACGCAGATCGAGCCACAGGATGACGTCGATGAAGAAGTCCTGGCCGTCCTCGCGCTCGTGGTCGAAGACCCCGTGGTTGCCCCGAACCTTCAGTCCGCGTAGTTCGATCCGGTCAGCCATGTGACCCTCCTGCTCCGAACGTGGTGCGTGAGCCGCCCGCACGCCAGGCCTCGGCGACGGTCACGGCGTCGTAGGTGCTCGCCACATCGTGGACGCGGACGCCCCACGCGCCGGCCGCGGCGGTGAGCGCCGAGATCGACGCGGTCGCGATGTCGCGGCCGGCGGGCGGACGGTCGACGCCGTCGCGACCGAGAAGTGTGCCGAGGAAACGCTTGCGGGAGGCGCCCACGAGGACGGGGAAGCCCAGCCCGATGAAGGTCGGCAACGCATGCAGTAGCGCCCAGTTGTGTTCGGCGGTCTTGGCGAAGCCGAGTCCGGGATCGAGGATGAGCTGGTCCGGGTCGACGCCCGCGGATACCGCGGCATCGACCTGCGCGAGCAACTCGCCGCTCACCTCGGCGACCACGTCGCGGTAACCGCCGACATCGCCGATGCGGTGGGTGAACCGACGGTCCGTGCTCTCGCCCGCCGGCCGCCAGTGCATCAGGATCCACGGCAGTCCGGCGTCGGCGACCACGCGCGCCATGTCGGCGTCGGCACGACCGCCCGAGACGTCGTTGACGATCGAGGCACCGGCCTCGATCGCCGCGGCTGCGACGTCGGCACGCATGGTGTCGACGGAGACGACGACCCCCTGCGAGGCGAGGGCCGCGATGACCGGGGCGACGCGCTCGGCCTCGAGGTCGGGGGCGACGCGGATGGCACCCGGACGCGTCGACTCACCGCCGACGTCGATGAGGTCGGCGCCCTGCTCGATCAGCTGGAGTCCGTGTGCGACCGCCGCGTCGGTGTCGAGGTAGCGGCCGCCGTCGGAGAAGGAGTCGGCGGTGACGTTCAGGACGCCCATCACCAGGGTCCGGCGGTTCCCACCACCGGCCGGCACCGCGCTCGAGGGAGTCATCGGGGGATCGGCCGGGGTCACCGGGTGATCAGGTCGAGGGCTTCGCCGCGGGATACCGCACTGGTCTTGAAGATTCCACGGACGGCCGACGTCGTGGTGGTCGCCCCCGGCTTCCGGATGCCGCGCATCGCCATGCACAGGTGCTCGGCTTCGATGACGACGATGACGCCGCGGGGTTCGAGCTTGCGCATGATCGCATCGGCGATCTGGGTGGTCAGGCGTTCCTGGACCTGCGGGCGCTTGGCGTACAGGTCGACCAGCCGGGCCAGCTTCGACAGGCCGGTCACGCGGCCGGATTCCCCGGGGATGTAGCCGACGTGCGCGACACCGTGGAAGGACACCAGATGGTGCTCGCAGGTGGAGTACATCGGGATGTCCTTCACCAGCACGAGCTCGTCGTGGTCCTCGTCGAAGGTGGTGGCGAGAACCTCGTCGGGGTCGGTGTACAGCCCGGCGAACATCTCCCGGTAGGCGTTGGCCACGCGGGTGGGCGTCCGGAGCAGACCTTCACGGTCGGGGTCTTCGCCGACCGCCAGCAACAGCTCGCGGACCGCGGCCTCGGCACGTGCCTGATCGAACTCCGACCGGTGTCCGTTCACCACGGTGTCGCGCCCCTCGCTGATCGTCATGCGTCAAACCTTACGAGCTTCGCCCGTCATCACCCTCACCGGCACTGTCCGGCCGGGCATTCCCGTTGTCGCCGTGCCGGCCCCAGCCGTTGGTCCCGTTCGCGGCGGGACGATCGGTCGAGGGCTGCTCCGGCGGCCATCCCGGTGCCGACCAGTCGCGCGGCGCACCGTAATCCGGGCGGGTACCGCCCGTGTACGGACCACCGGGCGGCGGAGCCGACTGACCCGGGTTGGGGTATTGCGGATTCGGTTGAGCAGGAGCCGGGTTCTGGCCACCCGGGTACTGCTGGTGCTCCGGGTACTGGGGACTCGGGTATTGCGGGTTCGGGTACTGGGGAGTCGGATTCCCCGTCGGCGGAACCGGTCCGCCCTGTGCACCCGGTTCGGGATAGACCGGCGGGTAGTTCGGGACCTGACCCGGAACCTGCGAGCCGCCCGGGTAGCCCGCACCGACGGGTTCGGGGATCTTCGCCGCCTCCGGCGGGGGCCACGGCTCGCCGCGCTCGATGGCGAGCTCGCCCGGCGTCTTCACCGGCGGCTTGTCGCTCGGGGTTCGCTCGCCGAAGTCGTTGAACGCGGTGATCCGCGGACGCTTGACGACGTCGGAGAAGATCTTCTCCAGGTCCTTGCGGGTCAGCGTCTCCTTCTCGAGGAGCTGGGTCGCGAGCACGTCGAGGGTGTCGCGGTACTCGGTGAGGATGGCCCACGCCTCCGTGTGCGCCGCCTCGATGAGTCGACGGACCTCGTCGTCGATCTCGCTGGCGATCTCGGCCGAGTAGGCCGACTGGGCACCCATCGAACGACCCAGGAACGGATCGCCCTGGTCCTGGCCGTACCGCACGGCACCCAGCTTCGCGCTCATGCCGTATTCGGTGACCATCGCGCGGGCGATCTTGGTGGCCTGGTCGATGTCCGACGACGCCCCGGTGGTCGGCTCGTGGAAGACGAGTTCCTCGGCGGCGCGGCCACCCATGGCCATCACCAGACGCGCGATCATCTCCGACCGCGTCATCAGGTCCTTGTCCTGCTCGGGCACGGCGAGCGCGTGACCGCCGGTTCGTCCGCGGGCGAGGATCGTCACCTTGTAGATCGGGTCCAGATCGGGCATCGCCCACGCGGCCAGGGTGTGTCCGCCCTCGTGGTAGGCCACGACCTTGCGTTCGTGCTCGCTGATGATCCGGCTCTTGCGACGCGGTCCGCCGATGACACGGTCAACGGCTTCCTCGAGTGCTTCGCCGGTGATGGTCTGCTTGTTCTCACGCGCGGTGAGCAGGGCGGCCTCGTTGACGACGTTGGCCAGGTCGGCGCCGGACATGCCCGGTGTGCGCTTGGCGAGACCGTCGAGGTCGGCGCTGGAGTCGATCGGCTTGCCCTTGGCATGCACCTTGAGGATGGCGCGACGCCCGGCCATGTCGGGGTTGCCGACCGGGATCTGACGGTCGAAGCGCCCGGGACGCAGCAGTGCGGGGTCGAGGATGTCGGGCCGGTTGGTCGCGGCGATCAGGATGACGCCCGACCGGTCGCCGAAGCCGTCCATCTCGACGAGCAGCTGGTTCAGCGTCTGCTCGCGCTCGTCGTGGCCACCGCCGAGGCCCGCACCACGCTGGCGGCCGACGGCGTCGATCTCGTCGACGAAGATGATGCACGGACTGTTGTTCTTGGCCTGCTCGAACAGGTCTCGCACACGGGATGCACCGACACCGACGAACATCTCGACGAAGTCGGAGCCGGAGATGGTGAAGAACGGGACCCCGGCCTCACCGGCGACCGCACGCGCCAGCAGGGTCTTACCCGTTCCGGGCGGGCCGAACAGCAGCACGCCGCGCGGGATCTTCGCGCCCAGGGCCTGGTAGCGCGCCGGGTTCTGGAGGAAGTCCTTGATCTCGTAGAGCTCTTCGACGGCCTCGTCGGCGCCGGCGACATCGGCGAAGGTCGTCTTCGGCATGTCCTTGGAGAGCTGCTTGGCCTTTGACTTGCCGAAGCCCATGACGCCGCCGCGGCCACCGCCCTGCATGCGGCTCATCACGAAGAAGAACAGACCGAACAGCAGGATCATCGGCAGGACGAAGATGAGGATCTGCCAGAGCACCGACTGCTCGTTGACGTTCGTCGTGTACTTGGTGCCGGTCTCCTGGACCGCGTCGAAGATCTGTTCACCGGCCTGGGCCGGGTACTTGGTGCTGATCTTGTCCGCGTCGGCGTCGGCGACCTTGATCGGCGAGTTGAGCTCGATGCGCAGCTGCTGCTCGCGGTCGTCGATGCTGATGAACTTGGTGTTCTTCTTGTTCAGCTGCTCCAGCGCGACGGAGGTGTCGACGCCCCGGTACTCGCGGTCGGAGTCGCTCATCACGCTCCAGCCCCACAGGGCGAGCAGGACGAGCGCCAGGATGGCGAGGTTGCGGAAGACTGTCTTACGGTTCATGCCAGTTGGTGGGGGTTCGACCGGCGTGCGGGATCGAGTCCCGGCGCCCACTCCGTTCCCATGTCCTTCCCATCGACGTACACATTGAGGCTACCGGTCAACGATCACGCTGGTGAAACCGTTCCCGTTGCATGATCACCACCACGGCGCGCAGGTCATGGCGGGTTCGGAGGTCTCGCGGATCAGCTGCTGTAGACCGCGGGCTTGAGGCGCCCGATGTAGGGCAGGTCCCGGTAGCGCTCGGCGTAGTCGAGCCCGTAACCGACGACGAACTCGTTCGGGATGTCGAAGCCGACGTCGGCGACGCGCACCGGCGACCGGACGGCCTCGGGCTTGCGGAGCAGGGTGCAGACCTCGAGGCTGCGGGGCGAACGGGTGGCGAGGTTCTTCATCAGCCACGACAGGGTGAGGCCCGAGTCGATGATGTCCTCGACGATCAGGACGTCGCGGCCCTCGATGTCGCGGTCGAGGTCCTTGAGGATCCGCACGACGCCGGACGAGGAGGTAGACGAGCCGTAGCTCGACACCGCCATGAACTCCAGCTGGGACGGGATCGGGAGGGCGCGCGCGAAATCGGTCATGAACATGACCGCTCCCTTGAGCACTCCGATCAGGACCAGGTCGTCCTCGATGTCGGTGTACCGGGAGGCGACGGATCGGGCGAGTTCGACGGTGCGCTGCTTGATCTGTTCCTCGGTGATCAGAACAGCGTCGATGTCAGCGGCATAGGGGTCAGCGGACTGCACCTTTACAGCTTGTCATGTTTCGCGGGTCACATGGCCGACGGGTGGGACGGCGGTCGGAAATTACTCGCGAGTAGGGATTGGACCGTTTGGACGAATTTGCCATCGCAGTTGTTTGCATGTATAACAGTCAGATTACGAACTTTAACATCGGCCCCTTGTGAAACTTTTCTTCACAATTGTTATGCCGGGTTTGTGAATGTTGGTCGACCCGCAAGCAACGTGGGCATCAGGGGTATTTCGACCTGTGAATATGATCTACCTCAGTTCCCTATTCCCCCCTCGGGGAACTCCCCTTCATGGAAAGAATTCCTTCATGTCAACTGAACGACAGGACGGGGCCTTGTCGCGCAAATCCACGCGCACACTGGTCGCCGTTGCCATTTCCCTTGCCGCCGTGGTGATCACGGCACTCGCCGGCACCGCACAGGCTGCCCCCAAGCAGTTCGGACCGGCGACCTACGACGCGAACTGGAATCAGTCGTCGCTGACCCTCACCCTGCACAATGCCTCGGCCAGCACCGAGAACGGCACGCTGACCATCCGTGATTTCGGCGGCGCGGAAGTCTTCAGTATGCCTCTCGCATACCGCATGGAGGATCGCCAGTTCCCGATCGACGCGCGTCAGGCCGGCAACAAGGTGACGCTCATTCCGTCGCGTAACAACGCTCGTTCCGTGCAGGTCAACGCCGCCGAGGTCAACAGTCTGCGGCACCAGGTCGCAGCACCGACCACACGCCAGGAGCGGGACGATCAGGCGCTGACCCGCTTCCAGCAGCAGCTCAGTGCGGGCACGACGGTGTCGTCGCTGGTCGGCACCATTGTCGGCGCGATCGTCGGTGGTCTCATCGGCTGCATCGTCGGAATCACCGCTGCAATCGTCGGCTGCCTCGTCGGAGTCGCACCTGCAGCCGCGGTCGGCGGCATCGTCGGCCTCGCACTCGGTGGCGGTGGCACCCTGATCGGCGCCGGCCTCCAGTACTTCCAGACGATCAATTCGCCGTTCAAGGCACCCAAGAAGTAGGTCGCAGACCTTTTCCTGGCGGTCCGTCTCACCTCTCGGTGAGGCGGACCGTCAGCGTTTGACCACTACGTTCCACGACGGTCCGCACGCCCGGGTCCCCGCCGATCGCCACCTGCGCGCCCCCGTTCTCACCGACGAGCCGATCGACCGCGGCGATCACGCGATGCGTCGGCTCGGTGGCCCCGACGTCGAGCAGCCAGCGACGGATCACCCTGGTCCGCACCGCCCTCGGCACGTCCCGCAGCGGTTCGATCTCCAGTCCGTCGACAGTGTGGGCGCTCCCCCACACCGCCCCCGCCCAGGCGTCGAGGGCGTCGTTGTCGTCCTGGAGCGCCTCTGCGGTCCGGCCCAACGCGTCCACGACGCCGCCGCGGACCACATCGTCGAGCAACGGCAACACCTCCGCACGCAACCGCACCCGGGTGAACCGGGGATCGCGATTGTGCGGGTCGTGGTGCACGGCGAGCCCGAGTTCGGTGCACACGGCCAGCGTCTGCATCCGCCGTACACGCAGCAACGGCCGGCCCCACGGTGCCTTCCATGCGCGCATACCCGCGATGGATCGTGCCCCCGAGCCGCGTGCGAGTCCGAGAAGCACCGTCTCGGCCTGATCGTCGGCGGTGTGCGCGAGCAGCACGGGTCGGCCGCCCCGGGCGGCGTCGAGCGCGGCGTACCGCGCCTCGCGGGCCGCTGCTTCGAGACCGCCGCGAGTCCCGACCCTCACCTCGAGCACCCGGGCTTCGGCACCGAGTTCTCGTGCCGTGTCGGCGGCCCGCGCCGCGACCCCTGCGGAACCCTCCTGGAGACCGTGGTCGACGACCAGTGCGGTGACATCGAGTCCCGCGCGAACAGCCGTCGCCGTCAGTGCGAGCGAGTCCGCCCCGCCGGAGAGCCCGACGCAGACGGAGGCATGCGGGTCGTCGAGAACGGTGGTCGCGAAATCCGCGACCACCCGCGTCACAGCACGCGTCGAATCCATGCCTGCGGCGTGTCGATCTCGTCCGGAAGCGGCATCGTCTCGGGCGAGGTCCACACCGTGTTGAACCGCTCCATCCCGACGGTCTCGACCACCTCGTCGACGAAGGCCTTCCCGCGGACGTACTGCGCGATCTTGGCGTCCATGCCGATGAGCGCGCGGATGATGCGCTGCACCGGGTTCTGCGGTGCCTTGCGGCGCTTGTCGAAAGCGGTTCGGATACGGGCGACGGACGGGACGTGCGCCGGGCCGACGGCGTCCATCACGTGGTCGGCGTGACCCTCTAGCAGCGTGCCGAGGACCATCATCCGCTGGAAGGCGTCGAACTGCTCGGGGCTCTGCAACAGCTGCATCGCGCCGATGATGCCCTTCTCGCGGGGTTCGGAGCTCTTCAGCGCCTTGGTCATCCGCGTGACGATCTCGGTGGTCGACTCGCCGGTCTCGGAGGTGAGCACGGCGACGTTGTCCTGCATGTAGTCGCGCAGCCACGGGTTGGCCGAGAACTGCACGCGGTGCGTGACCTCGTGCAGGCACACCCACAGACGGAAGTCCGACGGCACGACCTTGAGCTGGCGTTCGACGTTGATGATGTTGGGTGTCACGACCATCAGCACGCCGGGTTCACCGGTTTCCGGGTCGGGCGTGAACGGATCGTACTGGCCGAGGATGGCCGTGGAGAGGAAGGCGAGCAGACCGCCGGCCTGCACCCCGCCGAACTTGGCGGCGAGGCCGGACGAGGCCATCTCGAGACCGGCCTCTGATCCCAGCATCGATCGCATCGAGACGGAGGCCGCGTCGATCCACCCCGACCGGTCGAGGATTCGGGTCGTCGGGATGCGGAGTCCGTCGGCGAGACCGGTGACCTCGCGGACCGGTGCCTCCGCACGCGTCGCCGCGTCGGCGAGCTCGGCCTGCGCGGCCTCATAGGTGTACGCCGTGGTCTTGGGACCGGGTCGGACGAGCCGTTTGGCGGTCGACGCGGCGAGCGGCCAGTCGATCTGCGACCCGATGCTCAGGCGGGTGTCATCTCCCGCCGGTTCGACCGCGGCCTTGCTGTCGGTTCCTGACATGCTCATCGGCACCCGCACTCTCTGAGTTGACCCACCACGGCGTCCAGGGCGGGTCTCGCGTCCGCCGGCGAGGTGCCGCCGGACATGAGGGCGAACGACAGCACGCGGCCATCGATCGTTTGGACTATGCCCGTCAACGAACTGACGCCGGTGAGTGTTCCGGTCTTCGCGCGCACCCATCCGGCACCGGGTGTGGTGGCGACCGGGAATCGGTCGGCGAGGGTGCCCGTACCGGCGGCGATCGGCAGCCCGTCGAGCATCGGTCGCAGCTTGGGATTCGAGGGTCCGCTGGCGGCGGTCATCACCGCGTCGAGCAGCGCAGGCGTCGTGCGATTGGCGTAGGAGATGCCCGAGGCGTCGGCCAGCGTGGTGCCCTTCCACTGGTCGGGGAAGGTGGTCGACAGGACCTGCTCGATCGCGTCGACGCCGGCGGCGAGGGTCGCGGGGCCGCCGCGATGCATCGACAGTTCGACCGACAGCGTCTCGGCGAGCACGTTGTCGCTGTAGCGGAGCATGTCGTTGACCCGGGTCACCAGCGGCGCGGACTCGACCTTCGCCACGACGCGGTCGCCGGCGGGTGCGGACGCCTCGGTCACCGGCGCGTCGACGCCGAGCGCTGCGGCCAGTGCCTCACCGGCCATGATCCCGGGCGTCGCGGACCGCGGTGAGTACTCGTCGAGCGGTTCGAGGCGGGCGCCGTCGACCATCAGCGACTCGATCGGCGCGATGTCACCGCCCTGGATGTCCCGGCGGTCCCAGGTTCGGTCCATTGTCGGGCCGGAGAAGGCACTAAGGTCCACCGCCACCGAGGTGACCGGGATGCCGGCCTGTTTGATCTGCTCGGCGAGGTCGGCGATGCGGGCGGGTTCGCTGTAGAAGGTGTCGGCATCGGCGGGCTGCGCCGTCAGGGTCGGATCGCCGGCGCCCTTGAGGATCACCTGTCCGTTCGACCCGGCGACGACCGTCGTCGTCAGGCGCGCGTCGTGCGGCATGGCCTCGAGGAAGGCCGCGGCCGAGAGCACCTTGTCGTTCGACGCCGGGATGCGCGGACGGGCGGGGTTGCGCGACCACAGGACCTCGCCGGTCAGCGAGTCCGAGATCATGCCGCTCAGGACGCCGAGCGCCGGATTCCGCAGTGCGGGACCGATCGCCCGGGACACCCCGGCGGGGGTCGGGGCCGGAGCGGTTGCGGCGACCGGGTCGATCTGTGGGTCGAGGGAGATCGCGGCGGGCTGTGGCGGGATACCCGGCGGCAGCTCGGCGTCCTTGTCCAGGCGGAGCGCCACGACCACGGCTGCGGTCGACACCAGCGCGAGGACCACGACGGCGGCGATCGTCCACCAGAGGAGTCTGCGACTACGGGGTCTGCCATCACGACCTGCGGGTCTGGTGGTTGCGCCCACGAAGCCTCCGGATCTCTCGCACTGCCCTTACCGATTCTGCACGGACCGACCGATACGCCACTGACCGAAATGTCGGATATGCACGACCCGGGGTCCGAAACACCCGCGAACTGCGGGGGTACGAAGTCCGAGGTCGTCGAACTAACAGTATCGTTGTTGCGACGCGCGGCCATCTGGGCCGTCCGGCGATCACACCCCCGATCCGCAACTGCCAGGAGGAACAGTGGAATTCGATGTGACCATCGAGATCCCCAAAGGTGGCCGAAACAAGTACGAGGTCGACCACGAGACGGGAAAGGTCTACCTCGACCGCTACCTGTACACCTCGATGGGCTACCCGGCCGACTACGGCTACATCGACGGCACACTCGGTGAGGACGGCGACCCGCTCGACGCGATGGTCCTGCTGCCCGAGTCGGTCTTCCCCGGCATCATCGTGCGCGCCCGCATCGTCGGCATGTACACCATGACCGATGAGGCCGGCGGCGACGACAAGCTGCTGTGCGTGCCCGCCGGTGACGTGCGTTGGGACCACATCAAGGACATCTCCGACGTGTCGGAGTACGAGCTGGGCCCGATCTCGCACTTCTTCGAGCACTACAAGGATCTCGAGCCCGGCAAGGAGGTCCAGCCCGGCGGTTGGGTCGGCCGCGAAGCTGCCGAGAAGGTCGCCCAGGAGGCCATCGACCGCCTCGCCGCTCACCCGCACGACGCCAACGAGCCCTCGCGCGGCTGACGCCACCCGAGCAGTCATTCACGACCGCCGACGACACACGCTGTCGTCGGCGGTTCGTGTTTTCCCGGGTGGAAAGCGGAATCGCCACCTCCGGCCACGATCGCCGGGTCCAGATGGCGATCGTGAGCCGGAAGCGGCGATCGTGCGTTCGGTCTGACCTGAACCGCTAGGCGACCCGGTGCCGCACGTCGGTGAAGACCGGGAGCACTTGCTCGCGGATCCGACTGTCGGTCGCCGAACCGTCGACCGGGACCAGGATCACCGCGTCGGCGACCTCGGCGGCGTAGATGTCGCGGAGCAGCGTGATCAGGCCGTGGGTCGTGCCGACGTAGCGGATGGTCTCCGCGTTGTCGGCGGCGCCTCCGGCCTGTGCGACGGCGGCGCGTGCGGACGCCGCGTGCGGCGCGATGGCCACCTCGACCTCGAGGGCGACGACGAAGTTCGCCTGGTCGTGGGTGCCGGCCCGCAGCAGCGAGCGCGCCCGCTGGGCGTCGCGCAGGGTCTCGCGGCGCACGACGATCGGGAAGGTCTGGGCGACCGCATCTCCCGCGATGGCGACCCGGAAGCCGGGGCGGCCGATGGTGGCGGCGTTGCGCGGAGTGTCGAGTTGGACGGTCATGCGGGGTACCCCTCGTCGAGTTCTGGTCGGGTGGTGGTCGTGGTGGCGCCGAGCGCGCCGAGTGCGTCGAGCAGGCGGTCGATGTCGTCGGAGGTGGTGCCCGCACCGAAGCTCGCGCGGACGGCACCTTCGGGATGACCGAGTCGCTTGAGCAGCGGGTGGGCGCAGAACTTGCCGTCCCGCACACCGATTCCGTGCTCGCTGCTCAGGTATTCGGCCACAGCCCGCGGCGCGAGGCCGTCGACGGTGAAGCCGGCGATGCCGACGCGGTCGGTCGAGTCGGAGAAGATCTGCAGCGGACGCACGCCGTCGATGCGGGCGAGACCGGCGTCGAGCCGTTCACAGAGCCGGAGTTCGTGGAGGCCGATGGCCTCGGGGCCCAGCTCGGCCAGTGCGGTGCACGCCTCGGCGATCGACACGGCGCCGAGCACGTTCGGCGAGCCGGCCTCGTGGCGGGCAGCGCCGGTGTGCCAGGTGGTCCCGGCCGAGCTCTCCTCACCGTCCAGCTCGACGTCGGCGGTCGCTCCCCCGCCGGCGAGGTACGGGTCGGCGGCGTCGAACCAGTCGGACCGTCCGATCAGGACGCCGGCACCGAACGGCGCGTACGCCTTGTGACCGGAGAAGGCCAGATAGTCGATGCCGTGGCTGACGATCGAGATGGGGCGGTGCGCGACGAGCTGCGCCGCGTCGACCAGGATGCGAGCCCCGTGACGGTGGGCGATCGAGGCCAGCCTGCCGATCGGGAGGACCTCGCCGGTGACGTTCGACGCGGCGGTCACCGCGAGCAGCGACGCCGGCTTCGAGGCGAGTTCGGCCTCGATCGCGACGAGGGTGTCCTCGATCGTGTCGCAGGCGGTCACCACGCGAGCCCGGTTCCGGCCGTCCTTGGGTGCGCACCACGGCAGCAGGTTGGCGTGGTGCTCGATGTCGAGGACCACGACGTCGCCGGGCGTGATGTGGGCGGCGAGGTTGATCGCGTCGGTGGTGTTGCGGGTGAAGACGACGGTGTCGTCGACGCGGCCGCGGACGAACTCGCGCACGGTCTCGCGGGCGGCCTCGTAGCGACGGGTGGTGACCTGCGAGAGGTGACCTGCACCGCGGTGCACGCTCGCATACTCGCCGAGGGCACCGGCGACCTGTGCGGCAACCGACGCCAGCGCCGGGGCGCTCGCCGCGTAGTCGAGATTGGCGTAGCCGACGCTGTGTCCGGCGGCGACGGGAACCTGGGCATCCGCACCGACGACCGGTGCGAGCGCGGGGATGAAGGGCGCCCGGTCCGGGGTCGCGGAAACTGCGACACGGGTCGGGCGAACGGTGGTGACGGGTGCCGAGAGCACAGCAGTCATGACAAGAACTCCTCGAGAATCCACACTTGCCGCATTCGGGTTCGAGCGCAGCCAGGTCGTCACCCGGAGCACCCCACCGTGGAGGAGGGTTGCCGACCAGCGAGCCGGGGCTTGTCACTGGCACTCATGACCTGCGACAAGACTCGCGGATCCCGGAGAAGGGTGTCAATTTAGATTCACCGTGATTCATAGTTAGGACAGGCTTACCTGTACCCTGGCTGTCGTGTCATCGAGTGAGGTCTTCGTGTTGTCGCGTCCGCACGGCACCGTGCGCGGCGAAGGGGTGGTCCGGTCGTTCACCGACGTCGACGAGGCGTCCGCAGCGCTGCGTGCGGGCGAGGTCGCGTCGCTGACCGGCGCGATCCCCTTCGATGTGCGCGACCCGGCGGCCCTGGTCGCCCCCGCACGACTCCGGACCGGCGAAGCACCGCTGCCCGGGACCGGCCCGCTGTCACGACGCGCGATCTCGACCGTGCTCCACCCCGACGCCGACGAGCACCGCGAACGCGTCGCGCACGCGGTCAAGCGCATCGTCGCGGGTGACGTCGGAAAGGTGGTGCTCGCGCGTAGCATCGACCTCGTGCTCGACGAGCAGGTCCGGCCGGACGAGTTCATCGACGCCCTGGCCGGCGGCAACGCCGGCCACAACGCCTTCGGTGTGGACGTCGGCGCCGCAACGGGTTCGGGAACGTGGTTGGTCGGCGCGAGTCCCGAGGTTCTGCTCCGCAAGTCGGGTTCGACGGTGACCTGTCACCCGTACGCGGGTTCGGCCGCGCGGTCCGCCGACCCTGCCGTCGACCGTGCCACCGCCGACGAATTGCTCGCTTCGGCAAAGGATCTCGCGGAGCACGCCTTCGTCGTCGACCACCTGCGTGAACGCCTGGGACTTCTCTGCGATGACATCGACGCACCCTCGACGCCGAAGCTCGAGTCGACCGGCGAGGTCTGGCATCTGGCCACCCCGATCCGCGCGACGCTCCGCGACCCGGCGACCACCGCCCTCGACCTCGCGCTACTCCTCGGCCCCACCCCCGCGGTGTGCGGAACCCCGAGCGACGTTGCCGCACAGATCATCCGCGATGTCGAGGGCGACCGCGGTTTCTACGCCGGCGCGGTCGGCTGGTGCGATGCCGCCGGCGACGGCGAATGGATGGTGACCATCCGCTGCGCCGAACTCGCCGCCGATGGTCGGAGCCTGCGCACCTGGGCGGGCGGCGGCATCGTCGAACACTCCGATCCTCAGGCAGAACTGGACGAGACCGCGTTCAAACTACGGACCGTGCTGAACGCACTGGGGATCGCGGAGCTGCCGTAGCGCTGCGCAAACCCACCACTTTTCGGCAAACCCAGCACCCCGAGGGGTGGTGATTCTGCCGAAAAGTGGTGGGTTTACGCGTCAGCCGAGCGCCTGATCCAGATCCGCGAGCAGGTCGTCGATGCCCTCGAGACCAACCGAGAGGCGGACGACCGAGTCGCTGAGGCCGATCGCGGCGCGACCCTCGGGCCCCATCGCGCGGTGCGTGGTGGTGGCCGGGTGGGTGATCAGCGACTTGGAGTCGCCGAGGTTGTTGGAGATGTCGATGACCTTCAGCGCGTTGAGGACCTCGAAGGCGCGCTTCTTGCCGTCGATGCCGTCGTGGTCGTTGAGCTCGAAGGTCACCACGGTGCCGCCACCGGACATCTGGCTCTTGGCCAATTCGAACTGCGGATGCGACTGCAGGAACGGGTATTTCACCCAGCGGACGCGGGGGTCGGCTTCCAGGAACTCCGCGATGCGCAGGGCCGAGGACACCGAGGCGTCGACGCGCAGGCGCAGCGTCTCGAGGCCCTTGACCAGCGTCCAGGCGTTGAACGGGCTCAACGCCGGACCGGTGTGGCGCATCAGCTGCTGCACCGGGCCGTCGATGTACTCCTTGGTGCCGAGGACGGCACCGCCCATGACGCGACCCTGGCCGTCGATGTGCTTGGTGCCGGAGTAGACGATGACGTCGGCGCCGAGATCCAGGCCGCGCTGCAGCAGCGGGGTGGCGAAGACGTTGTCCAGCACCACCTTCGCGCCCGCGGCGTGCGCCAGCTCGGACACCTTGACGACGTCGACGAGGGTCTGCATCGGGTTGGACGGGGTCTCGAAGAAGACCGCCGTGGTGGGCTTGGACAGCGCCCGCTCCCACTGTTCGAGGTCTTCGCCGTCGACGAACTCGGTCTCGACGCCCCAGCGCGGCAGGATCTCGTTGCAGACCACGAAGCACGAGCCGAACAGGCTGCGGGCGGCGACGAGCCGGTCGCCGGCCTTGAGCAGCGCACCGAGCGCCACGAACACCGCGGCCATACCGCTGGCGGTTGCGAAGCAGGCCTCGGCACCTTCGAGCTGCCGCAGTCGCTCCTGGAACATGTGGACCGTCGGGTTGCCGTAGCGGGAGTAGACGAATCGCTGGTCCTCGCCGGTGAAGGCACGCTCGGCGGCCTCGGCGGAGTCGTAGACGTATCCGCTGGTCAGGTACAGCGCCTCGGCGGTCTCGTAGAAGCCGGAGCGGGCGAGGCCACCGCGCACCGCGATGGTGTCGGGCGAAAGACCTTCCGGCAGTTCATAACCCACGGACAGCTCAGGACTCACGATTGCCTCCACGGCAGGTTTTCGGCGCGCCATCCCGACGCACCTCGATGATCGTTCTCGTCGAGGGCACCCTCGAACCCGTCGACCACGTTGTAGGCCTTGCCGATCCCGTCGGCGGTCGCCGCCTCGGCCGCACCGATCGATCGGTGCCCGGAGCGGCAGAGGAAGATGACCTCGTGGTCATCGGTGACCCCGGCGCTGCGCAGCTGCTCGACGAACTGCTCGTTTCGACGGCCCTCGGGGAACGTCGTCCACTCGGCGAAGATCGTGCGCTTGCCCAGTATCTCGAGGTCGGGGACGCCGACGAAGGACCATTCGGCCTGCGTCCGACAGTCGACGAGGACCGCGTCGGGGTTGTTCTCGAGCTTCTCCCACGCTTCCCGCGGGGTCAGGTCGCCGGCATAGGTCATCAGGAGCACACCTTCCATTCGCCGTTCTCGCGCACCACGGTCGTATCCACGACCTTCTTGTCATCGGGAGTGTTCTTATAGTGCCAATGGACCTTCGCGGTCGCCCGGCCACCGTCGACCACCAGGTCGGTGATCTCGGGGATCTCGATGGGGCCGTTCGCGTCCAGAGACGCCTGGTTCTCGGCGAGGAACCGGGCCTCGGAGACGAACTCGACCTTGTTCAGGTCCGCATCGCAGGTGTTCGCGCGGTACTCGGCGTAGTTCGGGCCGTTGCGGGCCGTGTACTGGTCGTTGATCGCGTACTGGACCAGCGCGTCGTCGCTGACGCGGTCCTCGGGCGGACGCGAGATGTTCGAGAGGACGATGCCCAGCACGAAGAGCGCGACCACACCGGCCGCGACGAAGAACGGCCACGCGTTCTTCCAGTTCGGCGGAGACTCTTCGACGAGGGCGGCGTCCACGTCGTCGTCCGATCCGGCCTTGCCGAGGGCAGGCTTCTTCAGGGACGCGGCACCCCGCGGGATGTTCCGGGGTGCGGCGCCCTTACCGGAGGGCTTGTCGGGGCCCCCGCCTGCAGCTTTGGCCATGGCGCGAAGTGTAACGACAGTCCTGGTGTGACCTCCGTCCGGCTTCTCCGGCCTCCCGTACCGAAAAGCCGGGGCAGGGTTTTGGTGATCCGTAAGTAAGGTGGACCTCACTACTTCCGTCGACCGGCGAGGACCCTTATGCGTCTGCACACCCATCGACTGTCCGGACTCCTGCTCGCGCTGGTCGCGGCGGCTCTGGTGGCGACCTCCTGTTCGGCCCCGGACGAGGGTGTCGCCGATGATTCGGCACGGGTCCCCGCCCCGGAGGCCGGCGCGATCCCGGTGACACTGCAGCAGGTCTATGCACCGGCGGTCGTGGAGAAAGCCCCCCAACGGATCGCCGCGCTGGGGGTCGGCGACGCCGACACGCTGCTGGCCCTCGGCGTCATGCCGACGACGAGCGCCCCGTTCGCCGATCCCGACCAGGCGAAGGCGCCGTGGAACGCCGAGCTGATCGGCGACTCGCAACCGGTGGTTCTCTCCAACACCTCCGCGGCCCTCGGGAACGAGATCCCCAAGGCGCTCGCCACGAGCCCCGATCTGATCACCGCCGTCGGCGCCGACCCCACCCGCGACCAGTTCGACCTGCTCAGCAAGACCGCACCCACCATCCTCCGGCCCGCCCAGTACAAGCCCTGGCAGGTGCCGTGGACTGCGCAGACCATCCAGATCGGCACCGCGATCGGGCAACCCGACCTCGCCCGGCGCAAGATCGGCGAGACCGAGTCCTTCCTCGCGGGCATCCGGGCGAAGAACCCGCAGTTCGCCGGCAAGACCGCCGTCGTGGTGACCGCGAGCCCGACCGGCGGGGTCTCGGTGTACGGACCCGAAGACGGCCGCGCGCAGACCGTCGCCGGCTACGGTCTCACCTTCCCGACCGCCCTGCGCGATGCGATCACCAGCGGCTTCTACGGCGAACTGCCTGCCGAGAGCCTCGACCGGCTCGATGCGGCCGACGTCGTCGTGGCCGTCGACTGGGAGGGCTCGAACGACAAGCTGCGGTCCAATCCGGCGTTCACCCGACTCGAGGTGGCGCGGTCCGGACGTGTCGCCTACTTGTCCCAGCAGGTCGGCAGCGCGATGTCGGTGCCGACCCTGCTGACGATCCCGTGGGTGGCCGGTGAAGCCGTCGGCCCCCTCGCCGAAGCGGCCGGCTCACGCTGACGCGCGTGGCACGCCGTCATCACGGTGACGTCGAGAAGTGAGGACTACCTCACAGCCGGTTTTGGTCGTAGACACCGAGCGCCTACCGTAGAAGGGATAGGCCATACCCAAGCGTGTCGACACCAGAACCAAGGGTTTTCGGATCCGGTTCCTGCGTCGGGGCGCGCCGAGCAACGGAAGACACCTACTCCATGAGCGACAACAGCCGCCCGCTTCGGGTTGCGATCGTCGGTGCCGGTCCCGCCGGGATCTACGCCGCCGACGCGTTGATGAAGTCCGACACCGCGAAGGATCGCGGCGTCAGCATCGACCTCTACGAGCGTATGCCGGCTCCGTTCGGACTGATCCGTTACGGCGTCGCACCTGATCACCCGCGCATCAAGGGCATCATCACCGCCCTGCACAAGGTCCTCGACAAGCCGCAGGTCCGCCTGCTCGGCAACGTCGACTACGGCACCGACATCACCCTCGACGAGCTCAAGTCGCACTACGACGCGATCATCTTCTCCACCGGCGCCACCGACGACCGCGCCCTCGACATCCCCGGCATCGACCTCGAGGGCAGCTACGGCGCCGCACAGTTCGTCGCCTGGTACGACGGCCACCCCGACTTCCCGCGCACCTGGCCGCTCGAGCAGGAGAAGGTCGCCGTCATCGGCGTCGGCAACGTCGCCCTCGACGTCGCCCGCATTCTCGCCAAGACCGGCGACGAACTGCTGCCCACCGAGATCCCGGCCAACGTCTACGAAGGACTCAAGGCCAACAAGGCCGTCGAGGTCCACGTCTTCGGCCGCCGCGGCCCCGCCCAGGCCAAGTTCACCCCGCTCGAGCTCAAGGAGCTCGACCACTCGCCCAACATCGAGGTCATCGTCAACCCCGAGGACATCGACTACGACGAGGGTTCCACCGTCGCCCGCCGCGGCTCGAAGATCACCGACCAGGTCGCCACGATCATCGAGAACTACGCGATCCGCGAGCCCAAGCAGGGGGCGATCCACAAGCTGTTCCTGCACTTCTTCGAAAGCCCCGTCGAGATCCTCGGCGAGGACGGCAAGGTCGTGGGCCTGCGCACCGAACGCACCCAGCTCGACGGCACCGGCAACGTCAAGCCCACCGGCAAGATCACCGACTGGGAGGTCGGCGCGGTCTACCGTGCGGTCGGCTACCTGTCGGACAACCTGCCCGACATCCCCTTCGACTCCCAGGCCGGGGTCATCCCCAACGAGGCCGGACGCGTGTTCGACGAGGGTGACCAGCTCACCGGCGTCTACACCACCGGCTGGGTCAAGCGCGGCCCGGTCGGTCTCATCGGCCACACCAAGGGCGACGCCAACGAGACCGTCGACTGCATCCTCAAGGACATGGAAGCCGACAAGCTCCTCGCACCGGCCACCCCCGGCGAGGACGCCATCGTCGAGCTGCTCGAGTCCAAGAACATTCCGTTCACCACCTGGGACGGCTGGTACCGCCTCGACGAGCACGAGCGGGCACTCGGAGCCGCCGAGGGCCGCGAGCGCGTGAAGGTCGTCGAGCGTGAGGACATGCTCGCCGCATCCGAGCCCCACAAGGTGGCGCGCCCGTCCGCCTGAGACACCTCGGCAGAGTTCGACGACGAGGGGCGACCGGTTCTCACCGGTCGCCCCTCGTCTTTGTTCGTTCCGAACTCAGTGTCCGGGGATGGTGGGCACTCCCTTGACCGTGTTGCCACCGCCGGTCACCTGTGCGGCCGACGCGGACGAGCCCGTACCGAACCGGTCGAACGGGTTGTCGATACGACGAACGTTCCACCAGAAGCCGACGTTGTCGGTCAGGTTCTCGGCGTAGTCGGAGATCGCGTACCCGGAGATCGACGACGGGAAGCAGCCGAACCAGGTGGTCTTGATCAGCAGGGATTCGTTCTTCTTCAACTTCGAGGCGAACTTGGTCGCGCCGCCGGTCTCCTGCAGGGTGACGTTGCGGAATTCGCCGTCACGCGCGGTGACGCGCATGAACCGGGTCATGCTCCACGCCTGGTTCCACGGGGTACCCGGGGCACCGAACTGGCAGTAGACCCCACCCGTCATCTGCAGGTTGGGGACGGCGGCCTGTGCAGGCGCGGCACCCACGAGCGTTCCTGCCGCGATGCTTCCCGCAGCCAGAACCCCGACAACGGCCCGTTTGAGTGACTTCATCGATCCTCCTGTTTTCACAACCCTGGAAACACTGGGCATATCGATCCGAGCTCACCGCAGTGTTACCGAAGACACAACCTCCACTCACTCCGGAGCGGTCTTTCGTTACCCGAACGACATGAACGATGCCGTGCCACGAGGGCCGCCGAATAGCGTTGGTAAGGTAACCCTTTGTGCGCCGCCCCCTCCGTGTTCTCGGCATCCCCGTGCTGGTCGCGGTTCTGGTGGGGCTGGTCGTCGCCTCCGTACTCTTCGGCACCCGCCCCGTCCCACTCGACGAGGTGTGGACGAGTTTCGCCGCCGGGATCTCCGAGATCTGGGCCGCCCTCCTCGACCTCCGGATGCCGGCGATCAGCAAGGACACCGACGTCGACGGCATCGTCTGGGACCTCCGCGTCCCCCGGACCCTCCTCGGTCTGTTCGCCGGTCTGGCCGTCGGCGCCGCCGGTGCCCTCACCCAGGGACACACGCGTAACCCCATCGCCGATCCCGGCATCCTCGGCGTGAACGCCGGAGCCGCATGCGCCGTGGTGGCCGGTATCTACCTGGTCGGGATCACCAGCCCTGTCGCGTTCATGTTCTTCGGTCTGCTCGGCGCGATCATCGCCGCGACCGTCGTCTTCGGGCTGTCGGCACTGAGCGGCTCGAGTCCGCTCACCCTGGTCCTGGCCGGCACCGGCCTGACGGCGATGCTCACCGCGATCACCTCCTCGATCGTGCTCGTGGACACCAACTCGCTCGACCAGTGGCGGTTCTGGAGCGTCGGTTCGACCGCAGGCCGTGGCATCGACGTGTTCTGGGCGAGCCTGCCGTTCATCGGAGTCGGACTGGTGTTCGCGCTGGCGAGCGGCTTCTTCCTGAACGTCCTCAGCCTCGGCGACGACATGACCAAGGCGCTGGGCTCGCGGGTGGTCCTGATCCGCGCGCTCGGCATCCTGACGATCACCCTGCTGATCGGCGCCGCCACCGCGGCCTGCGGGCCCATCGTGTTCCTCGGACTCGTCGTGCCGCACATCGCCCGAGCGTTCGTCGGCGCCGATTACCGCTGGATCATCCCGTATTCGGCGCTGCTCGGCGGGATACTCCTCGTCGGTTGCGACATCCTCGGCCGCGTCGTCGCGCGCCCGGGTGAGGTCCAGGTGGGCGTCATGCTGGCCCTGGTCGGCGCTCCGTTCCTGATCTTCATGGTCCGTCGGCAGAAGTTGGCAACCGTATGAACTCCTCCGACGTGACGACGCCCGAGCCCGCTGCCGGTGGGACCGGATCTCGTGCGCGCAGCATCGCCCCGCATCCCGGTGGCTACCGCATCGCGATCGAACCGGTGTCGTTCGTCGTGCGCACACGCATGCTCGTCGTCGCGTTCGTCTCCGCGGTACTCGCCGTGGTGCTGTTCCTGACCAGTGTCGGCGTCAGCGACTTCCCCCTCACCCCGATCGACGTCGCGCGAATCCTGTTGGGCGGTGGCACCCGCATCGAGAACGTCGTCGTCTTCGACGTCGCGCTCCCCCGGGCCCTCGTCGGACTGCTGGTGGGCATCGGGCTCGGGTGCTCCGGCTCTCTCACCCAACTGATCTCACAGAATCCCCTCGCCACCCCCGACATCCTCGGCATCACCGCCGGAGCGAGCGCGGCGGCGGTCGCGGCCATCGCCTTCTCGAACACGAGTTGGGGCAGGTGGTTCGGCGACCTCGGTGTCCCGGCGTCGGCGATGATCGGCGCGCTGCTGACCGCAGCGCTCATGTACGTGCTCGCATGGCCCGGCCGCAAGGCCAACAGCGGCATCAACCCGTTCCGCCTCGTGCTGATCGGCGTCGGCATGACCTGGATGCTGCAGGCGCTGACCAACTTCCTGTTGACGCGCGCCGACATCCGCGATGTGGGACGCGCCCAGGTATGGCTGGTCGGCTCGGTCGCCAACGTGGGCTGGTCCAATGTCTGGCCGGTGGTCGGCGGCGTCGTCTTCGGGATCGCCGTGATCGTCGTGCTCTCGCGGCAGATCGGCATGCTGAGCCTCGGGCCGGATCTCGCACGCGGACTCGGCGTCCGCACCGGCGCGGTGTCCACGACACTGCTGCTGACCGCGGTCCTGGTCAGTGCGCTGTGCGTGTCCGCCGCCGGACCGATCGCGTTCGTCGCCCTGCTCGCCCCGCAGATCGCACTGCGCCTGGCCCGGACCGCGGTGCCGACCCCGCTCCTATCCGGCCTGGTCGGTGCATCCCTGGTGCTCGGCGGAGATCTGTTGTGCCGCACGGTGCTGCCCGGCGGCCTACCTGTCGGCATCGTCACCGCCGCGATCGGCGGACCGTTCCTCATCTACCTGATGATCGCGATGTCCCGGAAGGCGACCGTATGACCATCTCCCCCACCGAGAACGCCCCGCAGGCGACGCCCCGGCTCCGCGGCAGCGGACTCACCGTCGGCTATGACCAGCGGGTGGTCATCGACGGCCTGGACATCGACATCCCCGACGGCCAGGTCACGACCATCATCGGCTCCAACGGGTGCGGTAAGTCGACGTTGCTCCGATGCCTCGCCCGACTGCTGCCGCCCAAGGCCGGCACGGTCTACCTCGACGGCGACGACATCGCGCACGTGCGGCCCAAGCAGATCGCCCGGACCCTGGCGATCCTGCCCCAGAACCCGGTCGCCCCTGAGGGGTTGACCGTCGCCGACCTCGTCGGCCGGGGCCGGCACCCGCACCAGCGGTGGTACCAGCAGGCGACCGCGGCCGACGAAGCCGCCGTCGCCGAGGCGATGGAGATGACCGACACCCTCGAACTCGCCGACCGAACGCTCGACGCCCTCTCCGGCGGTCAGCGCCAGCGGGTCTGGATCGCGCTCACGCTCGCGCAGGGCACCGACCTCATCCTGCTCGACGAGCCGACCACCTACCTCGACCTCGCCCACTCGATCGACGTCCTCGACCTCGTCCGCCGCCTCCGCGACGACCACGGCAAGACCGTGGTGATGGTCCTGCACGACCTCAATCTCGCGGCACGCTACAGCGATTCGCTGGTGGTCATGAAGAACGGCGCCATCGTCACCACCGGCACCCCGGCCGAGGTCATCGACGCCGACATGCTCGACGAGGCCTTCGGCCTGCGGGCACATGTGATGACGGACCCGATCTCGGGCGGACCGCTGATCGTGCCGCTCGGCGCGCACACTCGCGCCTTCTAGGCGCCTGGATCCCGTTCGCGGCCGGCGTTGTTGGCGAGCATCTGCTCCCGCAGCGAGTCGTAGACGGGTGGGGTCCCGGAGAGATGCGCGACGAGTACGGCGGCCGCGGTCGCGGCGAGCATGGGGACCGCCACGGTCGTCGTCGCGCTCATCTCCATCACCACGACCATGCCGGTGAGCGGCGCCCGCACCACCGCGCCGAACAGCGCGGCCATGCCCGCGAGCACCAGGGCATCGCGCAGCGTCGAATCCGATTGCGGGATCACGGACTCGAGGCCCGCGGCGAACAGCACACCCCACAGCGCACCGAGTGCGAGCATCGGCGCGAACAGACCACCGGGTGTGCCCGCGGCGTAGGACAGCGGCCCGGCGACGAACCGGACGATGAACAGTGCGGCGACCACCGGCAGGACCACCGAGCCGTCGAAGATCTGTTGCGCCAGGTTGTCTCCGCCGCCGGCGGCGTCGGTGTCGACCGCCATCAGGCCGCCGACGATCGCGCCGATGATCGCGGCCTTCGCGATCTGCGGGACGCGAGTGATCCCCCGAACCGCGGTGATCGCCCCGAGAACCGCACGGCCATAGGCGATCCCGATGAGCCCGCTGAGGAGACCGAAGACCACGAACACCGGCAGCAGGGTGATCGAGGGCGGCGCCACCGCACCGACGAGGAAGTCGGGCCGGTCGCCGAGGATCACGTGGCCGCAGGCCACCGCCGCGGCCACGGCGAGGATCGTCGGTACCACCACCCGGAGCCGGAAGGAGTGGGTCACCTCCTCGAGCGCGAACAACGCGCCACCCACCGGCGCGGTGAAGGCGACGGCGAGACCGGCCCCGCTGAGCGAGGTCTGCATGACGCGGACGTCGTATTCGTCGAGCCCGGCGCGGCGTCCGGTCTCGGAACCGACAGCGGCACCCATGTGCACGGTCGGCCCCTCCCGGCCGAGGATCAGACCCGAACCGATCGCGGCCAGCCCACCGACGAAGCGGGCGGGGATCACGCGCAGCGGCGCCGGCTCCGCCTCACCGCGTTCGACGGCCTCCACATGCTGGATGCCGCTACCCGCCGCGGTCGGCACCAGGTGCGAGATGAGCGCACCGAAAGCCGCGCCCGCGGCCGTCAGCGCCACCGGGATGAACCACCCCGGGGCGCCGAGCCCGTCGACCCAGTCGAGCATCTCGAACCGCCACCGGTTGAGATGGTCGAGGCACCACCGGAAAGCCCCGCCGAGGACACCGGTCACGCAACCGGCGAGAACGGCGAGCACGCACAACCTCACCAGGCCCTGGTTGTCGGTCGTCGGCGAGGTCACAGAAGGAAGTTACCGCGCACGACGCCCCCATCCGGTACTTCCGAACAGCAGGTTCGTGTCATCGAGGGATCAATCGGGGTCACACGGGCTGGATCAGACGCCCCTGCACCACCAGTGACGCGTTCTGCTTCAGCCGCCGGACACGGATGCTGACCGAGTAGCCGAGAATCCCTTCCATCGCACCGATTCTGGTGCGCAGATACCGGTAGAAGTCCTCGGCGTCGCGGCAGATCACCGAGACCATGAGGTTGTGTTCGCCGCTGATCGCGGCCGCGAACGCCACCTCGTCGTGCGCGGCGACCGCCTCGCCCACCGCATCGACGGCGCCCGGCGAAACCTTGATCCACAGGGTGGCACTCAACCCGAAACCGAGCCGCTCGGGCAGGATCTCGACGTCGTACTGCAGCGCACCGCTCTGTTCCAGGGTCCGCAGGCGCCGACGCACCCGTCCCACCGTCCACCCGCAGACACGTGCCAGCTCCCGATGCGGCAACCGGCCGTCCTGCGTCAGCGCATCGATGAGCGGCGCGTCGTCGGCGGTGAGGCGCGCGTTCTCGACCAGCCCGCCGTCGTCGGGATCCTCGTCGACGCCGGCGGTACCGGACGCCGCCGCGGCCACCAGCGCGCGGGACTCCGCAGACAGCGACCCGCCGAAGCCGGTCCACTTCGACGCCGAACCCGGGTTGAAGGCGTGCAACAGGAGATCGACGCGAAGGTCGAGGACCGCTGCACGCGACGGCAGCGCCGCGAGCAGCGCATCGTCGCCGACGTCCCCGATCGGCGCCCGGACGATGCAGATGATCTCGGACCCGCCGGACACGACGTAGGCGAAGACCACGTCACGGCGCCGAGCGAGGGACGCGGCCAGCGGCTCCAACCGGTCGGGACGGCATCGCACGCGTGCCACCCACTCCGCATCACCACGCACCGCCGGGCGGACGACTCCGACGACTCTCGTCACCCCGGCCCGGCGCAGGGCCTGGTACCGCCTCGCCGCGGTCTGCTCCGAGATCCCGGCGACCTCCCCGAGCAGGCGGAACGATGCGCGCGGATACACCTGGAGTGCGCGGAGGATTGTTCCGTCGGTGTCATCCATTGTGGAGGGATACTACCGACCAGCACCGCTTCAGCCGACAAATGTGCCGCGCAGGACGTTCTGGTTGCAGGTTTCGTACTCCCACCCCGGACAATTGGGTCCTGCGCTTCGCGCGGCAACCATCGCCGAGTCCCATCCGGGACGACGACCCGTGGTCGCGTCCGGTCGGCCGTGCCACCCCCGACATCGAAAGCGAGTGTGCGTGACCACCACGTCCACCACCCTTCCAGCTCCCCCCGAGCGCCGGACGGCCACCATCGTGATGGCCTGCCTCGGCGTCTTCGTGGCCTACCTGCCGATCACCAGCGTCGCGGTGAGCCTGCCGGCGATCGGCAACGCCCTCGGCGCGTCGACGGCGCAGCTGTCCTGGGTGCAGGACGCCTTTGTGCTGCCGATGGCGGCGTTCATCCTGACCGCTGGTGTCTTCGGCGATGTCCACGGTCGACGCAAGGTCTATCTGACCGGCCTCGCGCTGTCCGCGCTGGGCGCCGTTGTCGCACTGTCGGCGCAGTCCATCGCGTTCGTATGGGTCGGCCAGGCCCTGGCCGGTACCGGCGCCGCCGCACTGCTGCCGACGACCCTCGCGCTCATCAGCCACGCGGTCCCCGACTTCCGGGAACGCGGAAAGTTCATCGGCATCTGGGCGTCGTCGCTGATGCTGGCGCTGACGGTGGGGCCGATGATCGCCGGACCGGTGGCCGAGAACCTCGGCTGGCGATTCATCTACGTGCTGCCCGTCCCGTTCGCGGTCGCCGCCTTCGCGATCGCCCTGGCCGCGCTCCCGGAATCGCGTGCGCCGCACAACCGGCGGCTCGACTGGCCCGGTCAGGTGACCGCTGCCGTCGCGGTCACCGCATTGGTCTTCGGCGTGATCGAGGCCGGCGTCAACGGACTGGGCGATGCCCGCGTGATCGTCGCCCTGATCATCGCGGTGCTCTCGGGCGCGGCCTTCGTGGCCGTCGAACGTCGTTCCGACAGCCCGATGCTCGACCTCGCGCTGTTCCGCAGTCGCGCCTTCACCGTCACCACGCTGATCGCGATGATCAGCTTCTTGTCGCTGATCGGTTTCATCTTCGTGCTGAGCATGTACTTCGGCCTGGTGCAGCAGCTCGGCACGATCGAGGCCGGCTGGCGCCTCGCGCTGATGAACGGCGCTTCGATGGTCGTGGGTGCGCTTGCCGGCAAGCTGATGCACCGGGTCCAGGCGCGTTTCCTGATCGGCGGCGGCCTGGCTGCGGTGGCCGCGGCACAGTTCGCGCTGCTCACCATCGACGCCGACACCTCGTTCGCCGCGATCGGGTGGCGCCTGGTCGTCCTCGGTCTCGGCATGGGTTTCGTGATGGCGCCGATGACCGCGACCGCGGTCGCCGCGGTGCCCTACCGACTGGCGGGCATGGCGGCGGCGGGCAACAACGCCTTCCGTCAGGTCGGCGGCGCGCTCGGCCCGGCCGTCCTCGGCGCCCTGCTCACCGCGGGCGCGGTGAGCTCGCTGCCCCGACAGCTCGCCGATGCCGGGATCGACGGCGAGCTGCGCGAGCGCGTCGTCGACGCGGTGGACGGTGAGGGTCTCGGTGCCGTGGCAGGTCTCGATCTCGGTGCGGACACCCCGACGGTCATGAACGCCGTCGGCGACGCCTTTCTCGACGGCATGCAGCTGTGCCTGATCTTCTCGGGTGTCCTCACCGCCGCAGCCGCCGTGCTGTGCCTGGTGATGCTGAAGCCCGGGACGGACGCCGCCCACTAGTCACCGACGCATTGCGGCAGTTGGTCCCGGATTCCGGAACCGACTGCCGCACCTTCGTTCTCCGGACCCGTCAGGTGAACGCGGCGGCGACGTTCGCCGCGCGTCGGAGCTGGTCGGGGTCCGAACTCGTCGGGATGAGCTGCACCTCGTCGGTGCCGATGTCGGCGAAGCGGCGCAGCACCTCGGTGAGCTCGGCCTCGGTACCCGACCACCCCGTCGTGGGCGCGATGGCGTCGACGAACTCCGACGGAATCCAGTTCATGTAGTGGTGGAGATGCCGGGTCACCTGTGCCCGCGGCGCGTCACCTTCACCGATGGCGAACCAGAACGACGTGGCGAGATGCGGTGTGGGACGCCCGGCCTCGGCCCATGCCGACCGTGCGACGTCGAACAGTTCGTTCTGCTTCGATGCATCGAGGTCGAGCGTGACGCCGGCGATGCCGTCGGCCCAGTCGACGGCGCTGCGGATGGTCTTGGGCCCGGTGGTGCCGACGTGCAGCGACGGACCGCCCTTGCGATAGGGCGGCGGCCCCACCGGGAGCACCGACTCGGTCAGCTTCTCGCCGGCCCAGACCTGCTTCATCGTCGCCGCCCGGTCGGCGAGCTGCCTCATGGTCTGGGTGGACGGGTCCGCGCCGACGGCTCGATAGTCCTCGTGCCGACCGCCGACCCCGAGCGCCACCGTGAGCCTGCCCTCCGACAACATGTCACCGGTCGCCAGTGCTTTCGCGAGCATGACCGGGTCGTGCAGCTGTGGCACCACGACCGTCATCACCAGGGGTACGCGTCGGGTCCATGCGGCTGCTGCGCCGAGGAATGTCAGGCACTCGGGGTTGTCGAACGCTATCCGCTCACCCCAGCACAAGGAGCTGAAGGGGCCGTCGTCAATGGTGGTGGCCCATGAGTGGAGGGTCTCTGCGTCGAGGTCCGGCTCCATCACGGGCATCGTCATCCCGATGCGCACAGGCGCCATTCTGGCACGCGGAGGTCAGCCGTATCCCGTTCTCGGAGAACGAGCCTCACCAGACGAAGGCGCCGCCCGTCCAGATGCCGGTGGCGACGAGCGCGAAGAGCAGTTCGATGCCGATCGTCTTGGCCGCGGCCTTGAGTGCGGCCACCGCACCGCGCCACGCCAACTCCAGGCTCTGGGTCCGCACGAGTTCGGCGGCCACCGCACCCACGACGAAACCCAGGAGCAGACCGATCACGGGCACGACGAAGAAACCGACGATCCCGACGATTCCACCCACCACGACGGTTCGGTTGGGAATTCCGTCCGTGCGCAACGACTTTCCCGCGACGAGGTACTTGATGACCTCGCCGACCACGAGCACGAGGAGGGCTGCGGCGAACACCGACCAGGCCCATCCGCCCACGACGATCGCCCAGACGAGCAGCGCGCAGGCGATCAGCAGAGTTCCCGGCAGAATCGGGACGACGATCCCGACCAGGCCGACGAAGATGACGGCCGCGACCAGCAACTCACCCCAGAGCGGCACCTGTTCGACGCCTGGTCACTCGCCGGCGACGGGCGACCCGGAGGCCGGCTCGTCGGCGGTATCACCGGTCTTCACCAGCGACGTCATGACCGGGGACTGCCCCGGGGCCGCCGACCGGGGAGGACCTGCGGGACGGGGCGCCCCGGGAGGTGCCATCGGCCGCTGACCTCCGGGACCGCCGGTGGGTCGGGGTGCGGGGCGCGGACCGGGAGGCGGTACCGGCCGACCGGGCGGCGGGACGGGACGACCGGGCGGCGGACCGGCAGGCCCGGGCGGGGGTCCGGCGACCCCTGGCGGAGGACCGACGGGTCCGGGCGGCGGGCCGGCGTGTCCGGATTGGGGGCCGGGACGGCGCGGCGGTGCGGGCGGAGCCGGCGGCGGCAGGACCGTCGCCTTGCGGACAGCGGGACGGCCCGGCACGGGCGTGACGAGAGAAGCCGCACGCACGGCGCGCTCGCGAGCGGCGGGGACGTCGTCGGCGGTCGCGGTGACCACCCCCATGCGCCGGCGATGAAAGCTCTCGGGCTTGCCGAACAGACGGATGTCGGTCTCGGGCACCGCGAGTGCCGCGGCGACGTTCTCGAATCCGATGGCGGGCTGGTCGAGCTGCCCGTAGATCACCGCCGACGCGCCGGGCGACGCCMGSG
>NZ_JAJQJP010000063.1:0-3647 GCF_021245825.1 Gordonia metallireducens | reverse complement strand
CCGGCCGGCTCGGATTTCGTAGAAGGTATGCGCGCTATAAGCGCAGTTTTTTCTACATCCTCGCCGGCCGGGGGGTTCGGTGGAATGCATTGTGGCCCTACACGAACTGATGTCGTGTAGGGCCACAATGGGATGTTGTGTTCGGCGGTGTCCTACTCTCCCACACTGATTAAGGTGCAGTACCATTGGCGCTGGAGGGCTTAGCTTCCGGGTTCGGAATGGGGCCGGGCGTTTCCCCTCCGCTATGGCCGCCGTAACTCTATAAAACAACCAACAAACAGGTCATTTGTTTGTTTGTGTGTTGTTTCAGAAGTGTCATAGTGGATGCGAACACACCAGAAAAACGGGTTTCTGTGGTGTGTGGGTGTTGTTGGTAAGTCCTCGGCCGATTAGTACCAGTCACCTGAACACATTGCTGTGCGTACAGTTCTGGCCTATCAACCCCATGGTCTGTAGGGGGCCTTAACCCTGCAAAGAGGGTGAGAAACCTCATCTTGGAACAGGCTTCCCGCTTAGATGCTTTCAGCGGTTATCCCTTCCGAACGTAGCTAACCAGCGGTGCCCCTGGCGGGACAACTGGCACACCAGAGGTTCGTCCGTCCCGGTCCTCTCGTACTAGGGACAGGTTTCCTCAAGTTTCTTACGCGCGCGGCGGATAGAGACCGAACTGTCTCACGACGTTCTAAACCCAGCTCGCGTGCCGCTTTAATGGGCGAACAGCCCAACCCTTGGGACCTACTCCAGCCCCAGGATGCGACGAGCCGACATCGAGGTGCCAAACCATCCCGTCGATATGGACTCTTGGGGAAGATCAGCCTGTTATCCCCGGGGTACCTTTTATCCGTTGAGCGACACCGCTTCCACTTGCCGGTGCCGGATCACTAGTCCCGACTTTCGTCCCTGCTCGACATGTACGTCTCACAGTCAAGCTCCCTTGTGCACTTACACTCAACACCTGATTGCCAACCAGGCTGAGGGAACCTTTGGGCGCCTCCGTTACTCTTTGGGAGGCAACCGCCCCAGTTAAACTACCCACCAGGCACTGTCCCTGAACCCGATCAGGGTCCGAGGTTAGAAGTCCAATACGATCAGAGTGGTATTTCAACAACGACTCCATGAACACTGGCGTGCCCACTTCACAGTCTCCCACCTATCCTACACAAACCGAACCGAACACCAATACCAAGCTATAGTGAAGGTCCCGGGGTCTTTTCGTCCTGCCGCGCGTAACGAGCATCTTTACTCGTACTGCAATTTCGCCGAGTCTGTGGTTGAGACAGCAGAGAAGTCGTTACGCCATTCGTGCAGGTCGGAACTTACCCGACAAGGAATTTCGCTACCTTAGGATGGTTATAGTTACCACCGCCGTTTACTGGGGCTTAAATTCTCAGCTTCGCGGAACAAGTCCACTAACCGGTCCTCTTAACCTTCCAGCACCGGGCAGGCGTCAGTCCGTATACATCGTCTTACGACTTCGCACGGACCTGTGTTTTTAGTAAACAGTCGCTTCTCTCTGGTCTCTGCGACCCACACCAGCTCCCGAAGTAAATTCGTTCACCGGTCTGGGTCCCCCTTCTCCCGAAGTTACGGGGGCATTTTGCCGAGTTCCTTAACCACAGTTCTCTCGATCGCCTTAGTATTCTCTACCTGACCACCTGTGTTGGTTTGGGGTACGGGCCGTGTACCAACTCACTAGAGGCTTTTCTCGGCAGCATAGGATCATGGAATTCACCGCAACGGCTACGCATCACCTCTCAGGCTCAATGTGTTCCGGATTTGCCTAGAACACGCCCTACAGGCTTACACCAGTACAACCACTGACTGGCCCCACTACCTTCCTGCGTCACCCCATCGCTTGCCTACTACCAGCCAAGGTCCCATGCATCACCCCACCCGGCACCCGAAGGTGCTCCTGGGGGATCTGGATGGTTAGTACAACTGATTCAGCATGGGCGCGGATACACGGGTACGGGAATATCAACCCGTTGTCCATCGACTACGCCTGTCGGCCTCGCCTTAGGTCCCGACTCACCCTGGGCGGATTAGCCTGGCCCAGGAACCCTTGGTCATTCGGCGGAAGAGTTTCTCACTCTTCTTTCGCTACTCATGCCTGCATTCTCACTCCCACACCCTCCACCACTAGATCACTCTGTGGCTTCCACGGATGCAGGACGCTCCCCTACCCACCCACACACCTGGTCGCCTCTCCGTAGAAAAACGACGGGCTATTGTGTGAGTGCCGCGGCTTCGGCGGTGTACTTGAGCCCCGCTACATTGTCGGCGCAGGATCACTTGACCAGTGAGCTATTACGCACTCTTTCAAGGGTGGCTGCTTCTAAGCCAACCTCCTGGTTGTCTTCGCGACCCCACATCCTTTTCCACTTAGTACACGCTTAGGGGCCTTAGCCGGCGATCTGGGCTGTTTCCCTCTCGACTACGAACCTTATCGCCCGCAGTCTCACTGCCACACTCTCACTTACCGGCATTCGGAGTTTGGCTGACGTCAGTAACCCTGTGGGGCCCATCGGCCATCCAGTAGCTCTACCTCCGGTAAGAAACATGTGACGCTGCACCTAAATGCATTTCGGGGAGAACCAGCTATCACGGAGTTTGATTGGCCTTTCACCCCTACCCACAGCTCATCCCCTCCATTTTCAACTGAAGTGGGTTCGGGCCTCCACGACGTCTTACCGTCGCTTCACCCTGGCCATGGGTAGATCACTCCGCTTCGGGTCTAGACCCGGCGACTCWTTCGCCCTATTCAGACTCGCTTTCGCTACGGCTACCCCACACGGGTTAACCTCGCCACCGAGCACTAACTCGCAGGCTCATTCTTCAAAAGGCACGCCATCACCCACCACAGTAAACTGTGCACAGGCTTTGACGGATTGTAAGCGTCCGGTTTCAGGTACTATTTCACTCCCCTCCCGGGGTACTTTTCACCTTTCCCTCACGGTACTTGTCCGCTATCGGTCACCAGGAAGTATTCAGGCTTACCGGGTGGTCCCGGCAGATTCACAGCAGATTCCACGAGCCCGCTGCTACTTGGGCATCCATCACGCAAGACCATGTGTTTTCAGCTACCGGACTCTCACCGTCTACGGCAGACCATTCCAGGCCACTTCACCTAACACACGATTTTCTGACTCACGCTTCCACAGGCAGATGGAAGAAGATGAACCCCACAACACCACACACACAACCCCTACCCGGTATCACATGCGCATGGTTTAGCCTCATCCGCTTTCGCTCGCCACTACTCACGGAATCACATTTTGTTTTCTCTTCCTATGGGTACTGAGATGTTTCACTTCCCCACGTTCCCTCCACACCCCCTATACATTCAGAGGTGGGTAACACGACATCACTCGTGCTGGGTTTCCCCATTCGGACACCCTCGGATCACAGCTCGTTTGACAACTCCCCGAGGACTATCGCGGCCTACCACGTCCTTCATCGGCTCCTGGTACCAAGGCATCCACCGAACGCCCTTACACACTTACAACAACACCTACAAACCACCCCCACCCCAACAGTTCTCACGAACCACATCAGCGGGGATCGAATGTAGACATCACAAAAAAAAATTTMTGCTAAATCACAGACCAACGTAAACGTTGATTTGAAATAAAGATGCTCGCATCCAC
>NZ_JAJQJP010000062.1:0-1999 GCF_021245825.1 Gordonia metallireducens | reverse complement strand
GCTGGAAGAGTTGCCCCGGAGACGGGGTTAGCGTGGAAAGTCAGAACAAGTCTGCTGGTGACGGCCCTTGTGGGGTTGGTAGCTGGTGGGTGTGTGTTCTTTGAGAACTCGATAGTGTGATGATGAATTGTCTGATGCCATTTTTTGGCATCGAGCATTCTTTATGGATGTAGATGTTTATTTTTTGTGTGACGCTCGGCCCCGTCTGGGTGTCACATTAAGCTAGTTTTGGATTGGTCAGGTTTGCTTTCCTGATTGTGTTGAAACGCTGGTGCTTTTGGGTGCTGGTTTTGTTTCACTATTTTTTCATGGAGAGTTTGATCCTGGCTCAGGACGAACGCTGGCGGCGTGCTTAACACATGCAAGTCGAACGGAAAGGCCCAGCTTGCTGGGTACTCGAGTGGCGAACGGGTGAGTAACACGTGGGTGATCTGCCCTGGACTCTGGGATAAGCCTGGGAAACTGGGTCTAATACCGGATATGACCTTACGTTGCATGACGTTTGGTGGAAAGCTTTTGCGGTTCAGGATGGGCCCGCGGCCTATCAGCTTGTTGGTGGGGTAATGGCCTACCAAGGCGACGACGGGTAGCCGACCTGAGAGGGTGATCGGCCACACTGGGACTGAGACACGGCCCAGACTCCTACGGGAGGCAGCAGTGGGGAATATTGCACAATGGGCGCAAGCCTGATGCAGCGACGCCGCGTGAGGGATGACGGCCTTCGGGTTGTAAACCTCTTTCACCAGGGACGAAGCGCAAGTGACGGTACCTGGAGAAGAAGCACCGGCCAACTACGTGCCAGCAGCCGCGGTAATACGTAGGGTGCGAGCGTTGTCCGGAATTACTGGGCGTAAAGAGCTCGTAGGCGGTTTGTCGCGTCGTCTGTGAAATTCTGCAACTCAATTGTAGGCGTGCAGGCGATACGGGCAGACTTGAGTACTACAGGGGAGACTGGAATTCCTGGTGTAGCGGTGAAATGCGCAGATATCAGGAGGAACACCGGTGGCGAAGGCGGGTCTCTGGGTAGTAACTGACGCTGAGGAGCGAAAGCGTGGGTAGCGAACAGGATTAGATACCCTGGTAGTCCACGCCGTAAACGGTGGGTACTAGGTGTGGGGCTCATTTCACGAGTTCCGTGCCGTAGCTAACGCATTAAGTACCCCGCCTGGGGAGTACGGCCGCAAGGCTAAAACTCAAAGGAATTGACGGGGGCCCGCACAAGCGGCGGAGCATGTGGATTAATTCGATGCAACGCGAAGAACCTTACCTGGGTTTGACATACACCAGACGCATGTAGAGATACATGTTCCCTTGTGGTTGGTGTACAGGTGGTGCATGGCTGTCGTCAGCTCGTGTCGTGAGATGTTGGGTTAAGTCCCGCAACGAGCGCAACCCTTGTCCTGTATTGCCAGCGGGTTATGCCGGGGACTTGCAGGAGACTGCCGGGGTCAACTCGGAGGAAGGTGGGGATGACGTCAAGTCATCATGCCCCTTATGTCCAGGGCTTCACACATGCTACAATGGCTGGTACAGAGGGCTGCGATACCGTGAGGTGGAGCGAATCCCTTAAAGCCAGTCTCAGTTCGGATTGGGGTCTGCAACTCGACCCCATGAAGTCGGAGTCGCTAGTAATCGCAGATCAGCAACGCTGCGGTGAATACGTTCCCGGGCCTTGTACACACCGCCCGTCACGTCATGAAAGTCGGTAACACCCGAAGCCGGTGGCCTAACCCCTTGTGGGAGGGAGCTGTCGAAGGTGGGATCGGCGATTGGGACGAAGTCGTAACAAGGTAGCCGTACCGGAAGGTGCGGCTGGATCACCTCCTTTCTAAGGAGCACACAACATCACCCATTTCTGCCGGCGTCTGTTCGGCGGTGGGTGTGTGTTCGAGGGTGAAACATCAGACAGGTCGACGACTGTGCATGTGCACAGCACCGAGACCCACCGCCAGGCTGTGAGGCCGGCGGGTTCACGTCACACTATCGGGGTTCTGAGGGA
>NZ_JAJQJP010000061.1:0-1890 GCF_021245825.1 Gordonia metallireducens | reverse complement strand
CGACAGCCGGCCTTGCTGCCTGAGCAGCCTATGAGGGTTTGTGTCAATGGGTCCTGTGGTGGGGTGTGGGCGTGTGGGTGTTGCCGGGCGGCCTGGTTGGGCGGTCCGGGTGCGGGTGCTGGTGGTGGTTGGTCGGCCGGGGTCGTGCCTGGCGCGGGCTCTACCTAGCGGTCAAACGGGTTGCTACCCAACAGCCTTCATCCGAGCTCGGGTCGCGCCGGGTGGGACTGCTCAGGCTCAGGCGCGGGTTGTGCCCTAGGTGCGGCGAGCTTGTCCCGGTCGGTGGGGTCTGGGTTCAGGCGGCGCTCACCTCCGCGGGCTGGGGTGCGCCGGCCAGGGTCGGGTCCCAGGGAGTGGCGGTGGTGATCACCACGTGCAGCTGGCGTAGCAAAGCAGCGGCGATGGCCACATAGGCCTGGTTGGGTTGCAGTCGGTTGTGGGTGCGGGTGGTCAGGTGTTGGTAGCGGGCGGCGTAGACCGGGTTGTGTCGCAGCGCGCCGAACGCCGCGCGCCAGGCGGCGGTTCGTAGGCGGGGCCGCCCGCGTCCGCTGATGGTGGTTGTGCCCTGGTAGCTGCCCGAGGAGTTCTCACGCGGGCACAGGCCGGCGTGTTTGACCACTGCCCGTGCGGAATCAAAGCGGGACAGGTCACCGGTTTCGGCGAGGATCGCCGCGACCGAGACCGCGGTGACGCCGGGAATGCTGCTGGCCAACTCGTTCAGGTGTAGCTCGGCCAGGACGGCGAGCATCCGGTGTTCGACCTCGCGGCACTCGACGGTGGCGTGGTGAAAGTCGTTGAGACCGTAGTGGGCACGTTCCAACGCTCCGGTCCGCTCGGGCGGCATGGTGGTCGCGAAAGCGGAGGTGATGATCGCGGTCAGGATCGGCCCGTGGATGCGGCGCACACCCCAGCGGGCAAGCTCACCGCGCAGCTTCGCCCGAAGCCGGGTGCGCGCGCGGGCGGGGCTGCGGTAGGCGGTGATGGTGCGTGGATCGCAGCCGATGATGGCCATGGTGGCCAGCCAGGTGGCCGAGTCCAATGGTTGAGCGGCGCAATCGAGCACCTGCGGCCAGGCACTGTCGAGCAGGTCACGCACCTGTTGGCGGGCCGCGGCTCGGCGGGTGAGTTGCTCGGTCCGTCGCACGCCGAGGTGACGCAGCCGTGCCCAGTGCTGATCGGCGTGTTCGGGCAGGTAGATGTGGAGTTGGGTGGTCAGGCGGGCGATCAGCAGGGCGTCTTTGTCGTCGGATTTGTCGCGGGTGAAGTCTTCGGTTTCCCGAGCCCGTGCCACGACCATCGGTTGCACGCACACCATCTGCGCTCCGACTGCGGCGGCCAGATCGGCCACCACTTTCCAGCGGTGCCCGGTCGGTTCACAGGCGATGACGATGCCGGTGAACCCGGCCGCCTCAGCCTGGGCACGACTCCACTGAATCGCCGACCCCAATTTCCACGGGGTGCAGGCAAAGGTCTTGCGGGCCAGCACGCGGGAGTCATGATCGGCGACGACGATCACCTGTTTCTTGGCTGCCAGATCAATCGCCACCACCGCGTAATCGCGGCGCACGATCTCCCGCAGTCGGCTCAAACGGTCGTTTCGGCGTTTCGTTCCTCGACTCAAGGGACTAGCGTCAGACATCGACATCCTCCTTGTTGTGGTTGGGACACCAAGCCCTTACGACCACAACAGGAGGATGTCCCGTATTTCACAACCTTCGAGCTATTACTAGGTGCGAGGAGCGAAAGCCGCCGGGCTGAGTAGCGACGAAGGAGCGTATCGAAGTCGACGACCCACGAAGGCCTGGTGAGACGAGGTCGCCGGCCCTTCGTGGCTCGCTCCGCTCGCACCTCAGGGAGCAGTGGGCGGGCCGCGCGCCCCGCAGGAGCGGG
>NZ_JAJQJP010000060.1:0-2222 GCF_021245825.1 Gordonia metallireducens | reverse complement strand
CCCCGCCGCCCGCTTACCGACCCCTGCGACTCTCGCGATGAGGAGCAGTAGCCCAGCTCCCTGAGGAGCGCGGGGCGTCCATCCACGGCTGCCTGCGGTGCGAGGGGCGCCACCCCCACCGCTCCCTCAGGTGCGGGGGGGCACCACCACCACCGCTCCCTGAGGTGCGAGGGGCACCACCACGGCTCATTTGGGTGGGGGTGGCGCCACCACCGCTCCCTGTGGTGGGGGTGGCGCCACCACCGCTCCCTGTGGTGCGAGCTAAGCGAGCCACGAAGGGCCGGCGACGTCATCTCACCAGGCCTTCGTGGCTCGTCGCTATCGCTCCTCGCACCTAGTAATAGCTCGAAGGTTGTGAAATACGGGACATCCTCCTGTTGTGGTCGTAAGGGCTTGGTGTCCCAACCACAACAAGGAGGATGTCGATGTCTGACGCTAGTCCCTTGAGTCGAGGAACGAAACGCCGAAACGACCGTTTGAGCCGACTGCGGGAGATCGTGCGCCGCGATTACGCGGTGGTGGCGATTGATCTGGCAGCCAAGAAACAGGTGATCGTCGTCGCCGATCATGACTCCCGCGTGCTGGCCCGCAAGACCTTTGCCTGCACCCCGTGGAAATTGGGGTCGGCGATTCAGTGGAGTCGTGCCCAGGCTGAGGCGGCCGGGTTCACCGGCATCGTCATCGCCTGTGAACCGACCGGGCACCGCTGGAAAGTGGTGGCCGATCTGGCCGCCGCAGTCGGAGCGCAGATGGTGTGCGTGCAACCGATGGTCGTGGCACGGGCTCGGGAAACCGAAGACTTCACCCGCGACAAATCCGACGACAAAGACGCCCTGCTGATCGCCCGCTTGACCACCCAACTCCACATCTACCTGCCCGAACACGCCGATCAGCACTGGGCACGGCTACGCCACCTCGGCGTGCGACGGACCGAGCAACTCACCCGCCGAGCCGCGGCCCGCCAACAAGTGCGTGACCTGCTCGATAGTGCCTGGCCGCAGGTGCTCGATTGCGCCGCCCAACCATTGGACTCGGCCACCTGGCTGGCCACCATGACCATCATCGGCTGCGATCCACGCACCATCACCGCCTACCGCAGCCCCGCCTGCGCTGATACCCGGCTGCGGGCGAAGCTGCGCCGGGAGCTTGCCCGCTGGGGTGCCCACCGCATCCACGGGCCGATCCTGACCGCAATCATCACCTCCGCTTTCGCGACCACCATGCCACCCGAGCGGACCGGAGCGTTGGAACGTGCCTTCTACGGTCTCAACGACTTCCACCACGCCACCGCCCAATGCCGGCAGGTCGAAACCCACATGCTGGCTGTGCTCGACGAGTTGCAGCTGACCGCACTGGCCACCAGCATTCCCGGCGTCACCGCGGTCTCGGTCGCTGCGATCCTCGCCGAAACCGGTGACCTGTCCCGGTTCGATTCCGCCCGGGCGGTGGTCAAACACGCCGGCCTGTGCCCGCGTGAGAACTCCTCGGGCAGCTACCAGGGCACAACCACCATCAGTGGCCGCGGGCGGCCCCGCCTACGGACTGCCGCCTGGCGTGCGGCGTTCGGCGCGTTGCGGCACAACCCGGTCTACGCCGCCCGCTACCAACACCTGACCACCCGCACCCACCACCAGCTGCAACCAAACCAGGCCTACGTAGCTATCGCCGCTGCCTTGCTACGCCAACTGCACGTGGTGATCACCACCGCCACTCCCTGGGACCCGACCCTGGCGGGACCAACCCAGACTGCGGAGGTGAGCGCCGCCTGAACCCAGACCTCGCCGACCGGGACAAGCTCGCCGCACCTAGGGCATAACCCGCGCCTGAGCCTGAGCAGTCCCACCCGGCGCGACCCGAGCTCGGATGAAGGCTGTTGGGTACCAACCCGTTTGACCGCTAGGTAGAGCCCGCGCCAGGCACGACCCCGGCCGACCAACCACCACCAGCACCCGCACCCGGACCGCCCAACCAGGCCGCCCGGCAACACCCACACGCCCACACCCCACCACAGGACCCATTGACACAAACCCTCATAGGCTGCTCAGGCAKCGGAGCTGGTGCGTCGCGCTCTTTCAGATCAGACAGCAAGTGGGTGCGCTTCTCGCACCCCAGGCATCGGAGCTGGGTGCGTCGCGCTCTTTCAGATCAGGCAGCAAGTGGGTGCGCTTCTCGCACCCCAGGCACCGGAGCTGGGTGCGTCGCGCTCTTTCAGATCAGGCAGC
>NZ_JAJQJP010000006.1:0-3588 GCF_021245825.1 Gordonia metallireducens | reverse complement strand
CGCACCACCCGAACCACCCAGCGCATCGRCAAACACCGACAACATCGACGGCACAAAATGACACACCGACACACCAAACCGCTCCACCACCGACGCCACATACCACGGATCCCGATGCCCACCCGGCTCCGCCACCACCACCGAAGCACCAACCATCAACGGCCAGAACAACTCCCACACCGACACATCAAACGACACCGGCGTCTTCCACAACACCACATCATCACCGGTCACCCCGAACAACGACTGCATCCACCCCAACCGATTCACCACCGCCCCATGCGACACCGTCACACCCTTCGGCCGACCCGTCGACCCAGACGTGAACAACGTGTACACACCCACCAACGGCGACAACACCCCCACCTCATCCACCACCGCACCCAACTCCACACCACCATCAACACCCGAAACACCCGACCCCACACCACAATCCACCACCAAACGCTCCACACCAGAAGGCACCACCACCTCCTCAGACCCCCGCGTCAACACCACACCCACACCCGCCGTCGACAACATGTAACCCACCCGCTCAACCGGCGCATCCACCTCCACCGGCACATACCGCCCACCCACAACCACCACCGCATGCACCGCCACCAACAACTCCAACGACCGCGACATCACCACCCCAACAGCAGAATCCACCCCCACACCCACACCCAACAACCGCCGCGCAACCCCCGCCACCAAACCACCGAACTCCCCATACGACACCACCCGATCCCCACACCACACCGCCACCTGCGACCCCGACAACCCCACCCGCTCAGCCACCACCGAACCCACCGAACGACCACCCCACCCCAACTCCACCACCGCACCCCGAGACCAGTCCGCGATGGCGGCACGCTCGGTCGCGTCGGCGAGGTCGATGTCGCCGACCACCACCGTGTCGTCGGCGAGACCGGTGGTGAGGACGTCGACGATCCGCTCACCCAGCCGGCGGACGGTGCGGTCCTCGAAGAGGTCGGTGGCGTAGACGATCCGCCCGGACAGGGCGGTCAGGTCGCCGGCCGCGTCGCGAGCGGCCGTCATACCGATCATGAGGTCGAATCGCGCGGCGGGAACACCCGCCTCGACGGGCGTGACCGTCAGGCCGGGCACCGAGATGTCGCCGATCGCGGACTGTTCCAGTGTCAGCATCACCTGGGCGAGCGGTGCGAACGCCTCGCTGCGGGTCGGGGCGAGCACGTCGACGAGGTGCTCGAAGGGGACGTCGGCAGCGGCGAACGCGTCGAGGTCGGTGTCGCGGACCCGCCCGATGACCTCGCCGAACGTGGCACCCGGGTCGACCTGGGTGCGTAGGACAACGGTGTTGACGAACATGCCGACCAGGGCATCGAGTTCGGCGCGACCACGACCCGCGACCGGCGTCGCGAGTGCGATGTCGGAGGAGCCCGCCAGGCGGGACAGCACGACCGCGACGGCGGCGTGCAGCACCATGAACGCAGTGACCCCATGGCGGCGTGCGAACCCGTCGATCGACGACGCGAGTCCCTCGGGCACCTCGAATTCCACGACGGCACCGTGGAGCGATGCCACCGGCGGCCGCGGACGGTCGGTCGGCAGTTCGAGTACATCGGGCAGGTCCGCGAGCTCCTCCTGCCACCACCTGGCCCGGCGACCGAGCGCGGAGTCCGGATCGTCCACCGACCCGAGGACGCGCTGTTGCCAGAGTGCGACATCCGCGTACTGGACGTCCAGCGGGGGACGTCTGGGCGCATGTCCCGCCGTACGCGCGGCATAGGCGTGCGACAGGTCGTCGACGAGCGGTCGCAGGGATTCACCGTCCGCCGCGATGTGGTGGAGGACGACGACCAGGAGGTGGTCGTCGGACTCGGCGACGATCCCGGCACGGATCGGCAGGTCGCGGGTGACGTCGAAGCCGGTGGAGGTGAGGGTCTCGACGTCCTCATCGCACCACCACTGGTCCACGGTCACCTCATCGGCGGACGCGATGTCCTGCCATGGCCGACCGTCGAGGTCCTGCGGGTACCGGGTGCGCAGCACCTCGTGCCGGCTGATCACGTCGGCAAGGGCGGCGCGCAGGGCCACGGTGTCGAGCCGACCGCGCAGCCGCATCGCGAACGGGATGTTGTAGGCGGGTGACGCCGGATCGAACTGGTTGATGAACCACATCCGCTGCTGCGCCGCCGACAGGGGCGGGCGCGACGGACGCGGGATGGATCCCAGGTCCGGGAGGTCGTCACCGGAAGGCGCCGGCGCGACGACCGAGTCGTCACCGCGACGCTCGTCGACCCACTCGGCCATGGCACGGACGGACGGGGCGTCGAACAGTTCACGAACGGTGAACGGCAGCGAGAAGGTGTGCGAGAGCCGGGCGGCGACCCTGGTGGCGGACAACGAGTGCCCGCCGATCTCGAAGAAGCTGTCGGTGACCGACACCCGCTCGACGGCCTGGTCGAGGACGTCGGCGACGATCTCGACGATCAGGCGTTCGGTGTCCGACCCCGGCGCCACGATCTCACGCGGACCGAGCTCCGGTGCGGGAAGCGACTTCCGGTCGATCTTCCCGGATGTTCCGAGCGGCATGTCGTCGAGTACGACCACGGTGTCCGGAACCATGTACGGCGCGAGGCGGCGCGCCGCATGTTCACGTACCTGCGTCACGTCGGCATCCCCGGAGACGTAGGCGACGAGGAGGTCGTCGCGCACCAGAACCGCGGCGGCGACGACGCCGGGTGCGGTCTGCAGGACCGACTCGATCTCCCCCAACTCGATCCGCTGCCCCCGCAACTTCACCTGAAAATCACTACGCCCCAAATACTCCAACTCACCAACACCAGACCACCGCACCCGATCACCCGTCCGATACAACCGCGAACCCAACCCACCAAACGGATCCGCCACAAACCGCTCCGCAGTCAACCCCGACCGAGACGCATACCCCCGAGCCACCTGCACCCCACCCAGATACAACTCACCCACCACACCCACCGGAACCGGCCGCAACCGCGAATCCAACACCCACACCGACACATTCGACACCGCACGACCAATCGGCACCACCACCTCACCACCGACGACCACATACGACGTCACATCCACCGCAGCCTCAGTCGGCCCATACAAATTCACCACCCGCACACCAGGCACCAACCCCCGCAACCCCTCCACACCCGCAACACCCAACGCCTCACCCGAACAGAACACCTGCCGCAACGACCCCAACCCCGCACCACCCGAACCACCCAGCGCATCGACAAACACCGACAACATCGACGGCACAAAATGACACACCGACACACCAAACCGCTCCACCACCGACGCCACATACCACGGATCCCGATGCCCACCCGGCTCCGCCACCACCACCGAAGCACCAACCATCAACGGCCAGAACAACTCCCACACCGACACATCAAACGACACCGGCGTCTTCCACAACACCACATCATCACCGGTCACCCCGAACAACGACTGCATCCACCCCAACCGATTCACCACCGCCCCATGCGACACCGTCACACCCTTCGGCCGACCCGTCGACCCAGACGTGAACAACGTGTACACACCCACCAACGGCGACAACACCCCCACCTCATCCACCACCGCACCCAA
>NZ_JAJQJP010000059.1:0-1747 GCF_021245825.1 Gordonia metallireducens | reverse complement strand
CCTGAGGTGCGAGGAGCGCAAGCACGACCGCCACCGCTCCCTGAGGTGCGAGGAGCGCAAGCACGACCGCTACCGCTCCCTGAGGTGCGAGGAGCGATAGCCGCCGGGCTGAGTAGCGACGAAGGGAGCGTATCGAAGTCGACGAGATGGTCCTATAGCTTGTCCAGTGCTCCGAGGTCGGTGGTGAGGTCTTTGAAGACTTCGCGGGCGACGTAGCGTTTGAGGCAGCGGATGATGTCTTTCTTCGTTTTGTGTTCGGCGGAACGGCGTTCGACGTAGGCGCGGGTGGGTGGATGGTTTTTCATCCGGCCGACCACGATCATGTGCAGGGCGCTGTTGGCTTGCCGGTCACCACCTCGGTTGAGTCGGTGACGATGGGTTTTGCCCGAGGAGGCCGGTAGTGGGGCGACGCCGACGAGTTTGGCGAAGGTCGCTTCGCTGCGCATCCGGTCGATGTTTTCCCCGACGGTGATGACCAGTCGGGCGGCGGTGACCGGCCCGATGTGCGGGCGTGCAAGCAGGGTGGGAACCATCGTGGTCAGCAGTGCGGTGAGCTCGCGGGTCAGGTCGGTGACTTCTCGTTGGGCCAACCGGTAGCGGGTGAGCAGGGAGCGGCCGGCCCGGACGAACGCTGCCGCCGGTGCCGACAGTTTCGCTTTCGGTGCGGGTGCGGGCAGTGCCTCGATGAGGGTGATGCGTTGGGCGGTGGTGGTCGCCGCCCGGCAGCGATCGGCCCACTCGGCAGGTGCGGTGGTGACCAGGTCACGGAGCTGGTTGCCGATGCGGGTGGCCTCATCGACGGCCGAAGCTCGTGCCACATACAGCATTCGGACTGATTCGACGATGCCGGTGGTGTCTTTGGCGATGGCCTCGGCTCGGCCGGTGAACACCGCCATTGCTGCGGCGTGGGCGTCGAGTTGGTCGGTTTTGCCGTGGGCGTAGCGGCGCGGCAGATCGGGGGTGTTGACGTCGATGACCGTGACATCGTGCGCGGTGAGAAGCCGGGTCAGGCCGGCGCCGTAGGAGGCGCTGGCCTCCACTCCGGCCTGGGTGATGGGGCCGAACGAGGTGGCCCACTGCCACAACTGGTGGTAGCCAGTGCTGGTGGCGGGGAACTCGTGATCGGCGAGCAGGCGGCCCTCGGCGGTGACGAGGGCGGCGTGGTGGCGGCGTTGATGGGTGTCGACGCCAAGTACTAGCGGTTGCGTGGTGCTCGTGGTTGGGGTCATCGTGGTGATGTCTCCTTCACTGATGTGTGGGATGACCTCACCGGGGCGGGTGGACAGGACAGTGAAGAGTCACGGCCCAGCAGCCAGACACGGTCCTAATCAGGTCACACCCGCCCCGGCCCTCACAGGTCAGGGTTTCGTAGATGACCGACCGCCGGGACGACAAATCTCGTCCAAGACAGCACCGTCAGCCACGAAGCAGGTCAGACCCAAACACGATCAATCACCCACAACCATTCTCACTGCCACGAAGGGCCTGGTGAGCGGATACTCACCAGGCCCTTCGTGGCTCGCTTCGCTCGCACCTCAGGGAGCAGGGACGTGCTTCGCTCGCACCTCAGGGAGCGAGAGGTGGTGGTCGCTCGCACCTCAGGGAGCGAGGACGTGCTTCGCTCGCACCTCAGGGCGCAGGGACGTGCTTCGCGCGCCTCGGCGGCGCGCGTGGAACTCGGCGGGGCTTGCCGCCCTCCGGCACGCGCTTTCCGACGAACGCGGCGACACCATCGATGCCCGCGGGC
>NZ_JAJQJP010000058.1:0-16734 GCF_021245825.1 Gordonia metallireducens | reverse complement strand
ACACCCACAGGCCCTCGTTCACCCCGTCCCGGCAAGCTGTAAACTCATCGACGCCCCGGCTCGCCTGGGGCATACGCCCCTATAGCTCAGTTGGTAGAGCTACGGACTTTTAATCCGCAGGTCCCAGGTTCGAGCCCTGGTGGGGGCACCATCGTGACCAGGCGATTCGCTTTCGAGCGAGTCGCTTTCGTCGTTCTGGGCCATTGTCGTAGGCGCAGTGGAAAGTGTTGGGGTGATGCGGGTGCGTAACGACATGCGAATCCCTCCCACGCGGGTCGACCATGGGAGCCCAGACCGGACCATCCCACGAGTTCAGAGTCCTCCAACCCGGCCTGAACCACCCCTGGTTTGATGCCGCTTCCTTCTGAGTCAGGAAGGATGAGCATATGCCTAAGAAAATTGATCCGGAGGTCCGTTCGAGGGCCTTGCGGTTGCTGGAGGCGCACGGCGGGGAGTACACGTCGTTGACTGCCGCGGCAGAGGCGATCGCCAAGCAGGTCGGTGTCGGCGGGGAGACGGTACGTCGGTGGGCCGTACAAGCCCAGGTCGATGCCGGCGCCCGCGCGGGGACCACCTCGAAGGAGTCCGCCGAGATCAAGCGACTCAAGGCGGAGAACAAGCAGTTGCGAGAAGACGTTGCCATTTTGAAAGCGGCGACAACTTTCTTCGCGGGGGAACTCGACCCCCGCAACCGATGATCGTGGCGTTCATAGACCAGATGCGCGCCAACGGTTTTGCGGTCGAGTCGATCTGCCGGGTCTTGCGGGAGCAGGGCTGCACGATTGCCGCACGAACCTACCGGGCATGGCGAACCCGGGCACCTGCCGCACGGACCGTCTCTGATGCCCACGTCGTCGATGCGGTGCGCAATGTCGTCTGGCGCACCGATGACGACGGCCGGCGGAAGATGACTCCGGAGGGCCTCTACGGGCGGGTGAAGATGCGCGCCCATCTGCACCGGACAACCCTGCCTGGGGTGTCCTATGGCGCCGTTGATCGAGCGATGAAAGTGTTAGGCCACAACGGGATTCGAAGGTCCAAGGGAGTCCGCACGACCGTCAGATCCGCTGATGGTGTACGCGCGGAGGACCTGCTGAACCGACAGTTCAGTGCCGCCGAACCCAACCGGGTCTGGGTGACCGATTTCACCTACTGCCGGACATGGGCTGGGTGGGTGTACGTGGTGTTCATCATCGACGTGTTCTCGCGCCGAACCGTGGCGTGGCACGCATCGACATCGAAGACAGTGGAGCTGGTGACGGTCCCGCTTCGGATGGCACTGTGGCAGCGGAATCGGGAAGGGCATCCAGTGAAAGCTGCTGAGCTGATTCATCATTCAGACGCGGGAAGTCAGTACACATCGGTTACACTGACTGAGCGTCTGCGCCTGGAAGACATCGCCGCGTCGATCGGAACGGTCGGGGACGCCTACGATAACGCGCTGGCTGAGTCGGTGAACGGCTTGTACAAGACAGAGTGCATCCGGACCACGATCTTCCACTCCGGTCCGTACAAGACCGTCTCCGACGTCGAGTTCGCGACCGCCGGTTGGGTCGACTGGTACAACAACAGCAGGTTGCACTCGAGCATCGGCCAGATTCCCCCGACCGAGTTCGAAACGCTCCACTACTCTGGCCTCGGCCCCGAGGACCAGCCCAAATTGGAGGCGGCACAGAACCTAGGGTGATTCAGCCCGCCGCAGCCGGCCCATAACCCCCGACCGCGGGACCGCCCTGTCTCAACCGATTCGGAACTCGTATCGCGGCCTGCCTCCGACCTGTTCGCAGTAGGACCGCGACTCACACTCGACGAAGATGTCCCCGGAGAAGGTCGAAGTGACACGGATCCTTGCCCGCTCCCCTCCGCCCAGATCGAAGTTCAGAGTGGCAGCGGCCGCACCCGGTCCACAGCTCGCGTCATGCCTCGCGGTGAAGGTCACCCGCCAATTGGACAGCAGACTTCCAGGGAGGTCGAGTCCAGGGGTTTCGATGCAGGACGGGTCGGGTCGGGCGTCGATCATGGTGACCGTCGCTCCCCGGAACCCGGTGGAGACCGCAACGAGGACCCCAGGCTCATTCGTGCGCGGTCCGAGCGACCCAAAATCGAGGCCGTCGAGGCTTCCGGCTGCAGCGTCGGCCATTGCCGTGGCGGGAGCTGCACAGGCGAGTCCTGCGAGAGCGATCGTCGTGGAGGCCAGTACGGCTGCGACACGGTGGACAGACGTCATGCTGCGCTCCTCTATGACTCGCGACCCAGACAGATCGCGATCAAGACACCAGTGCAGCACGGAAGTCCGGAAGATCGTGCGGCTTCGACCGCACCGGGCACGTTTCACTCGAGATCCGCTCGCACGCAACCCGCCCGACCCGTCACGGCAGCCACCGGGCCCCGGATGTTCATCCGGTTGGACGACACCCGTTGCCGCACAATCGAGTACACAACCCGCTATCCTCCCGCTCGAAGGTGACACACCGGCGGCGAAGGTTCCGAAGTCCCCTTCAACGAGTCCTGCTGATCTGGGGATCCCGTACGACACCAAAGAACAGTTGCGCGATCCATCCTCATCTTCGACGGCTAGGACGAGGATAGCGACCAGCACCCGGCTGATCTGGAGTTCCCTAATGACCACGGGCACAAAGCATCTCCACCAACCGACGGCGCCGTTCTCCGATGACCTGGCCCAGCAATGGTTCGAGTCGTATGCGCGGCCGTCGCCTCTTCCGCTTCATCAACAAGAACGGCGAGTTCTTCTGGACGGACGTGATCGAGTTCCGCCGGCCGGGCGTGCACAACGACGGCGGATTGAACGACATCGGCCGGATCGAGCGCCCGTTCTCCCGTGAGATCAAGCCCCCACGAAACACCGAGAAGCGCGAGCGCAGCAAGGCCGTCTTCTGGTCGGATCGCAGTGACGGGTCCGACTACTTCCGGTGGACGGGCACCGAGAACCGGCACAGAGACGACGACGCCCTGAGCGAGGAGCGCCGTGCCCCGGCCATCGTGCCGTCACGTCTCGAATCGATCGAGGACTACGTTGCTCGAGCGGTCGCCAGGACCATTGCGCTGCAGCGGATTGCGCAGTCACGATCGGCCTCGTCGCGACGGGGGTCACGCCTGTAGGCGGACCATCGTCATCGTCGTGCCGGCCGCCGAAATACCAGAAGGAGCGCGATGACGCCCGTCACACGTCCCCAACGGCCGCAGCGGGGTCCCCGGCGTAGCGCGTGTCGGGACTGCAATTCTCGCCGACGACGGCGTGTGGGTCGATCACCGCGCCTTCCCCGACTGTGACGCCGGCCAGGATCACGGCACCGTCCCCGATCTGGGCGCCCTGGCCAATCAGCACCGGTTTCGCGTCCCGTGTCGCACCGGACGCGTCTTGCCTCGTCAGAACCCGTACTCCGGCGCCGATCCGAACGCCGGCGGCGAGGTAGACAGGCGCATCGCCGTCGAACCACGCCTTCTCGCCGATCGAGATGTCGCTGCCGCCGAAGTAAACATTTGCACCGATGGTGCTTTCGGCGACATCCCAGCCGAGCGCTTTCAGGGTCCGCCATCGGAGGGCTCTGGGCACAACCGGAGAAGCCACGACCTTGTTGACGATGACGTCGCGCTTTCCTGTCGCCCCCAAGCGCTTGTTGGTCCCCACGCGACCATCATCGGCCACGCCTGCAGCGAGACACGAACCAGAATTGTCGCCTGTTTAGACGTATTTCGCCCTGCGGGCTACTCGTCCCATGTCACCGGCCCGTCGACTTCGCCATCTCCGCGTCCGACCGCGAAGTCGGAGTCGCGGCGTCGTTGCTCAAGGCCTGATCCGAACTCGCTCCGGCGGTCTTCGGTAGTTCAGTGCCGTAGTACGCGTAGCTGTACTCGGTATCCCGAATCGGCGCGTCGTTGAGCACGCAGCCGAGGACCTTCAACTGTGCCAGAGCGAGCTGGTTCGTCACCTGGTCGAGCTGCGGCCTGGTTGTCCGTCCCGAACGGGCGACGAGCAGCACGCCGTCCATCCACTGCCCCACTGCCACGGCGTCAGCAACCGGGAGTACCGGAGGCGTGTCGACGATGACGTGGTCGTAACTCTCAGCAAGTTCAGCGAAACCCCGGCCGGCCTGTTCGGAGGCCAGGAGTTCCCCGGCGTTCGGCGGGATCGGCCCGGAGGCGATGACGTCGAGATTGCGGAAGCCGCTTGACTGAACGACATCTAGGATTTCCGCGTCGCCGCGCAGATAGTCGGTCAATCCGATCGCGCCGTTGACGGAGATTCGGCTGCCCAGGCCGGGCTTGCGAAGATCGGCACCGACGAGGATGACGCGGCGTCCGAGCTCAGCCAGGGCGAGGCTGAGGTTGACGGCGGTTGTGGTCTTTCCGTCGCCAGGTGCCGGGCTGGTGACCAGAATCCGGGGGCTGTCGCGCCCCACGGACACGAACTTCAGGTTCGTACGCAGCCGTCGATATGACTCGGCGGTCGGCGAAGCGCCTCCGGCGAAGTCAGCAGTCCGGTCCCATTCCAGCTCGTTCGAGCTGGGCACCGTCGCCAGAACCGGGCCGAGTCCCGCCGAGGTGAGGTCTTCTTCGTTGCGCACACGGGTGTCAAGTCGGTAGAACGCAACCATCAGTGCCGCGGCGAACAGCAGCCCGCCCAGCACACCGAGTGCGATGTTGAACAGCGTGTTGGGTGACACGACGTCGTTGGTCGGAGCCGCCGGGGTGATGACTGTCAGCGTGGTGACCGGTCGGCCACCGTCGATCGGTCGTTCAAGCGACTCAACGTAACCGACCATCGAGTTCGCCACGGCGTTCGCCAGTCGGGCAGCCTCGTCACTGCTCGAGTTGACGGCCGCGATGGTGAGCAAGACCGTGCCGGGCTTGCTGGTCACCGAGATCTGCGAACGCGCCTCGGAGACCGTCAGCGGAAGACCACCGTCCTCGATGGCGCGGGTCAGGATCACGTCGGATTGAGCGAGTTCGGCGTAGGAAACCATGCGCTGCTGCGAGGCGAGCGACCCTTGATATGCGCTCTGGGCATTGGTGTCCGTGGCCGACGTCGCGTACAGAACCGCTTCGGACTCATACTTCGGCGTCGTCATCAGGCTCGCAGCAAGACCGACGAGCGCACCCACGCCGATGCAGATGACGATCACCCACCACCGGCGTTGCACCACCGCACGAACTCGGCGCAGACTCTGTTGTGCCTTGTCAGCTGCGGTTCCAGGCGATCCACCTATTGGCGCCGGAGGTGGAACAGATCCGGTGAATACGGCTGTCATATTGATCTCCTTGAGAAGTATTCGGTGGCCATCTGCTCAGGCCTGTCGATCATCGGGAGAGAACCGTCTCGGCTCACACCCGCCCCAAACTCATCGGACGCTGAATACCTCCGAAACATCCCGTCGAATACTGGCGGGCACAACACCATCGGGCTCGGGGACGCCGAAGGCAATTCCGACCGCGATGCGCTCTCCGGGTTGCAGCGAAAGGCCGTCGGCCAACACCTTCTCCTCGGCGAAGGTGTTGCCGAACTGGAGCAGGCAGGAGCCAATTCCCTTCCACTGCAGCGCATAGACCAGCGTCATCGCGAACAGTCCGGCGTTCAGATATCCCTGGTTACGCTCGCCATAGAAGTCGAGGCTGCGCGCGTCAAAGGTGACCACTGCGAGACGGCAGGTGTCGAAGTCGATGCCGCCAGTCCCGTGCAGGGTTCGGTACAACAACTCCTTGGCTTGCGGATCGTCGAAGACCCGCAGTCCCACCATCTGCCGGTTACAGGCCGACGGGGAGCGCATGGCCAGCTCGATACACAACTGCAGGTCGTCGTCGGAGACCGGCAGATCGGTGAACCGTCGAGTCGAATGCCGTCCGCGCACAAAGTCTTCGAAGGGCAGTTCCTTCCAGGAACTGGAGTCGAGATGGTTTGCCGATGCGACACCGGCCACGAAGCCGCAGTCCCATGGGGTGTCAATGTCGATCAGCGCATCGAGTCTGCCTCGGATGGACGCGGCATGGACGTCGTCGCCCTCGCGGGACTTGATGAAGTCGGACCAGGACCGCAGGACCTCGACTCCGATGGCGAAGGCAGAAGATTCCCTTGTCGCGGAGGACGACTTCTCCAGCCGCCCCATGAGATCCTCGGCTTTGCTCCGTCCGAACACCCGCGCGTTCCGGTACGACAGTCCCTTCTCCAGCGAGTGGGACAGGATCATGATCTTGTACTGCTCGTGCTCGGGGTCGGGGCCACCGTCGAGCAGGTGGCGACTCATGAACGTCGCGTCTGCGAAGTACTCCTTGTAAACCTTAGCCCTCTTCACGGTTCGACGAAGAGACTGCGACTGCTTCAGGCGCGCTTTCAGGTTCATTGGTCACCTTCTTTCGGATAAGTCTGAGAATGAATGGTTCGGTAGCCACGACGGCGACCGAAATGAAGAGGAACACGACGATTTTCAGTACCAGCGTCCACACACTGCCGAGTGGCTCGGTTACCAGAGGCACGACGAACATCGCGAAGCCGACACTGCAGAGTCCGACGAACTGCAGTCGCAGGACACGCGACCACGGAATGCCGGCACCGTCGGCGCGAAGCGCGAGGCGACAGGCTATACCACTCATCAGCACTCGTTGGATCAGTTGTGCCACAGCCACACCCATCAAACCCCACATGTACGCCATCGGAATCGCGGCCGCGAGCGAGATCACGCTGGAACTGGTGGACACCACCATGGCGGGACGGGTGCCGCGCTCAAGGAACAACAACTCGGTCAGCGACGGGTAGTAGATGGATTTCACCATCATCGACAGCGCCAGTACCGGGATGATCACAGCCGCATCGTGAAAGGCTACCGGTGTCAGGATGGCAAGCGCCTCAGAGCTGAACAGCGCAGCGGCTGCGGCGATCACGACGTTCACGGCGACGAATCCGGCGATGAGATCGTGGATCCGATTCCGCCAGCCCGGTGCGCCGCCCTTGGCCTCGCTGAAATAGAACGGCATGAACGCACGATGCATGGCGGTCTGGACGGCATCGATGACGTTGACCACGTACATGGCGATGTTGAACAGACCCACCGCGGCCGCGTCGATGACCCGGAGGATGACGAGTCGGGTGGCGAACGCCGTGGCTTGCAGAGACACGGAATGCGGAACCATCGGCAGCGAATAGGCCAGGATCTCCCGCACATCCGCCATCCGGAATCTGCTCCAGAGGGCACCGGTACGCATGGCGTCGAGGATGCACAGCAGAGCTGTGATTCCGTTCGCGCATAACAGCGCCAACGACGTGCCGCCGACTCCCATCTCCGCAGGCCCGACGAACGCGACCGTGAAGGCGGCGTTCATCAGGAAGTATCCAACGGAACAGACCACGAATCGCTTCGGGGCCTCGGAGGTCTGCAAGAAGGACAGGTAGACCAGGGTGACCGGTTGGAAGATGACCGCGACGACTGCCAAAGCGACTGCGGGATAGAAGTCCAAGCCCGGGAACACCGCGTCACCGTAGAGCGGCGCTGCCACCAGGAGGATCACCGCGATGATCAGCCCGGTGGGCGTGAGCACGGTGATCACCGCGGACAGCGCTGCCTTGCGACGCTGTTGTGCCTCGGCGGCCCCCCGCTCGGACTCGCTCAGATGGCAGTACCGCATGACGCCGAAGTCGAGGCCCAGAGTCGCGATCGTCGACATCAACAGTGTCGCCGTGACGAGCATGCTGAAGTAGCCGTACTCATCCGGGGTGAGCAGTCGCGTGTAGACCGGCAACAGGATGGCGGCCGACAGTTTCTGCAGCAACGACGCCGCGATGTAGATCGTCGAGCTTTTCGCCACCGCTGGGCGGGTACGTGTGGTCATAGACGACTCCGAAGAGTCTCGACCATCTCGCGCGTGGTTGACCTCGCGTGCTCTCGTTCTTTCTCGAGATTGGCCGCGATCGCTTCCGCACCGAGCGGATCGGGCGCGAATGCCAGTTGTTCGACCCTGTTCAGCATCGCGTCGATGCTGTCCGGCGCCGCGCTGGTGAGATCGAAGTAGCGATCCAGACAGTCCAACTTACCGAGAATGTTCTTGATCTTGCTCTCGTACCGGCCGTAGGTCGCTTCGGTGTCGAATGACACGAACCGGGCTCCCGACCGGATGCTCATACAGGTCCCGTGGAAGAAGTCGGTGACCACACAGTCGAAATCGGCGAAGGCGGTCGCGAACTCCTGCGGCGTGAGTCGGATGAACCGGCTGTTGTCCTGGCGGATGAAACACGAATAGAGGTCCGCGCGGCCGTTGAATCGCTCCGAGATATTGGTTCCGATGTCCCGGTTCTTGACCATCATCAGGATGCGCGGCCGATGCGCCACTGCTCTGCCGGCCCGCGCACGGCCGGACGGCGTACCGAGCGACTCGCACTGCAGGGTCGGGTCGATGATCTCTGTCACCGGCCGGGCGATCAGTTCATCGACCAGACTGCGCGTGATGCCATCGCGCACGGTGATGTAGGAGTACCCCTCGAGTGAGTTCTTCAGCCGATCGCGATCGGACGGCTGCAGTGCGTTGATATCCAGTCGGTTCGCCGACGTGGCGAAGCTCGCTTTGGGTCCGGGAAGGTCACTCGGCAGGTAGTAGATGCTGTCGATGCCGATGTGGGCGAGATTCCACACCTCGTCGGAGCCGGTGATGTAGCCGGCGTAGCGATCCTCGAGGAACGCCGTCGCTGCCCTGCGGTCCTCGATGTTGATCCACCGGGAGTCGATCTGCGGGAGAACGGGTTTGATGAATCGCCGCATGGACACGAAGTTCATTGCGCGCGACGGACCGAAACTCGGGTTCTTCGGGTTCGCGATGGACATCAGACGGCGCCGGCGCACTGCTCCGACATCCGTTGGCACCAGCTCGAATTCGAGATCAGGCGCGCTCTCCGAGAGCACCTTGTGGGTGGCGTAGGCCTGGAGAACCGTCCCGTAGTTCTCCGACTGGGTCAAGGTGACGATCCCGATCCTGGTCTTACCGTTCGGCGACTTCACTGGCGACTCCGCTTCCTTCCTCTTGGCGAGCCGAAACTCGGTACTCGTGAATCCACCGCTCGATCAGCGCGAGCACCAGGAACAACGCCACCCAGTACGAGGTGTGGGTGATCAACCGGGACGTGATCAGGACGAACATTGTGTATGTGATGAGCAGACTCGCCACTCGCGAACTCCGAGCGAGATACACAAGCGCGCAGACGTACACGGCAACACCGATGAACCCGACTTCCATGTGCAGACGGAGTGTGTCGTTGTGCAACTGCGAGTTCCAGTAGGTGCCGAAATGGTTGTCGACCAGCGCGCTGAGCAACGGGTTCAGCGACCCGAAACCAGTCGTCTGAGAGAGGAGTCCGGTGGCGATCTGGTAGATCTCCAATCGGCCCGTGGTGACCGTGTTGATGTCGACACCGAAACGTTCGGCGGCCAGTTCGACAAAGCCTTGCGAGTACACGTACATCACCAAGTACGGGCTGGCGATGCCGATAGCCGCCAATCCCAAGAGGTAGCGACGCGATGCCGGCTTCATCGACCTCAGCCATCGGGAGGCGATGATCATCGCCGGCGCCAGCACGAACGATGCTCGCTTCAGCGAGAGCATCGTCAGCGCACCGGCAGCCAGTGCCAGCAACTTCCGGTTCCGGAACACGAAGTACGCCTCGACAATCAGCAGGTCGTGGGCGAAGGACGACTCGAAGGGGGAACTCGACGCCGACCAACTGATCTCGGTCACGCTGGCGAGACTGAAATCGGTGGAGAAGGCGAGCACGAAGTATGTGGAGTAGCGCGCCAGCAGAATGATCGCGTAGAGGTCGAGTTGTCGAGCGGTGGCGGTGTTCACGACACACAGGGCGATCAGTGCTGGCGCAACGATGTAGAAGGCCTGACCGACCCCCGTCCATGTCAGTGTCTCGAGGGCCGGGTACTCCCGGATCCACGAGATGACCACCAGAACCGCCGCGGCGCCGATGAGGACCGAGAACGATCGCAGAAAGTGGATGTCGCCGAGGCTGTGCCAACGAGTCACCAGGAGCCATGCGATCCTGGCGCCGGCCGCGACGAGCAGCAGCGCGAAGGCCCCGTAGTACAGGCCTTTCGGCGCGTATCCAGTCATGTAGATGACATGCAGGAACGCATAGATGGTGAAGAGAGCCAGGAACGTCCATTGGAGCAGTCGTCCCGCGTTCGGTGTGGCCTGGACCGGTACCTGCGGAGCGACACTCGCTTCGGGCACCGGAACTGTGTCCGCACGGTCCTCGGACAATGACTTCGTCATGACGCAAGACCTTGGACGTACTCCCACGACGAACCGGCGAGTGCGCTGAGTCGGTCGCGAACCTCACCGGCGTCGTAGTCCGCCGACGCCGGAAGGTCGTCACCGTTGGCGATCGCCAGGCGTTCGAGGCCGACCGACCGCAGCAGATCGGTGAGCCGTGCTGGCCCAGTGTCCGGCAGCACCGGATACACCGGCCGACCGAACATGAGACTGAAGGACAGTCCGTGGAACGAGTCCGTGATCACCGCCTCGGCGTCGCGAAAGAGGGCGACGAAGTTCTCCGGCGTCACCAGATAGTGGGGTCGGCCGCGCGCCCCGACCAGTCGCTTGATGTCGACGTTCACCCGGCGGAGTGGCAATCCCATCCGTTGGGCCAATTCCTCTGCGCGACGGTTGAAGTCAGGGGTGTTGTGCAGTTGATAGGCCAGGACGTAAGGCTTGTCAGGTCGTTCCACCTCGGCGGCGAACGATGCCCAGAAGTCGCGTCCGTGGAGGAGGACGGGATCGACATCGCGGCGGACACTCACTCCGTACTCGTTCAGGGTCGGAACCGCGGACGGCTCGCGGACCGAGACGGCCTGGAAGTCACCGAGCAACCGGCGAGTATCGGCGGAGTCGGTGGTCACCCCGGAACCGAAACTGGCGGCGTAGCTGTACTTCTTGTGCACGTCGAGCACTGGCCGCAGAAAGTAGGCCTCGTCGATGGCACCGTGGATGCAGTTCCACACCTGGTCGCTGCCTACGACGATGCGATCGAAGTCGTCGGCGATGGCCTCGACGTCGGCACCGTCGGTGATCTTCCGGGTCAGACGCAGGTTCTTCTTCTGGAAGCCGCGGAATCGGCTGGCCATGACCGCGTAGTTCGGCCCCTGGATCGCCAGGTAGGCGGTGCTTCGTACCACCGAGTCCCGCATCCGGGACTCACGCAGGCTGGCGGTCGCGAGCCCGAAGCGGCTGTCCGACGGTGGCACGTAGTCGACGACGTGGACATCGGCACCGGACTGGGAGAGCGCTTCCTGTAATGCAATCGCCTGCAACAACGAGCCGTAGTTCGGGTAACAGTGGCGAGTCAGTATTCCGACTCTGCTCATCATGCGGCCCCGCTCGCACGCTGAGAGTTACCGAGATCGACTCGAGCCGCACGAGCACGCCACGGAACCGGAGACTTCGGCTGTGCCTCGTACACCGAACGGAGAACATCGGCGACGACGACGGTGGACACGTGGGACCTCGCCCAGTCTCGGCACGCTTCGCGTACGACGTCACGTTCCTCACCCTCACGGGCGCAGTTGATCATGGCCTCGGCCAGAACCTTTGTGGACTGATCTAGATCGTCGTCGGCGAGACTGACGAGGGTCACCTCGTCGAGCCCCTGGAATGTCTCCCACTCCCCCACCTCGGAATACACCGCCGGCGTGCCACACGCCAGGGACTCCAGGATCACCATGGGAAGCACTTCGGCTCGACTCGGCAGCACGGTCGCAGTGGCCGCGGCCAGATGTGCTGTGACGGCGTCACGGTCGAGGCGACCGACGTAGCGCACGTTGTCTTGTGCGCTGGCCTTGAGCTTCGCCTCGACCTCGTGGTTTCCGTCTTCGATCGGTCCGGCGATGAGCAGGTTCGCGTCGGGCAACGCCTCGTGGACGAAGGGCCACGCATCCAACAGGCGGTCGATTCCCTTGCGATCACCCACTTCTCCTGCGAAGACGAATGTGGGTGGGGCGTCGTCGGAGGGATGCGAGCCGGCGGAGGATATGAGAGTTGCCGAGATCGGGTTGAGGACGACGGTGGTGTCGATGTTCGGGTCGATGCGCTCGACGAGGCGCTGATGCCGTCGGCCGAGGCAGATCGCGGTGGTGGACGATTTCAGGATCAGTTTCGTGAGCCGGGGATACTTCTCGACGTGGCGCTCGAAGTCCGCCCCGTGCAGGCTCACCACGCAGGGCTTGTGCAGGGCACGCGCCAGCAGAACGACCATCCCCTCACGAACGAAACTCCCGAACTCGCTGAGATGAACGTGCGCGATGGTCCAATCACTGCGGCTCAGCGTCAGCCGCAACGCGACACGCACGGCCGAACCCAGTGACGCGATCCCACGTTTGGATCCCCAGGTGGGCATGGCGATCTGCTCGAAGGGCCCGGAGTCCATTTCGATGTACTCGCGGATCACCGTCGCCATTCCGCCGGCGCCCGAAGGCTCCGGACCCACCTGCACGACCACGGGTGCTTCCGCCGGGGAGGAACCGGTGCTTGCGCGCGTCGGCTCCTTGGCGGTCAATTTCCGCTGCACAGCTGTCTTCTCGGAGGCCCACGCCGTCTGAGCGGCGATCGGCAAGAACTTGGGGCCGTCGAGCAGGTAGCGCCGCCACAGACGTTTGGGTTCGCTGGCCAGGCGCCACACCCATTCGAGAGCCAGGCGTTGCATGATCTCCGGTGCGCGACGGACCTTGAGCGCGGCGAAGTCAGCGGCCGCACCCGAACCCACATACACCGCGGGCGGAAGACTCTCCTTCCAGTGGGCGTACCAGCATTCCTGTTTGGGCGACCCCAGTCCGAGAAAGACCACGTCGGGCTCCAGTTCGACGAGGCGTTCGACGACCTCGTTGCATGCCGGGTCCTCGACGCCATCGACGAACGGGAACGGCACCGCCACGACGTCGGCTCCGGTCATCTCCTGCAGGTTCGTCGCCGCCTGGACGGCGACACTGGTCTCGCCACCGGTGATCACCACCCGCCAGCCGATGACAGCGGCCTTTCGGCATACGTCGAACAGTAGGTCGGCGCCGGTGTTCCGGGCCACAGGCCTGGTTCCGAGGAACGATGCGAGCTTGGCCACGGGCACACCGTCGAGAAGTGCAAGGTCGGCCTGTGCGTAGCCTTTCCGCGATTCTTCCGACGTCTCCAACCGAATGAGGTGATCGACGTTGGGTGTCACGACCAGGCGAGTTGCATGAGCCCGCACCAGCGTCTCCACGTGCTCGAGCACGTCGTCACTTCCTCCGGTGACGACCGGTATTCCCCCGATGTACAGATTCTCCCCGACCCAGGTCAGCAGGTTCGACTCGTTCATTTCATCCTCAGGATCTCGGGATCAGACACTGGCGAAAATGTCTGGTAGTCAGGGGATTTCAGTACGCACCTTCGTTGGCGAACACCGCTCTGACGGTGCGCCAGAGAATGATGCAGTCCTGCATGATCGACCAGTTCTCGACGTAGGAGAGGTCCAGTCGGACCGACTCCTCCCACGAGAGGTCGGAGCGGCCGGAGACCTGCCACAGGCCGGTGATTCCGGGCTTGACGAGCATTCGGCGCGCCACCCGACCGTCGTATCGGGCGACTTCCTCCGGGAGTGGCGGTCGCGGACCGACGAGACTCATGGACCCGTTCAGGACGTTGAACAACTGCGGCAGCTCGTCGAGGCTGTAGCGGCGGATGAACCTTCCGACCCGGGTGACCCGCGGGTCACTACGCATCTTGAACAGAACACCCGCGCCCTCGTTCTGGTCGACCAGGTCGTCTTTCAGAGACGCTGCGTCCTGGACCATCGAGCGGAATTTCCACATCATGAAAGGCCTGTTCGCAACGCCGACCCGTGTCGCTTTGTAGAACACCGGCCCGTCCGAGTCGAGCTTCACCGCAATTGCCACGACGAGCAGGACCGGCGCGACCGCGATCAACGCGGTGGTCGCAACGACTTTGTCCAGAAGTAGCTTTCGGAAACGGTTGGCGCCTTCGTACCGCGGTTTGTCGATATGTAGAAGCGGAAGGCCGGCGACGGGGCGAACGAGCATACGTGGACCGGCAACGTCGGTCACGCCAGGTGCTACGAGCATCTCGACGTATGCGTCTTGGAGTTCCCAGGACAGATCCTGCATCGCCTGATGGCCGATTGCCTCGGCAGAGGTGACCGCGATCGTCGTTGCACCAGAGGCATAGACCGAGCGGGTCACGTCGCCGAAGTCTCCGAAGACCGGAATCTCCTTGGAGCCGATCGTCACGTGCGACTTGCGCGGCGCCTCGCACGGGGGCAGACAAACACCCACCACCTCGAACCCCAGGGTGGGGTCCTCGGCAAGGCGTTCGATCAGCGGCTTTGCCGATCGTTCGGTTCCTAGTACAAGGAGACGGTCCAGGTGAGTCCCGCGTAGACGCTGGGCACCCAGACGTTGACGCCACCACCACCGGGACACCAGGAGAGCGAAGGTACCGAGAGGGAATGCGATTCCCAGGAACCCCCGGGCCATGTCGAGTTTCAACAGGAGATCGACTATCGCGAGGGTGCCGAACACGCCGAGGCAGGTCGTAGCGATCCGGCTGTACTCCTCGGAGCTCGACCCCACGATCCGTCGATCCAGTGTGCCGCCGACTCGCAGTGCCGTGAGCCACGCCGCGACGAGACATGCGCAGATGACTATCGAGGAAACCCCGAACTGCCCCGACCCCGGTGTCAGGCTCCCGGGGCCGAATCGCAGGACCTGCGCAAATGCGACCGCACCGATGACCAGCACAGCATCCGACCAGGCCAGACGCCGTACATATCGCAGGGTCCACGACCTCGCACTATCTTCGCGCCCCGCGAGCGGATACAGCTGCCGACGCCGCGAGCCAGTTCGTGCAGCAGACCTTTCCTCTATCTGACGACCGGTACTCACCCGGGCCGCCCCTTGCCAATCCCCCGCCCCCCGACCATCTGAATGGTCATTGCAGGACGTCCTTCCAGACCTCACGTCACATCCGCAGATGCGGATTGGATTCTTGCGGAACCTTTTTGGATCTGGCGTCTCAAACCCGTGATATCCGCTATCAGGATTGGTTTCGAGACCCCAGAACTCTCGACCATCCGTCGTTGGATGATCCGACAGTAATGCAGGGCAGGAGCCTTAGCAACAGAAACGATCGCTAATGAGAATTCTGCGGATCGCTAATACGGGATGAACCGACAATTTACATCCTCAGCCGCCAGGACAGGCGCCTGATCGTGACTTGTTGGCCCACAACATATCTCATCCTTATGACCTGAAGCATCACCACGCCTGCCGCCGCGGAGCATACAACCACGCAAAACAATCGACATCTAACGGTCATCATTAAGCGGGCTTTCAGTCCCCAAAAGGCCAGCAAGGAACCTCCGATACTTGTCGCAATTTTGAGTAGCAGTTCGCAAGCTGACGAGGCCTGCTCCAACGCGGTAAGGTTCGCTGCATGCTTTTGGACCGACTCACCCAGCACGGTCAGGGCAAAGCCGCCAGCTCCCGCCAACGTGGATCACTTCGAATCGAGCCCGGAACTCGTCTCTCACTCGCCCGTCATAGGCCCGACGAAGTCACACGCTGTTGAGCACGACAAACGGACGGGAAGATCCGCAGCTGACAACGTTGAGCAACAGGACTGTACGCCGCGGTGCCTGGCGCCGTCGCCTACTTGTCGTAGGGATGGTGGTCGTACTGACAGTCGGCACATTCTTCGGTGGCGGCTATCAGCTGTTCTACCGGGACCACCAAGATCCGCTGCAGCAGGTGGACGCCATCGTGGTCCTCGGGGGCGACGACGACGGCCGCGAGCAATACGGACTCGAACTCGCGCGAGCCGGCTACGCCGACACGCTAGTGGTCTCCAATCCCTACCCGTTTCACAAAGGCTCCGACCCCGTCCGTCGGGCAAACATGCGGGCCCTGTGCAACGCGAGTACGGCCGAGCTCAAGGTCGTCTGCTTCGAACCCGCGCCGGCGACGACCAAGGGTGAGGCCATGTTTGTTAGCCGCCTAGCCGCCAGTCGCGGCTGGAGATCAGTCATGGTGATCAGCTGGCGCCACCATCTGGTCCGCGCGCGGTACATCTTCGGGCAGTGCTATTCGGGAGAAGTCGCGATGAAGAGCGTGCCTCGGTCGTACCAAAGACCCATCTCCGGATGGGCCCACCTGTTCGCTTATCAGTACGGGGCACTCCTTAAAGCGGCGTTAGTGGGATGCAGGCGCTGACTGGCACGACCTGCGCCACCAGGGGTTTGGTTCCGAGGCGACAGCAACCGTGAGGGGGACCCATTCGATGGTCCAGTCGCTATGCGGCTTGAGGTTGGTGGGTCGTGGTCCACTGTAGGGCGAACTCGGCGGGGGTGAGTCCGTGGTGGGCCGAATGGGGTCGGTTGGCGTTGTAGTCGATCCTCCAGTCTTCGATGATGACCCGGGCTTCGCGCAGGGAGTCAAAGCGCCAGGAGTTGAGCAGCTCGTCGCGCAGGCGGCCGTTGAACGATTCGATCCAGGCGTTCTGCCACGGGGAGCCGGGGTCGATGAATAGTGATCCGGTGCCGTTGAMTCGGCACCAGTCGTTGATGGCGTGAGCGACGAATTCCGGTCCGTTGTCGAACCGCACGTAGCACGGTGGACCATGTATCAGGGCCAGGCGGTCGAGAACGTCAACCACGCCATCGGCGTTGATGACGCGGTCGACGTGGATCGCCAG
>NZ_JAJQJP010000057.1:0-259582 GCF_021245825.1 Gordonia metallireducens | reverse complement strand
GCACCCGCCGCACCTCAGGCACCCGCCGCGTCGGCAGCACCCACGCCGCCGACCAAGGCCCCGGGTCCTCGCCCCGGTCCCAAGCCCGGCCCGCGTGCACCGCGTGTCGGCAACAACCCGTACTCGTCGGCCCCGGCTCCCGCGCCGCGTCCGGCGGCCCGCCCCGGCGGCCCCGGTCAGGGCGGTCCCCGTCCCGGTGGCGGCCGTCCCGGCCCCGCCGGTCAGGGCGGACCCCGTCCCGGTGGCGGTCGTCCCGCTCCCGGTCAGGGCGGACCCCGTCCCAACCCGGGCAACATGCCCCCTCGTCCCAGCCCCGGCGCGATGCCCTCGCGTGCGGCTCGTCCTGACGCCCGTCCGGGTGGTCGCGGCGGTGCCGGTGGTGGCCGTGGCGGAGGCGGCGGTGGTTACCGCGGCGGACCCGGTGGCGGCGGCGGCGCTCCCGGCGCACCTGCCGGTGGTGGCTTCCGCGGTCGTCCCGGTGGCGGCGGCGGTCGTGGCCGCGGCGGTGCAGCCGGTGCGTTCGGTCGTCCCGGCGGCGCTCCTCGCAGGGGTCGCAAGTCGAAGCGGGCAAAACGCGCCGAGTACGAGAGCATGCAAGCTCCGTCGGTCGGCGGCGTCCGTCTGCCCCGCGGCAACGGCGAGATCATCCGTCTCGCCCGTGGTGCCTCGCTGTCCGACTTCGCCGACAAGATCGACGCCAACCCGGCATCGCTGGTCCAGGCGTTGTTCAACCTCGGCGAGATGGTGACGGCGACCGAGTCGGTCAACGACGAGACGCTCGAGCTGCTCGGCTCGGAGATGAACTACCGCGTCCAGGTCGTCAGCCCGGAGGACGAGGACCGTGAGCTGCTCGACAGCTTCGACCTCACCTACGGCGAGGACGAGGGCGGCGAGGAAGACCTCGAACAGCGTCCGCCGGTGGTCACCGTGATGGGCCACGTCGATCACGGTAAGACCCGACTGCTCGACACGATCCGTAAGGCCAACGTCCGCGAGGGCGAGGCCGGCGGCATCACGCAGCACATCGGTGCCTACCAGGTGAACACCCACCTCAACGGTGAGGATCGCCTGATCACCTTCATCGACACCCCGGGTCACGAGGCGTTCACCGCCATGCGTGCCCGCGGCGCCAAGGCGACCGACATCGCGATCCTCGTGGTCGCGGCCGACGACGGCGTCATGCCGCAGACGGTGGAAGCGGTCAACCACGCCCAGGCGGCCGACGTGCCGATCGTGGTCGCGGTCAACAAGATCGACAAGGAAGGCGCCGATCCGCAGAAGATCCGCGGACAGCTGACCGAGTACGGCCTGATCCCCGAGGAGTACGGCGGCGACGCCATGTTCGTCGACATCTCGGCGAAGCAGGGCGAGAACATCGACGCACTCCTCGAGGCCGTGCTGCTCACCGCGGACGCGTCGCTCGACCTGCGTGCCAACCCGGACATGGACGCCCAGGGTGTCGCCATCGAGGCGCACCTCGACCGCGGCCGTGGCCCGGTGGCGACCGTGCTGGTCCAGCGCGGCACGCTCCGCGTCGGTGACTCGATCGTCGCCGGTGACGCCTACGGTCGTGTCCGTCGCATGGTCGACGAGCACGGCGAGGACGTCCCCGAGGCACTGCCGTCGCGTCCGGTCCAGGTCATCGGTTTCACCTCGGTCCCCGGTGCAGGCGACAACCTGCTCGTGGTCGAGGAGGACCGCATCGCCCGGCAGATCGCCGACCGCCGCAATGCGCGCAAGCGCAACGCGCTGGCCGCACGCAGCCGCAAGCGGATCAGCCTGGAAGACCTGGATTCGGCTCTCAAGGAGACCAGCCAGCTCAACCTCATCCTCAAGGGTGACAACTCGGGTACGGTCGAGGCCCTCGAAGAGGCCCTGCTGGGCATCGAGATGGGCGACGAGGTCTCGCTGCGCATCATCGACCGCGGTGTCGGTGGCGTCACCGAGACCAACGTCAACCTGGCGGCGGCCTCGGATGCGATCATCATCGGCTTCAACGTCCGTGCGGAGGGCAAGGCCACCGAGCTGGCCAACCGCGAGGGCGTCGACATCCGGTACTACTCGGTGATCTACCAGGCCATCGACGAGATCGAGAGCGCGCTCAAGGGCATGCTCAAGCCGATCTACGAAGAGGTGGAGCTCGGCCGCGCCGAGATCCGCGCCATCTTCAAGTCGTCGAAGGTCGGCAACATCGCCGGTTGCCTCGTCCAGTCGGGCATCATGCGTCGCAACGCCAAGGCGCGCCTGCTGCGTGACAACGTCGTGGTCGCCGAGAACCTCACCGTGTCGTCGCTCAAGCGCGAGAAGGACGATGCCACCGAGGTTCGCGAAGGCTACGAATGTGGTCTCACGCTGACCTACTCGGACATCAAGGTGGACGACGTGATCGAGACCTACGAGCTGCAGGAGAAGCCGCGCGACTGATGCGCGTGCGTTTCTGAGCTCTCTCGACCCACGTCCGTGCGCGTCGGCCCGATACCGGGCCGGCGCGCACGGCACCGCTCATGGAAGGACTCCCGATGGCTGATCCAGCACGGGCACAACGTCTGGCCAAGCGGATCTCGACGATCGTCGCGTCGGCGATCGCCACCGAGATCAAGGATCCGCGCCTGGCCTACGTGACGGTCACCGACACCCGCGTGACCAACGATCTGCACGACGCGACCGTCTACTACACGGTGATGGGCGAATCCATCGACGCCGAACCCGATTACGAGGCGGCGGCGGCAGGATTGGCGAAGGCGACCGGTGTGCTCCGGTCCAAGGTCGGCGCCGGTACCGGCGTCCGCTTCACCCCGACCCTGCGTTTCATGCTCGACACGGTGCCCGACGCGGCCCGTCAGATGGAGGAGCTCGTCGCGCGCGCTCGCGCCAACGACGAACTCGTCGCACGACGCGCAGCCGAGGCATCACCGGCCGGTGACGCCGATCCCTATCGCTCGGCAGACGACGCCGGCGACGACGAGTGAACGCTCCGGCGTGTGCGGCGATCGCCGCAGAGCTGGCGTCCGCGTCGGCGGTGACCATCTGCTGTCACATCCGGCCGGATGCGGACACCATCGGCAGCGGTCTGGCGCTGGGTCTGGCCCTCGACCGTCGCGGCGTCGACGTCGAGGTGTCCTATCCCGGTTCCGAACAACTACCGGCCTCTCTCGGCGGCCTGCCCGGCAGCAAACTCCTGTGTTCACCGAACCAGGTGGTCGGGCACCCGCTGGTGGTGTCGGTCGATGCGGCGAACCTCGAACGCCTCGACTCGCTGGGTGAGGTCTTCAACGCGGCCGACACGTCGATCACCATCGACCATCACGCGTCGAATCCCGGTTTCGGTGACCTCGACCTGATCGATCCCGCCGCCGACTGCACGTCGATCCTGGTGCTCGACGTACTCGACGAGCTCGGGGTCGAACTCGACGCCGACATCGCCACCTGCATCTACGCCGGACTGACCACCGACACCGGCTCGTTCCGCTGGGCCCGACCGCAGTCCTTCCGGATCGCGGCGCGCCTGCTGGAGACCGGCGTCGACGGACGCCGGTGGAGTCGCATCCTCTTCGACTCCCACCCGTTCGAGTGGTTCTCGATGATGTCCGACGTCCTCGCGTCGGCGAAGCTCGTCCCGTCGGCGTGCAACGGCGAGGGACTCGTCTACGCGATCGTCGACCAGAAGGCCCTCGCCGGCATGAGCTGGGAGGAGTCCGAGAGCGTCGTCGACACCATCCGGACGGCCCGCGACGCCGAGGTGGCCGCGGTGTTCAAGGAGAACGCACCCGGGATGTGGACGGTCTCGCTGCGGTCCAAGGAGATCGTCGACCTCGTCCCCATCGCCCGAGTACACGGGGGCGGCGGGCATCGGCAGGCGTCCGGCTACAGCGACACCGGGACCGCCGACGAGGTCGTCGCGAGGTTGTTGGAGTCGCTCTGAGCGACACCCGCGAAGAGGCTGCTACACCTGACGAGGCAGGTGTCGCACGGATCGCGACGCTGACAGTCTCGGCGCTCGCGGTCCTCATCGCACCACCCCTCTACCTGCTCCTCGACCTCGCGGTCGTCGGCCGTCTCGGCGGCGAGCAGCTCGCCGCGCTCGGCGTCGGCACGCTGGTCCTCTCCATCGTCAGCACCCAGCTCACCTTCCTGTCGTACGGCACGACTGCCCGCTCGGCGCGCAGGTTCGGTGCGGGTGACCGGGCCGGCGCGGTGCGCGAGGGCGTCCAGGCCAGCTGGATCGCGGTAGCGGTCGGCGTGGTGATCGTCGCGGTCGCCTATCCGCTCGCACCGATGGTCATGCGGGTGCTCGTCGGGGCGGCGTCGCCGGAATCGGCCGCGGTGGCCGCCGACGCCGCGCACTGGATGCGCATCGCCATGTTCGGGGTACCGCTTATCCTGTTGTCGATGGCCGGCAACGGCTGGATGCGCGGTGTGCAGGACACCCGCCGTCCCGTCGTCTACGTGGTCATCGGGTTGTCGCTCGCAGCCGTCCTCGTCGTCGGCCTCGTACACGGGGTCGGGCCGTTCCCGCGGCTCGGCCTGCCGGGCAGCGCCGTCGCCAACGTCATCGGCCAGGGCGTCACGGGTGTGCTGTTCGCGGTGCGGGTGATCCGCGAGGCCGGGTCGTCACCCGAGTCGAGGGGACTCCGACCCGACCGGACGATCATCGTCGCCCAGCTGGCGATGGCACGCGACCTCATCGTGCGCAGCCTGTCGTTCCAGATCTGTTTCGTCTCGGCCGCCGCCGTGGCCGCCCGGTTCGGCGTCGCGCAGGTCGCGGCGCATCAGCTCGTGCTGCAGCTGTGGGAGTTCATGGCGCTGTTCCTCGACTCGGTCGCGATCGCCGCGCAGGCGCTCGTCGGTGCCGCGCTCGGCGGGGGCCGCCTCAAGGTCGCCGACACCGTGGCCCGCCGCGTGACCGGGGTGTCGGTGGTCGCCGCGACCGCGATGGCCGCGCTCTTCGCCGCCGGCGCGACACTCATCCCGCGCATCTTCACCTCCGACGACGCCGTGCTCGACGCGATCGGCGTGCCGTGGTGGTTCTTCGTCGGCATGCTGCCGATCGCCGGAGTGGTCTTCGCCCTCGACGGCGTACTCCTCGGCAGCGGCGACGCCGCCTTCCTCCGCACCGCGACCCTGACCGGCGCGCTCGTCGGGTTCCTGCCGCTGATCTGGCTGTCGCTGATCTTCGACTGGGGATTGGCCGGGGTGTGGTCGGGCCTGGTGGTCTTCATGGTCGTCCGGCTCGCGACCGTCGTGTGGCGTATCCGCTCCGGCCGCTGGCGGCAGGCAGGCGCGGTACCCGCCTGACGCTCCTCAGTCGTCGTCGCGGGGCCGGCGGATCTGCGTCGTGCGGAACGATGGGTCGTCGGGACGCCGCGGCGGCTGGGCGAGCGGGGGAGGCGGCGGCCGGTATCGCTCGGTCTCCCGCAGGTCCGGATGGCCCGCCTGCGTGCGGTACAGCTGGGTGGTCCGGAAGCTCTCCACGTTCGGCGTGGTCGCCGGGGTGCTCGTCGCGCGGGAACGGCGGGTGGCGAGGCCGATCGCGTCGCACGCCCACAGGACGAGGACCGCTGCGACGCCGAACACGGTCTCGAACGCCACGACGCCGATCCAGTAGTGCAGGGGCAGGGCGACCTCGGTGGCCGTGAGGTCGACGCCGAAGTCGGGCTGGTGGTAGTAGGTCGCCCAGGTCCCCAGCGCGACGAGCCCGGCGGCCGGGAGCAGACCCACCCACGTCATGGCGGTCCGACGCCGGGCGACCGACCACACGACGATCAGGCCCGTGAGCAGCATCGCGGTGGCCGCCATCGAGGCGAGCCGGAACACGTCCGCCGACCACTCCTGGGTGACCGAGAGGTCGAGGTAGAAGGGGAGCAGCGCGAGTCGCTCCATCCCGACGAACAGCAGTCCGAGTAGTACCGCCACGGCGACTCGCCAGCCGGACCGCGCCCACGCGGCGGTGATCACCACGAAGACGACCAGGACGGCGCCGCTCAATCCGTACTGCGTCCATCGCTCGGCGGTGTCGCCGACGGCGTATGCCGCCACCTGCGCGACGAGGTAGGCGAGCAGGACCAGGGAGCTCACGACGGCCTGGACCCACCAGGGTCCGCGATTGCCCGGCAGACGTGATCCGCCCGGGGCGACGGGTGCGCCGTACACCGCTCGATCGTCCCACGCCGACCCGCCCCGGGCACGGTGGATTCACGACCTCTGGCACGATGGATCCTCGTGGCAACTTTGTGGGCGATCAGCGATCTGCACGTCGCCCATCGGGGCAACGAGCACATCATCGACGAGATCCGGCCGACGTCGCCGGACGACTGGCTCATCGTGGCCGGTGACGTCGCCGAACGCACCGACGACATCGTCGACACCCTGCGCCGGCTGCGGACCCGCTTCCACACCGTCCTGTGGGTCCCGGGCAATCACGAGCTGTACACCACGGCCAAGGACCCGCTGCAGGTGTTCGGGGTGGCCCGCTACGACTATCTCGTGCAGGCGTGCCGCGACATCGGCGTGGTGACCCCGGAGGACATCTACCCGCTGTTCGATCCGGGTGACGGCAGCGATCCGGTGCGCGTGGTCCCGATGTTCCTGCTGTACGACTACACCTTCCGGCCGGAGGGCACGGCCAACAAGCTCACCGCGTTGGCACTGGCACGGGAACGCAACGTGGTGGCGACCGACGAGTTCCTGCTCTCACCCGAGCCGTTCCCGACCCGGGATGCCTGGGGCCGGGCGCGCATCGAGATCACCCGCCGCCGGCTGGAGGCCCTCAACCCGTCGGAGAAGACGGTCCTCATCAACCATTGGCCGCTGCGTCGAGAACCGTGCGATGCGCTCATCTACCCGGAGTTCGCACTGTGGTGCGGCAGCGAGCTGACCGCCGACTGGCACACCGAGTTCAACGCCGCATGCTGCGTCTACGGACACCTGCACATCCCGCGCACCACCTGGTACGACGGCATCCGCTTCGAGGAGGTGTCGGTCGGCTATCCGCGCGAGTGGAAGCGACGCGGCCTGCCGAACCCGTTGATGCGCAACATCGTGCCCGGCGACGGCCTCGGCGAGACCGACCTCCCCGAGCACGGGGTGCGTTTCGACCTGCCGCCCGACTACGCCGAACGCGCCGCGGAATTCCGGGCACGGGTGGAGCAGAGGCAGGCGGAGCGCCGGACGCGGCAGGCGGAACGGCAAGCACGAAAGGACGAGCAGTGATCGAACAACTCCTCCCATCCGGGGTCGCCTCGGCGGAGGCGTTCGACGATCCGCCCGGCCTGATCGCGATGCCCGCCGAGCAGGCGCTCATCGGCAAGGCCGTGGAGAAGCGTCGTCGTGAATTCACCACCGTCCGCCACTGTGCCCGGCAGGCGCTGGGGCAGCTGGGTTACGACCCGGTGCCGATCCTCAAGGGCGACAAGGGTGCCCCCATCTGGCCCGCGGGCATCGTGGGCAGCCTGACCCACTGCGACGGCTACCGCGCCGCGATCGTCGCGCATGCGATGGGGGTGCGGTCCCTCGGCATGGACGCCGAACCACACGACGCGCTACCCGACGGCGTGCTCGAACACACCAGCCTGCCCGCCGAGCGTGAGGTCCTCGCGACCCGCCCGGCCGGACTGCACTGGGATCGCCTGCTGTTCTGCGCCAAGGAGGCCACCTACAAGGCGTGGTTCCCGATCACCAAGCGGTGGCTGGGTTTCGAGGACGCCCTCATCACCTTCGAACAGACCGCGGAGACGTCCGGGACGTTCATCTCGCGTATCCTGATCGACCCGGCCGCCACCGACGGCGGTCCGCCGGTGCTCGAGTTCCACGGCCGCTGGCTCGTCGAACGGGGCATCATCACCACGACGATCGCGATGGTCTGACATATGGCCGACGCAACCATCGAGAAGGCCGGCCTGCTCATCGTCGACAAACAGGCGGGGATCACCAGCCACGACGTCGTGTCGCGGTGCCGCAAGATCTTCGACACCCGCCGGGTCGGTCACGCCGGCACCCTGGACCCGATGGCCACCGGGGTCCTCGTTGTCGGGATCGAGAGGGCCACAAAGCTTCTCGGCCTGCTGTCGCTGACCACCAAGTCCTATACGGCGACCATCCGCCTCGGCGCGTCCACCACCACCGACGACCGCGAGGGCGAGATCCTCACCACCGCCGACGCCACCGGTGTCACCGATGACGAGATCGCCTCGGGCGTGGCGGATCTCACCGGCGAGATCCAGCAGGTCCCGGCGAAGGTGTCGGCGATCAAGGTCGACGGCCGTCGGGCACACGCCCTGGTCCGCACCGGTGCCGACTTCGACCTCGAGGCGCGCCCGGTCACCGTGTCGCGATTCGACGTGCTCGCCACCCGGCGCGACGGTGACACCGACAACGGCACCCCGGGCGTCGTGGATCTCGATGTCGCGGTGGACTGTTCGTCGGGCACCTACATCCGGTCCCTGGCCCGTGACCTCGGTGCCGCACTCGGCGTCGGCGGCCACCTCACCGCTCTGCGGCGCACCGCGGTCGGACCGTTCACCCTCGAGCACGCCCGCACGCTCGACGAGGTCCGCGAGGACGGCCGCGTCAGCCTCGACATCGACGAGGCCGTGAAGCTGTCCTTCCCGCGTCGTGACATCAGCGATGACGAGGCCGAATCGATCAGCCAGGGAAGGTGGCTCGAGCCGATCGGCATGAAGGGCGTCTACGTGGTCGTCGACCCGCACGAGCAGGCCATCGCGCTGATCCAGGAGAAGGGCAAGCGGGCGAGTTCGGTGATGGTGGTACGACCCGCGACCCTGCGTTAGCGCGGGACGACGAAGATCGCGCGGGCGGCGATGTCGCCCAGGTCGATCGGCGCCGCGTCGTCGAGGGACACCGAGATGGTGCCGGCGAACGGCCGCTTCTCGGCGACGGTCACGACGCAGTCGAGGGCCACACCCACCTCGTCGAAGTAGCGCAGCATCTCCGGGTCGGTGTCGGAGATGCGGGCGATGCATCCCGACGCGCCGACCTCGAGGTCGGCGAGAAGCGCCGCGGCGGGCGTGGGGATCGAACCGTCGAGTGCGGGGATCGGGTCGCCGTGCGGATCCCGGTCGGGGAAGCCGAGTTTGGCGTCGAGCCTGGCCATCAGGCGGTCGGAGACGGCGTGTTCGAGGATCTCGGCCTCGTCGTGCACCTCGTCCCAGCGGTAGCCGAGTTCACGCACGAGGAAGGTCTCGATGAGACGGTGGCGCCGCACCATGAGGACCGCTGCCTCGCGGCCGTGATCGGTGAGAGTCACCGCGCCGTAGGGCTCGTGGGAGACCAGACCCTGGTCGGCGAGCTTGCGGATGGCCTCCGACGCGGTGGACGGGGACACTCCGAGGGACTGGGCCAGCAGCTTGGTGGTGACCTTGACGTCCTCCCACTCCTGGCTGGTCCAGATGACCTTCAGATAGTCCTGGGTGACCTGTGACAGCTCGGTCACCGGACGGTCTGATCGCCATGGCATGGATCGAGCTTAGCGTCCCCTTGTCGCCTGGCCGACACCTCGTCGTCGGCCTCGTGTCTGCTCGTAGGCGTGTGGCGGTGGTGGTTTGGAACAGGCGCTCCCCGTAGGCTGGTCGCGTGTTGCGATGGCGAGGTCTTGATGACATCCCCGCGGACTGGGGACGGTGCGTGGTCACCATCGGTGTCTTCGACGGTGTGCACCGTGGGCATGCCGAACTGGTCCATGCCGCGACGAAGGCGGCGAAGGAGCACGGGGTGCCCTCCGTGCTGATGACCTTCGACCCGCACCCGTCGGAGGTCGTGCGGCCGGGTTCCCATCCGCCGCAACTGACCACACTGACGCGGCGGGCGGAACTGGCCGAGGAACTCGGTATCGACGTCTTCTGCGTGATGCCGTTCACCCCGGAGCTCGCGGCCCGCTCGCCCAAGGATTTCGCCCACGACATCCTCGTGGAGACACTGCATGCCGCCGAGGTGGTGGTGGGGGACAACTTCACCTTCGGGCGCAAGGCCGCCGGTGACGTCGCGAAGCTGACCGAGCTGGGCGCCAAGTTCGGCTTCGAGGTGCAGGCCATCTCGCTGTTCGGCGAACACGCGGTGACCTACTCGTCGACCTACATCCGTTCCTGCGTCGCCGCCGGCGACATGGACCGCGCCGCCGAGGCTCTCGGCCGCCCACACCGGGTGGAGGGCGTCGTCGTCCGCGGTGACGGTCGCGGCCGCGATCTCGGTTATCCGACCGCCAACGTCGCGCCCCCGATGTACGCCGCGATCCCGGCCGACGGCGTGTACGCCGCCTGGTTCACGATCCTCGGCGTCGGCCCGGCCGTCGGAGAGGTCCTGCCGGGGGAGCGCTACCAGGCAGCGGTGTCGGTGGGCACCAACCCGACCTTCTCCGGACGCACCCGCACCGTCGAGGCCTTCGTCCTGGACAAGAACGCCGATCTCTACGGCCAGCACGTCGCCGTCGACTTCGTCCACCGCATCCGCGGCATGGTCCAGTTCGACGGGATCGACGCCCTCATCGAGGAGATGGGGAACGACGTCGCCAAGACCAGGGAGATCCTGGCGGCGGCCGAGACGTCGTGAGCACGCCCGGCAAGAGTCCCGCGCAGACCTCCGCGATCGCTGCGGCCCTCGCGTCGGTCGTGCTCGGCCTGGTGGTCGTGGCCGCGACGTTCATGCAGTGGGTGGACCTCGCCTCGGTGGGACTCGCACCGCTCAACCCGAACGGTTTCGGCGTGCACAACGGCCGGTACGCGGAGACGCTCGGAACCCAGTTGACGCTCGGGTGGTTCACCGTCACCCTCGGTCTGCTGATCATCGTCGGCGGTCTCGGCGCGCTCTACGGACTCGTGCGGCGGGTGGGTGCACCCCACCCGGGTTTCGCCACGGTCGCCGGGGCCGGGGTCGGCGTGGTCGTCATGGCCGGTGCGGTCCCCGTCCGGCCCCTCGGCCTGACGCTGCCGTTGGGCAAGATCGGTGCGACGTCGGCGGCCGCCGACGTGGGTGAGCCCACCGCCGGGCTGTTCCTGATGCTCGCCGCGGCACTGACCTCGGTGGTTCTCGGACTGATCGGCGTCTCGCTGACCGGTCGCGGCGCCGAACGGCAACCGGCCCGGCGCCTGCTCGCCATCGCGATCGTCGTCGGTGCGGTCGTCGGCGTCGTCGCCGTCGCCCTGGTGTGGTGGTGGCTCGGCCGGGAGGCGGCCACGAGCATCCACGGACTCGGGCAGGTCACGCTCGGATTTGGGTCGGGCGCGCCCGGACAGGTAGCCTGATCAGTCGGTGTTGCTGCAGTCCGCGGTGGCGCACCGGATGTTCTGAGACGCGGCACTGAGAAACAGGAGTATCTCCATGGCTTTGACTGTCGAGCAGAAGAAGGAAATCCTCAGCGAATACGGTCTGCACGAGACCGACACCGGTTCGCCCGAGGCCCAGGTCGCCCTGCTGACCAAGCGCATCATCGACCTCACCGAGCACCTCAAGCAGCACAAGCACGACCACCACAGCCGCCGCGGCCTGCTGCTGCTCGTCGGCCGTCGTCGTCGCCTGCTGAAGTACGTCGCCAAGGTCGACATCAACCGCTACCGTTCGCTCATCGAGCGCCTCGGCCTGCGTCGCTGATCGCCGACCGCGACAACAGACTTTCACCGGCCACCTCCCGAACGGGAGGTGGCCGGTTTGTCATATTGAGGTATTGACACGGCGCGGTGATAGGCTGACAGACGGATCGTTGCCGTGAACTGATGGCAGTGCGTGACGACGAGCCAGATCGGTCCTCGGTAGTGGCCGCCGGAACAATGGTTCCGGCCGCTTCGATCGAAGGCCGTCTGAGCACTCAACCGGGCGCGAAACGTCGCGCCATTCACCCGCTGCCGTGTTTTCTCGGCGCGTTCTGGGTCGGTCCGATCCGCGCGTGCGACGAGCTCCACAGCACGACTGCACCGGCATTCGGTGCACGCTGCGCACCTCGCGATGACCACCCTCAACCGCACAAGCGGCCATCTCTGCGTGGCCGCGCATCACGACGGCCGCTAACGGCAGCCGCTACGAAGGGATTCCACCCCACATGACAGATGTGAACACCACCGAAGACTTCACCGACGGGTACGACGACGCCATCACCGAGGCCACCGCGATCATCGACAACGGGAGCTTCGGCACCCGCACGATCCGGTTCGAGACCGGGCGCCTCGCCCTGCAGGCCGCCGGTTCGGTGACCGCGTACCTCGACGACGAGAACATGCTGCTCTCGACCACCACCGCGTCGAAGCACCCGAAGGAGCACTTCGACTTCTTCCCGCTGACCGTGGACGTCGAGGAGCGGATGTACGCCGCCGGACGCATCCCCGGATCGTTCTTCCGTCGCGAGGGTCGTCCGTCCACCGACGCGATCCTGACCTGCCGCCTGATCGACCGCCCGCTGCGCCCGTCCTTCGTCGACGGCCTCCGCAACGAGATCCAGGTCGTCGTCACCGTGCTGTCGCTCGACCCGAACGACCTCTACGACGTCGTGGCCATCAACGCCGCGTCGGCGTCGACCCAGCTCGCAGGTCTGCCGTTCTCCGGCCCGGTGGGTGGCGTGCGTGTCGCACTCATCCCGACCGAGGAAAACAAGGCCGGCCAGTGGGTCGCATTCCCGACCGTCGAGCAGCTCGAAGGCGCCGTGTTCGACATGGTCGTCGCCGGCCGCATCGTGAGCGGTGAGGGCGACTCCGCCGACGTCGCGATCATGATGGTCGAGGCCGAGGCGACCGACAACGTCATCGACCTGATCGCCGGTGGCGCCCAGGCACCGACCGAGGCCATCGTCGCCGAGGGTCTCGAGGCCGCCAAGCCGTTCATCGCCCGCCTGTGCGAGGCACAGAAGTCGCTGGCCGCCGCCGCTGCCAAGGACACCGGCGAGTTCCCGCTGTACCCGCCGTACCAGGACGACGTCTACGAGGCCGTTGCCGCCGCAGCCACCGAGCGCCTCTCGGAGATCCTGACGATCGCCGGCAAGCAGGAGCGCGACGACAAGACCGACGAGCTCAAGGCCGACATCCTCGCCAAGCTCGGCGATCAGTTCGAGGGTCGTGAGAAGGAGATCGGCGGCGCATACCGTTCGCTGACCAAGAAGCTGGTCCGCCAGCGCATCCTGACCGACCACTTCCGCATCGACGGTCGCGGCATCACCGACATCCGTGCACTCTCCGCCGAGGTCGCGGTGATCCCGCGCGCCCACGGCAGTGCGCTGTTCGAGCGCGGCGAGACCCAGATCATGGGCGTCACCACCCTCGACATGGTGAAGATGGCGCAGCAGATCGACTCGCTCGGACCGGAGACGTCCAAGCGGTACATGCACCACTACAACTTCCCGCCGTACTCGACCGGTGAGACCGGCCGCGTCGGTTCGCCCAAGCGTCGCGAGATCGGCCACGGCGCGCTCGCCGAGCGGGCCCTGATGCCGGTCCTGCCGAGCGTCGAGGACTTCCCGTACGCGATCCGTCAGGTCTCGGAGGCGTTGGGCTCCAACGGATCCACCTCGATGGGTTCGGTCTGCGCCTCGACCATGTCGCTGCTCAACGCCGGTGTGCCCCTGCGCGCCCCGGTCGCCGGCATCGCCATGGGCCTGGTCTCCGACACCGTCGACGGCGAGACCCGTTATGTCGCACTGACCGACATCCTCGGCGCCGAGGATGCCTTCGGCGACATGGACTTCAAGGTCGCGGGCACGAAGGACTTCGTGACCGCCCTGCAGCTCGACACCAAGCTCGACGGCATCCCCTCGCCGGTGCTCGCGGGTGCGCTCAGCCAGGCCAAGGACGCCCGACTGACCATCCTCGACGTCATGGCCGAGGCCATCGACGAGCCCGACGAGATGAGCCCGTTCGCACCGCGGATCACCACCATCAAGATCCCGATGGACAAGATCGGCGAGCTGATCGGCCCCAAGGGCAAGACGATCAACGGCATCACCGAGGAGACCGGCGCCAACATCTCCATCGAGGATGACGGCACCGTGTTCGTCGGCGCCTCGGACGGTGTGAAGGCACAGGCTGCCATCGACCGCATCAACGCGATCGCCAACCCGCAGCTACCCAAGGTCGGCGAGCGCTTCCTCGGCACCGTCGTCAAGACCACAGCCTTCGGTGCGTTCGTGTCGCTGCTGCCGGGTCGCGACGGCCTGGTGCACATCTCGAAGCTCGGTAAGGGCAAGCGCGTCAACAAGGTCGAGGACGTCGTGAACGTGGGCTCCAAGCTCCGCGTGGAGATCGCCGACATCGACGAGCGCGGCAAGATCAGCCTCGTCCCCGTCGACGAAGAGGCCGACAAGGCAGAGGCCGCAGCCGCCGAAGCGGCCGCCGCCGACGCCTGAGCCGTTCTGATCTGAGGTTCCCCATCGGGCCCGCCGTCCATCCGGACGGCGGGCCCGATGTCTGTCCGCAGCCGCCTATGATCTGCAGAGATGAACGGTCCGCCTGACCAGCTGACGGTCGCGCACCGCCGCGACGCGGCGCGCACACCCGCGTCGCGCACCGTGGCCGACCTGCTGCGGACCGAGCCGGTGACCGGACGGGCCGACATGACCGTGCGTCAGGCCGCTGCACTGATGACCGAGCGCGACCAGGACTACGTCGTGATCCCGCTGCCCGCCGACGGCCTCGGCCTGCTGACCGACGCCGACATCCGGGCGCGCGTCGTCGCCGCCGGACGGAGCCTCGACACCCCGGTGGGGGAGATCGTCGACGGGCCGGCGTTCGTCGTCGACTCCCGGACGTCGGCGATCGATGCCCTCACCGAACTCGTGGACCGCGACCTCACGGTGATCCCGGTACGCGACGCCGGCGGCAGAGTCCTCGGCGTCGTCGGCGCGAGCGATTTCGTCGCCGACCCGGCCGGTTCGAGCATGCCTCTGCGCGAACAGATCTCACGGTCGCAGACGGTCGAGGAGCTGCAGGGACACGCGCAGCGCATCCCGCAGCTCGTCGCCGATCTCGTGCGGCGGGATCGACCGGCACACGAGGTCACCCAGGTCGCGTCCCTCATCGTCGACGCCGTGGTGCTGCGCGGCCTACGGCTGGTCGTCGACTCCCGGCCCGACGTCGACCCCGCCGCGTACACCTGGTTGTCGCTGGGCAGCAACGCGCGTCGGGAGCCGGTGCTGAGCTCGGATGTCGACTCCGCGGTCGTGTTCGACGACTCGCTGGAGGCGACCGAGCTCGACGGCTACCGTGCGGCCTTCGCCGAGCTCGACGACCTGCTGCGCGGTGCCGGCCTGCCCGTCGACACCAACGGCGCCGTCGCGTCGAAGCCGCTGTTCTCGCGGACCCGCACCCAGTGGCAGACGGCCGCGCGCGGATGGATCGACGCACCCCTGGAGAACAAGGGGATGATCTTCACCTCGCTGATCCTCGACGGCCGCCCCCTGTTCGGGTCGCGTCGCGAATCGCCGGTGCCCACACCGGGAGTGGAGATGATCGGCGCCCTGCGAGCCGACCCGCGCACCATGCGGTTGCTGCTCGAGGAGTCGTTGTCGACCAAGGCGCGACTCCGCTCGATGCGCGACGTCCTGACCCGGCGCCCGGGGGCGTTCGACGTCAAGGCCAACGCGTTGACACCGCTGATCAACATCGCCCGCTGGGCGGCACTGAGCGTCGAATCCACCGAGGTGAACACGCGTGCCCGTCTCCAGGCGGCCTCGGGTAGCGCGCTGCTCGGCGACGAGGATGCGACGACGCTGACGGAGGTGTTCGACGTCCTGCAACGGGTGCGGTTGCGGTATCAGGTCGCGCAGTTCGATCGCGGCGAGACACTGACCGACGTGCTGGAGATGGGACGGCTGTCGCCGCTGGACCGGAGTCTGGTGGCGCAGGCGGTGCGGGAGATCGCCGGCGTCCAGCGCAGAATGGCGGGTATGAGCCACTACCAGGTGAACTGAGATGCCATGTGCCTGATCCTCTTCGCGTGGAACGCGCATCCCGAGTACCGGCTGATCGTCGCGGCCAACCGCGACGAGTACCACCGGCGACGCACGTATGCGCTGTCCCGGTGGGATGACCTGCCGATCATCGCCGGACGCGACGCGCTGGCAGGCGGCACCTGGATGGGTGTCTCCGCTGATGAACCCGGCCGGGTCGCGATGGTGACGAACGTGCGGGTCGGCCCGTCCGAACGCGTCGGGGTCCGCTCGCGCGGGCAGTTGCCGGTCGACTTCCTCGCCGGCGACGAGGACCCCAAGGTCTTCGCCGACCGCGTCGTCGAACAGGCCGCCGACTACGACCCGGTGAACCTGCTCGTCGCCGACGCCGCAGACCTGTGGTGGGTGACGAACCGGCCGCAACCACACGCCGAGCGGGTGGCCGACGGGGTGCACGGCGTGTCCAACGGGGCGCTCGACAACGACTGGCCGAAGGTCGTCGACGGCACTGCGGCACTGCGTGACCTGATCTCCGCCGGCGCCTCCGATGACGACTACTTCGCGATGCTCGCCGACCAGGACCGCCCCGACCCGGCGCGGCTGCCCGACACCGGCGTCGGAGCAGAGTTCGAAGCGGCCCTGTCGTCGAAGTTCATCAACATCCCGGGATACGGCACACGGGCCTCGACCCTGCTGCGCATCCGCCACGACGGGCACGGAGACATCATCGAACGCCGCTACGGCTATCGCGGGAAGCGGCGAGGGACCACCCGCATCACCTTCTGAACGCGGGTGGTCTCGCTGATCAGTTGTGCGCGAACGGCATCGCCGCGACGGGGAGACCGAGCGCCTCGCCGACCTCGGCGGTGAACAGCTCCCCGCGGTGGGTGCTCAGACCCGACGCCAGTGCCGGATCGGTGGCGCAGGCCTTCTCCCAGCCCTGATCGGCCAGGCGCAGCACGTAGGGGAGGGTCGCGCCGGTGAGCGCCTGCGTGGACGTGCGGGCGACCGTGCCGGGCATGTTGGCCACGCAGTAGAAGGTGGTGTCGTGCACGGTGAAGGTCGGGTCGGCGTGGGTCGTGGGGTGGGAATCCTCGAAGCAACCGCCCTGGTCGATCGCGATGTCGACGAGCACTGCCCCCGGCTTCATCTGTGCGACAAGGCTGTTGGGCACCAGCACCGGTGCCTTCGCACCCGGGACGAGGACGGCACCGATGACCAGGTCGGCCTTCTTGACCGCCTCGTCGAGCGCGAGCTTGGTGCTGTAGCGGGTGTGGACGCGACCGGCGAACCGGGCGTCGATCGCCCGGAGCTTGGTGATGTCGAGGTCGAAGACGGTGACCTGGGCTCCCATGCCGACGGCGATCGTCGCCGCGTTGACGCCGCTGACCCCGCCGCCGATGACGACGACCTCGGCGGGCTCGGTGCCGGGGACGCCGCCCATGAGCACGCCGCGGCCGCCCTCGGACTTCATCAGGTGATAGGCGCCGACCTGGGGTGCGAGCCGGCCGGCGACCTCGCTCATCGGGGCGAGCAGGGGGAGTGCGCCGTCGGCGGTGCGGACCATCTCGTAGGCGATGGATGTCGTGCCCGAGGCCAGCAGCGCATCGGTGCACTCCTTGCCGGCGGCCAGGTGGAGGTAGGTGAAGATCGTCTGGCCCGCGCGCATGAGGTCGAACTCGGAGGCGATCGGCTCCTTGACCTTGAGCAGCAGTTCGGCCTGATCCCAGACCTCGGCGGCGGTGCCGAGGATCTGCGCGCCGGCGGCCTTGTAGTCGTTGTCGGTGATGGCCGACCCCTCACCGGCACCCGCCTGGATGATCACGTCGTGGCCGCGGTGGTGCAGCTCGGCGACGCCCGCCGGGGTGATGGCGACGCGGTACTCGTGGTTCTTGATCTCGGTGGGGATCCCGACGCGCATGATGCTCCCTCTCGTTTCGAAGTTTGTGCAGATAAGCTGTCTCAAGCGTGAAGGAACTTCAGAAGTGTCACAATATTCGTGAAGAAGATTCTTGAATGTTCGATGATGGCGAAGATGTTTCCAGTCAGGAGGGTGTGATGCCTGCTGCACCGAAGGATGTTCAACCCGGAGAGCTCGACGCGACGGACCGCGAATTGCTGAAGCTCCTGCAGTCCGATGCGCGTATGCCCAACAGTGAGCTGGCACAACGCGTCGGGATCGCCGCGTCGACGTGTCACGGCCGCATGCGCAGGCTCGTCGAACTCGGTGTCATCCGTGGATTCTTCGCCGACGTCGACCCGGCCGCCGTCGGGCGCCCGCTGCGCGCCATGGTCGCCGTCAGCCTCCAATCCGACGCGCGCGGGCGGATCCGGCAGTTCGTCGGCGAGATCGCCGCCTACGACGAGGTGATCGACGTGTTCTTCCTCGCGGGCGCCGACGATTACATGCTGCACGTGGCGACCGCCGACACCGAGGCGCTCCGCCAGTTCGTCGAGCGACTCAACAGCCGTCGCGAGGTCGCGGGCACCACCACGTCGCTGGTCTTCGAGCATCGCCGCGGCGATGCGCCGATCTATTGAGAAGGCCCTCGCCACTAGACTGAGACCCGTTGACACGTCGAGATCGAAGAGGGTGGACATGAGCGGTATCAAGGTGGGCGTCCTGGGCAGTCAGGGCAAGGTCGGACAGGCGATCGTCACGGCGGTCGAGAACGCCGACGACCTCACCTACACCGTGGGCGTCGACAAGGGGGATTCGCTGGAGTTCTTCTCCGACACCGACACCCAGGTCGTCGTCGACTTCACCCACCCCGACGTCGTGATGGACAACCTGAAGTACTTGATCGCCAACGGGATTCACGCCGTCGTCGGCACCACCGGCTTCACCGAGGAACGCCTCGAGACCGTCCGCGGCTGGCTCGCCGAGAACCCGAAGGTCGGTGTGCTCATCGCCCCGAACTTCGCGATCGGCGCCGTCCTGTCGATGCGTTTCGCCGCGCAGGCCGCCAAGTACTACGAGTCGGTCGAGGTCGTCGAACTGCACCACCCGCACAAGGCCGACGCCCCGTCGGGCACCGCGTACCGGACCGCGGAGCTGATCGGCCGTGCGCGCGCCGAGGCCGGCGTCGGCGCGAGCCCCGACGCCACCACCTCCGAACTCGACGGCGCGCGAGGAGCTGTGGTCGACGGCGTGCACGTGCACTCGGTGCGTCTCGCGGGCCTCGTCGCCCACCAGGAGGTCCTACTCGGCACCGAGGGGGAGACCCTCACCATCCGCCACGACTCGCTCGACCGGTCGTCGTTCGCGCCGGGTGTACTCCTGGGCGTGCGCAGCATCGGTGACCGCCCCGGTCTGACGATCGGACTCGAAGAACTGATGGACCTCTGATCCCCATGGTTGATGACGGCACGCACGACGAGGGCACCCACACCGGCGACACCGAGGGCGGGGCACCGCGGCTGGGGCCGAAGAAGAAGGACGCACGGCCGATCATCTGGATGATCGGGTTCCTCGTCGTTGCGTTGATCGTCTACTTCGTGCTGCTCGGCTGGCGCGGGTTCCAGCTGATCGCGACGGGCAGCGCCGCGGGGATCGGCCTGGGAATCGGCGTCATCGCGCTGCCGCTTATCGGCGCGTGGCTCATCTTCGCGACGCTGCGCGCGGGTCTGGAACACCAGAAGCTCGCCGCCATCATGGCCGAGGAGGGTCGCGAGCTCGACATCTCGAACCTCCCGCACCGTGCCTCGGGCCGCATGGAACGCGACGCCGCCGACGAACTCTTCGCCCGGGTGAAGGCCGAGTGGGAGGCCGACCCCGAGAACTGGCGCAACACCTACCGCATCGCCCGCGCCTACGACTACGCCGGCGATCGTCCCCGCGCCCGCGCGATGATGAAGCGCGCGGTCGCGCAGTTCCACGGACGCGAGCAGTAGGGGGACGGCCAGATGAGCGTTCCGACGAGCTTGCTCGACGAGGCCGCCCGGTTGTGGGCCGATCATCTGGCGGACGCCGGACCCGAGAGGCTCGGGCAGGCAAGCGGTTGCGCGGGTTGGACCAATCGCGACCTGATCAACCACCTCATCGGTGGCGGCTACCGCTACGCCATGCTCCTCGAAGGCGCGAGCGCCGCCGACACTCTGACGACGCGGGACGTCGACTATGTGGGCGCCGGTGACCCGGTCGCCGAATTCTGGCGCAGCGACAACGCCTTTCGGGCTGCCGTCGACTCGGCCGATCTCAACGTCGAGGTCGATCACCGCGCCGGCCGACGCCCCGGCCATCAGCTCCTGGTCATGCGAATCATGGAGCTGGCCTTGCACTCCCACGACCTGTGCGTGGGCCTCGACGCCGAATGGACGCCGTCGGAAGGGCTCGTCGACTTCGTGCTCACCGACGCCGCCCCCGTCATCGAGGAACTGCGTGCCGCCGGGATGTTCGAGGCGCAGATCGAACCGGCGTCGGACAGCGCGGCGGATCGGCTGCTGGCGTTCGCCGGGAGGTCGTGATGGCGGACAAGCGGTTGTTGATCGTTCATCACACTCCGTCGCCGGCGTGTCAGGAGATGTTCGAGGCGGTGCTCTCCGGTGCCACGGACCCCGAGATCGAGGGCGTCGAGGTGGTGCGTCGAGCCGCCCTGGCGGTGACCGCGAGTGACTTCCTGGAGGCCGACGGTTACATTCTCGGCACCCCGGCCAACCTCGGATACATCAGCGGCGCACTGAAACACGCCTTCGACGTCAGCTACTACCAGATCCTCGACTCGACGCAGGGCCGCCCGTTCGGGCTCTACCTCCACGGAAATCAGGGGACCGAGGGCGCGGCCAAGGCCGTCGACACCATCACCACCGGACTCGGCTGGGTGAAATCCGCCGAGTACGTCACCGTCTCCGGCGCCCCGAGCAAGGACGACCGCGAAGCGTGCTGGGAGTTGGGCGCGACAGTCGCCGCGCAGTTGATGGGCTAGCCCGTAAACCCACCATTTTTCGGCAGAATCACCACCCGCCGGGGTGCTGGGTTTGTCGAAAAGAGGTGGGTTTGCGGCTATTTGGCGGTCAGCTTGATGATCGGCAATTGACGGTCGGTCTTCTCCTGGTAGGTGGCGAAGCGTTCGTTCTTGCTGATCTCCGCCCAGGCCTGTGCGCGCTCCTCGCCCTGGAGCTGCTGGGCGCGGACCTCGATGGTCTTGCCGTCGACGTCGATCCGGGCTTTGTCCGGGTTGGCACGCAGGTTGTGATACCAACCCGGGTTGCTGGCGGCGCCGTTGGCCGACGCCACGATCAGCCAACTGCCGTCGGGGCCGGGGAACCAGGCGAGCGGGCTCTGCCGTTCCTCGCCGCTCTTGCGGCCGACGGTCGTCAGGACGAGGGCGTTCATCCCGCCGAACCGACCCTTCCGGCGGATCATCGGAGCGAGGACTTTGTTCACGAGGCGGACGAACGGGCCCTTGGGCGCCCAGGCGCCGCGTGTACCCGCGGAGATCTCGAAACTCATTCGGCTGTTCTCCTTGCCGCGACCATGTTTCTTGCGCACCGAGATTACTGCTGATCAGGTGCGGCGTCCTGCCAATGGGACCCGCGGGCCGAGAACTACTCGACGTCGGCGAGGAGCTTGCTGACCTCGTACTGGCGCACCAGGAACGCCTTCTCGTCGAGCTTCTTGCGGCGCATCCAGGAGGTGACCTCGGAATTGCACTTGCTCGCATTGCACGAACCGCAGCACGGGACGACGTTCGTCACCGTGTAGCGGCCGCCGCGGGAGATGGCCAGCATGCAGTCGCGCTGAAGGGCGACACCGTCCGCGCCGCAGTAGGCGCACCCGCCCCAGGCCTCCTGAAGGGCGAGCCACTGGGTGTCGGTGAGGTCGTTGTCGCGGGAGGCGACGCGCTTACGACGCCGCTTGGCATAGCGGTTGGCACGGGTGGTGCTGCGAGTGGCCACGGGAGGAGGATACCCCCGAAGTCACAGGCGTCACTGCAGTCACAGAGGGGAGTGGCGACGTGTCGTGCGCCCGGCGACGCCCCGGGGGCTTTGCCTAGACTGGCCACCGTGAGCACGGCCATCCGCGACATCTCATCGACCGGGACGATCCCCACTCCGTACGAGGACCTGCTGCGCCTCGTGCTCGAGACGGGCACCCCGAAGGCGGATCGCACCGGGACGGGAACCAAGAGTGTCTTCGGTCATCAGCTGCGGTACGACCTCGCCGAGGGCTTCCCGCTGATCACCACCAAGAAGGTGCACCTCAAGTCGATCATCTACGAGCTCCTCTGGTTCCTGCGCGGCGACTCCAACGTCCGCTGGCTCCAGGAGCGCGGCGTGACCATCTGGGACGAGTGGGCCGACGAGAACGGCGACCTCGGACCCGTCTACGGCGTCCAGTGGCGCAGCTGGCCGACGCCGTCGGGAGAACAGATCGACCAGATCTCCGCGGCTCTCGAGACGTTGAAGACCAACCCCGACTCACGACGCAACATCGTGTCGGCGTGGAACGTGGGGGAGATCCCGCAGATGGCGCTGCCGCCGTGCCACGCGTTCTTCCAGTTCTACGTCGCCGACGGGAAACTGTCCTGTCAGCTGTACCAGCGCTCGGCCGACCTGTTCCTCGGCGTGCCGTTCAACATCGCGTCGTATGCGCTGCTGACGCACATGATGGCGCAGCAGGCGGGCCTCGAGGTCGGCGAGTTCGTGTGGACCGGCGGCGACTGCCACATCTACGACAACCACGTCGACCAGGTGACCCTGCAGCTCTCGCGCGAGCCGTATCCGTACCCGAAACTCGAACTGCGCAAGCGGGATTCGATCTTTGACTATGAGTTCGACGACATCGAGATCGTCGGTTACCAGTCGCATCCCGGGATCAAGGCGCCGGTGGCGGTGTGACCCGCCGGGTCCGGCTCGTCTGGGCGCAGGGTCGCGAGGTCGCCGGCAAAGGCCCCGCGATCGGTCGCGACAACACCATCCCGTGGCGCGTCCCCGAGGACATCGCCCGGTTCAAGGAGAAGACCCTCGGCAACCCCGTCGTCATGGGCCGCCGGACGTGGGACTCCCTGCCGCCGAGGTTCCGGCCGTTGCCGGGCCGCACCAACATCGTGGTCACCCGCAACCCGGAGTGGTCCGCCGACGGTGCGCTGACCGCGCGGGCGATCGACGAGGCGTTGAGCCTGGCCGACGGCGACACGGTGGGCGTCATCGGTGGAGGCGAGATCTACCGGCTCGCAATGCAGTACGCGACGGAACTCTGCGTGACCGAGATCGACGTCGACGTACCCGGAGCCGACGCGTTCGCGCCGGAGATCGGTCCCGAGTGGACCGTCGCCGACAAGGGGGAGTGGCGGACCTCCACCACCGGTACCGCCTACCGATTCGTCGACTACACGCGCTGATGGCACCGGAGCGTCTCTCCCCGGCCCAGGCGCGTCGAACCGCGCTCGCCGCACAGGGATTCGCCGACCGTGCACCGGCGGGCACCCCGACGATGGCCCACCTCAAACGGGTCGTCGGCCGGACGGGTCTGCTCCAGATGGATTCGGTCAACATCGTCGCGCGGGCCCATTTCATGCCGCTCTACAGCCGCCTCGGACCCTACGATCCCGACCTCCTGCATCGCGCCGCGTGGCAGCCGGTCCGGGGGAAGCGTCTGCTCGTCGAGTACTGGGCGCACGAGGCCGCGCTCATCCCGGTCGAGGACTGGCCGCTGTTCCGTTGGCGCATGGACGAGTTCGCCGACGGACGGTACCGGCACACGCGCGAGATCATGCGCCGCAACCGGAGCCTCGCCGAGGACGTCCGCAGCGTGATCGAGGAGATCGGTGCCGCGATGCCGCGGACCATCGAGGAGAGGCTCGGCATCGAACGCGAGCCGGGTACCGCCGGGAGCTGGTGGCAGCGCGGCGAGATCAAGCACCTGTGTGAGGCGATGTTCGCCGCCGGCGACCTGTCGGCGGTGCGCAACGGCAACTTCATGCGTCACTACGACCTCACCGAACGGGTCGTCGGCGCCGACGTCGCCGCGCGACGCCCGGATCGTGCGCAGGCGCACCGGGATCTCATCGCCCGGGCGGCTCGGTCCCTCGGCGTCGCGACCGTCGCCGACCTCGCCGACTATTACCGCCTCAAACCCGCCGACGCCCGCCCGGCCGTCGCCGACCTCGTGGACGCCGGTGTGGTGCACGAGGTCTCGGTCGAGGGATGGCGCGACCCCGCGTATCTCGCCGACGGTGCGCCGATGCCGCGACGCATCGACACCTCGGCGATCCTCTCGCCGTTCGACCCGCTCGTCTTCTTCCGGCCACGAGCCGAGCGCCTCTTCGACTTCCACTACCGCATCGAGATCTACGTCCCCGAGCACAAACGCGTCCACGGTTACTACGTGCTGCCCTACCTGCTGGGCACCGACATCGCCGCACGCGTCGACCTCAAGGCCGACCGCAGGTCCCGAACCCTGTTGGTACTCGGCGCCTTCTGTGAGTCCGGACACGATCGCGGCGTCGTCGCCGAGCGATTGGGCGCCGACCTGCGCACATTCGCGGGGTGGCTCGACCTCGACGACGTGTCGGTGGGCACGAAGGGTGACCTCGCGCGCGACCTCCGGGCCGTGATGGGATGCTGAGCATCGGGAGGCCGCGAACCAGCGGAACACACACCCGGGGACGATCAGAAGGAGAGAACCGACGATGACCGTGTCGTATGACGGCAACGACTACCGCTTGGTGATGTTCGACCTCGACGACACACTCGCACCCTCGAAGAGCCCGCTCGACGACCAGATGGTGGACCTGCTCCGCCGGATGCTCGACGTCAGCCTCGGGTGCATCATCTCCGGCGGCAACTTCACCCAGTTCTCCAAGCAGGTCCTCGCGCGTCTCGGCACCTTCGACTCGGTCGGCAACCTCCATCTGATGCCCACCTGCGGCACCCAGTACGTCCGCTGGTCGGGCAACGAGTGGGAGACCGTCTACGCCGAGTACCTCACCGACGACGAGAAGAAGCGCACCCTCGACGTCCTGGAGACCGGCGCCAAGGAACTCGGTATCTGGGAGAGCGAGACCTGGGGCGAGATCCTCGAGGACCGCGGCAGCCAGATCACCTTCAGCGCGCTCGGACAGAAGGCCCCGGTCGACGCGAAGGCCGCCTGGGACCCGGACGGCGCGAAGAAGGAGTCGCTGCGCGCCTACGCCGCCGAGCGGCTGCCCGACCTCGAGGTCCGCAGCGGCGGTTCGACGTCGGTCGACGTCACCAAGAAGGGCATCGACAAGGCGTACGGCGCGCTCAAGCTGATGGACATCCTCGGCCTGAGCACCTCGGACATCCTGTTCTTCGGTGACCGCCTCGACGAGGGCGGCAACGACTACCCGGTCAAGGCGCTCGGCATCACCTCGATCGCCGTGCACGGCTGGCCCGACACCCACGCCAAGCTGTCGGCGATCCTGGATCAGAACTAGACGGCGGGTCGCCCGACCGGCTCGACCCGCTGCGTACCGCTGCGCACCCGATAGGACTTCGCGTAGAACTGGCCCGACCTCGGGTCGATCTTGTTGTTCACGAAGTACCAGTCCATCTGAGTGGCGGCGGGGGTGACGGTGAGGACCGAGTACCCGTGCGCGTCCAGCTCGCAGAAACGCACGTGGTGGTTTGCCGTGCGGAACGCCGCCGACGCCGCGACGCCGGCGGTGTCCGGCGGCACGTTGAACATGTCGTCGACGTTGGTCGCCGTGACCGAGGTGCCGACGAGTTCGGTGGCGACGGTCCCGGCGCCGGGATAGTTCGCCACGTTGACCGGGACATCGCAGGCCCACGACGAGTGGATGTCGCCGGTCACGAACACGACGTTGTCGACGCGGTTGGTCCGGATCGAGTCGAGCAGACGCCGGCGGTCGGCGGCGTACCCGTCCCACTGATCGGCGTTGTAGGGGATTCCCTCCTTCGGGATCCCGAGCATCGAGGTGACCGCGCCGGTCGTCGCCGGATCGAGCGGCGGGATCAGCACCGGCGTGATCATCACCGGGTTGCCGACGATCTTCCAGCGGGTCTCCGACGATATGAGCCCGTTGGTGAGCCACGACATCTGCGCCTTGCCCATGATCGTGCGAGCCGGGTCGTCGATGCTCGCCGAGCGTGCGCTCACCTGCAGGTCGCGGTAGGAGCGTAGATCCAGCATCGACAGCTCGAGCAGGTTCCCGAACCGCAGCCGGCGGAACAGGTGTCGGCCCTGCGGGTCGACGCCGGGGCGGATGGGCATCCACTCGGAGTAGGCGCGCAGTGCGGCGGCGCGCCGGACCGGCCACGACCCCTCGTTGGGCTGATGGTTCTCCGCGCCGCCGCTCCAGGCGTCGTTGGCGGTCTCGTGGTCGTCCCAGACGGGGATGAACGGCAGCTTCCGGTGCAACGCGGCGAGGTCCGGGTCGGTCTTGTACTGGGCGTGACGCGTCCGGTAGTCGCGCAGCGTGACGACCTCGTGGCGTGGGTCGTGGACCCGGACTGTCCCGGTTTTCCCTGTGTAGCGGCCGGTTTGGTAGTCGTAGAAGTAGTCGCCGAGATGGAGTATCGCGTCGAGTCCGGGTTGGGCGGCGAGGTGACGGTAGGCCGAGAAGTAACCCGCCTCCCAGTTGGCGCAGGACACGACGCCGAAGCGGATCCGTGCGACGTCGGCGCTCGTGGCGGGAGCGGTGCGGGTGGTGCCGACCGGCGAGACGGCCCCGGCCGCCGGTCCCGACGTCACGGTGAACCGGTAGTGGTAGGTCGTCCGCGGACTCAGCCCGGGGGCGTCGACCTTGACGGTGAAGTCCTGCTCGGCCGACGTCTGCTCGACACCGGAACCGACGACCGTGCCGAAGCCCGGATCGCGCGCGATCTCCCAGCGCACCGAACACGGGTGTCCCACACCGGAACCCGGTGTCGACGGAGGGGACTGGGTGATGCGGGTCCACAGGATGACCGCGTCGGGCAGCGGATCGCCGGAGGCGACGCCGTGGGCGAAGACGTTCCGCGGGGCAGCGTTCGCCGGGCCGGATTCGGCGATGGTGGGCAACGTGAGGGCGGCGCCGGTGACGACCGCACCGGTTCGCAGGAAAGTCCGTCGGGTGGACTCATGCCGAGTGGACACATACGGACCTTACCCACCGCGGACCGCGACTTCAGGCCGAATCCGGGCCCGGTGGAGCGGTGGGGGACAATCAGGGCACACAAACGTCGAACGGAGGGGACTGCGTGTCCGAGTTGGTGCCGCTGAAGGTGCAGATGGTCGCCATGACCCAGTTCAACCCGCCCGAGGACGTGCCGTGGAGCACGGACGCCGAGGGTGGCGAGGCGCTCGTCGAGTTCGCGGGACGCGCCTGCTATCAGAGCTGGGACAAGCCCAACCCGCGCACCGCCACCAACGCCGGCTACCTCCGGCACATCCTCGAGGTCGGGCATCTGTCGCTCCTCGAACACGCCTCGGTGACCTTCTACATCTCCGGGATCTCGCGCTCGTGCACCCATGAGCTCATCCGCCACCGGCACTTCTCCTATTCGCAGCTCTCGCAGCGCTTCGTGCCCGAACACGACTCGAACGTGGTCGCGCCGCCCGCGATCGTCGGCGACGAGCACCTCGAAGAACTGTTCACCGCCGCCACCGACGCGAGCCGCGAGGCCTACACCGAGCTCCTCGACGCGCTGGAGGCGAAGTTCGCCGACGTGCCGAACGCGATCCTGCGCCGTAAGCAGGCACGCCAGGCCGCACGATCGGTGCTGCCGAACGCCACCGAGACCAAGATCGTCGTGACCGGCAACTACCGGGCATGGCGGCACTTCGTCGGCATGCGCGCCACCGAGCACGCCGACGTCGAGATCCGCCAGCTCGCCGTCGAATGCCTGCGGCAATTGATGCAGGTGGCGCCCACTGTTTTCGGCGATTTCGAGATCGGCACGCTCGCCGACGGCACCGAGGTCGCGACCTCACCGTTCGTGCTGGAAGGGTGAGACCCGTCACGGATACGGAGGCGGTAGCCTTTAGCACCATGAACGCAGTCCAGGAACCGCTGCACGAGCATCCCTTCGGGACGAACGTGGTGGCGATGGTGACCCCCTTCCGTCCCGACGGAAGTCTCGATCTGGACAAGGCCGCCGTCCTGGCCGACCACCTCGTGTCGAAGGGTTGTGACGGACTGGTCGTGTCCGGCACCACCGGCGAGTCGCCGACCACCACCGTCCCCGAGAAGCTCGACCTGCTGCGCGTCGTACTGGATGCCGTCGGCGACCGCGCCCGGATCACCCAGGGTGCCGGTAGCTACGACACCGCCGAGAGCGTGCGGTTCGCCATCGAATCTGAGAAGATCGGCGCCCACGGTCTGCTCGTGGTGACCCCGTACTACTCCAAGCCGCCGCAGGCCGGTCTGCTCGCGCACTTCCGGACCGTCGCCGACGCAACGGCACTTCCCGTGCTGCTCTACGACATCCCGCCGCGCTCGGTCGTGCCCATCGCGAACGAGACGATGCTGGCGCTCGCCGAGCACCCGAACATCCGCGGCGTCAAGGACGCCAAGGGCGACCTGCACTCGGCCGCCGGCCTCATCGCCACCACCAAGCTCGAATACCTCTCGGGTGAGGACGCACTCAACCTGCCGTGGCTGTCGATCGGTGCCACCGGCTTCGTCAGCGTGATCGGGCACCTGGTGCCGGATCGCCTGCGCGAGATGCAGATCGCGGTGGAGAAGGGCGACCTCGCCACGGCGCGGACCCTCAACACGTCGATGCTTCCGCTCGTCAACGCCATGGGACGCCTCGGAGGTGTCACGATGGTGAAGGCGGCGCTGCGCATTCTCGGACTCGAGGTGGGCGATCCGCGCCTGCCCCAGGTGCCCGCATCCGGGCCTCAGATCGAGGAGCTGATCGTGGATCTACGTGCGGCAGGTGTTCTCGCCTGATGACCGACAACACCGGCAGCGACACCAACGGTCCCGAAGCACGGACGCCACGCACCCGACGCCGCGCCGCCTCCCGGAAGGCCGGACCCCCCGTCACGCCGCCGGTGGAGGCCGTGCCGGTCGATCCGGTGCCGGCCACGACGGCGCCCGAGGCTCCCGTCGCCGGGCAGGGCGGGACCGCACCCAAGGCGGAGGCTGCACCGAAGGCGGAAGCGGCACCGAAGCATTCCGCCAAGCAGAAGTCCGGTTCGTCGTCCGGTGGTCGACGCGGCCGCCACGAACGTGGCGGCGACTCCCGCGGGGGCCGTCGGAACGAGCAGGCGACCCCGGCGCCCGTCGATCGTCTCGGTACCCCGCGCCGCCTGCCCAAGGGCGGGCTGCGGATCGTCGCGCTGGGCGGTATCGGCGAGATCGGCCGCAACATGACCGTCTTCGAGTACAACGGCCGTCTACTGATCGTCGACTGCGGCGTGCTGTTCCCCGAGGATCAGCAGCCCGGCGTCGACCTGATCCTCCCGGACTTCCGCTACATCGAAGACCGCATGGACGACGTGGACGCGGTGATCCTCACCCACGGCCACGAGGACCACATCGGCGCGATCCCGTTCCTGCTGCGGCTGCGCAGCGACATCCCCGTCGTCGGGTCGAAGTTCACGCTCGCCCTCGTCGACGCCAAGTGCCGGGAACACCGCCTGCGGCCGAAGCTCGTCGAGGTCACCGAGGGGGAGCGGACCACCCACGGTCCGTTCGACTGCGAGTACTTCGCGGTCAACCACTCGATCCCCGACGCCATCGCCGTGGCGATCCGTACCCCTGCCGGCGTCGTGCTGCACACCGGCGACATCAAACTCGATCAGCTGCCGCTCGACGGTCGCCTGACCGACCTCGCCGGCTTCAGCCGCCTCGGCGACGAGGGCGTGGACCTGTTCCTCGTCGACTCGACCAACGCCGAGGTCCCCGGCTTCGTCACCCCCGAGCGCGAGATCGGCGGGGTGCTCGACCAGGTGATCGGCAAGGCCAAGCAGCGCGTCATCGTCGCGTCCTTCGCCAGCCACGTGCACCGCATCCAGCAGATCATCGACGTCGCGCACACCCACAACCGCCGCGTCTGCTTCGTCGGCCGGTCGATGGTGCGGAACATGCAGATCGCGCAGGACCTCGGTTACCTGTCGATGCCCGACGGGGTGGTCGTCGACATCGACACCGCCGCAACGCTTCCCGATCACCGCGTGGTGCTGATCTCGACCGGCTCGCAGGGTGAGCCGCTGTCGGCGCTGTCGCGGATGGCACGCGGCGAGCACCGCCAGATCAACATCCGCGCCGACGACCTCGTCGTGCTGGCGTCCTCGCTGATCCCGGGTAACGAGAACTCGGTCTTCGCCGTGGTCAACGGCCTGGCCAAGCGCGGCGCCACCGTGATCACGCAGCAGAGCGCGAAGGTCCACGTGTCCGGTCACGCCTCGGCCGGCGAGCTGCTCTACCTGTACAACGCGGTGCGGCCGTCGAACGCGATGCCGGTGCACGGCGAATGGCGCCATCTCCGCGCGAACGCGGCGCTGGCGGTCGCGACCGGTGTGCCCGAGGACCGTGTGGTGCTGGCCGAGGACGGCGTCGTGGTCGACCTCGTCGACGGTCGCGCCGAGATCGTCGGACGCGTCCCGGTCGGTCACGTCTACGTCGACGGACTGTCCGTCGGCGACGTGGGTGAGTCGACCCTGTCCGAGCGCCTCGTGCTCGGCGAGGGCGGGTTCATCGCGATCACCGTCGCCATCGACGCCACGACAGGTCGCGCGGTCAGCTCGCCGGAGGTCTCCGGTCGCGGCTTCTCCGACGACCCGGATGCACTCAAGTCGGCCGCCGATCTGGTCAACCAGGTCCTCGACTCGCTGGCCGCCGAGGGTGTCAGCGACGCGCACCGCATCGCACAGGGAATCCGGCGCGCCGTGGGCCGTTGGGTCTCCGACACCTACCGCCGTCGCCCGATGATCGTGCCGACGGTGCTCGCGGTCGGCGCCGACTAGTTCTCGCTACTGTGGGCTGGGTGACCGGTGCACAGGAGGAACGAGCGGCTCTCGTCGAGACCATGAAGAAGGTGGGCCCGGACGCGCCCACCCTCTGTGAGGGCTGGACCACCCGCGATCTGTTGGCTCATCTCGTCGTCCGCGAACGACGCCCCGACACCGGGCCGGGAATCCTGATCCCGGCCTTCGCCGGGTACACCGAGAAGGTGCGGACCAAGGCCGCCCGGCGGGAGTTCGACGAGCTGCTCGACGACCTCGCGTCCGGACCGCCGGTCTACTCGCCGTTCAAACTCGTCGACCGGTTCGCCAACCTCGCCGAGATGTTCGTCCACCATGAGGACGTGCTGCGTGGGGGAGCGGACCCGGAGGGTGGCTGGACGCCGCGGATGCTGTCGCCCGAGCTCGAGGCCGAGCTGCGCACTCCGGTCACGTCGATGGCGAGGATGACGCTGAAGAAGATTCCCGCGCGCGTCACCCTGCGCACGACCGCCGGTGAGGACCTCGTCAGCGTCGGCTCCGGGAAGGACGCCGTCGTGACGGGATCGATCGGCGAACTCGTCCTGTTCGCGTTCGGACGCCGCCCCGTGGCGGTCACCTTCGACGGCGATCCGGATGCGATCGCCGCGGTTCGTGACAGTTCTCACGGCCTGTAGGCGTGTCGGCGATGCGGACGGGTAACAACTTCGACACGTCGCCGTTATCAGTGTTGCCCGTGTGACTGAAGTGAACACTGCCGACTAGTCTGTCGGTATGGCTTCGAAGGCAAGCACGGGTACGCGCACGTCCGCGTCGGGGGCGAGGACATCCGGCACACGGTCGGGTGGCAAGAGCACCGGACGGTCGACCGGGTCGGCCGCACGCTCGGGCGCGAGCCGGTCGGGCAAGAGCACCGCGAGCAGGGGCGGGGCGAGCAAGTCGACGACCCGCACCGGTTCCGCACGCTCCGGTGTGGGCAAGTCCGGGTCGTCGCGCGCGTCGAACCGTTCCACGGGCACCGGGTCCCGCACCAGGCAGTCCGCCACCGCGACGCCGCGTCGCCGGAACACCTCCGCGTCGGCAGAGTCGGTCGATCTGCACAGGCGTTCCGTGGCCGCCGCCGGTGCCTCCGCGGTGGGGAAGGGGATCGGCGCAGGCTGGTCGCTGTTCGCCCGCGGTGTCGGCAGCGCGGCTCGCGTGGGTTCCGGCGTCGGCCGTGGACCGCGCACCGAGTCGCGTCCGTTCGACGACGACGAATTCGACTTCGATGCCATCGACGCGGACGACGACCACGACGACCTGGACGCCGATGGTGCGCCCGGTCCGCGTGGCCAGGCCTCGCGCGGTCAGGGGCACAGTCATCGCCGGGACGGTGTGGCGCTCGGCCTGCTCGCGCTCGGTCTGCTGTTCGCGGCCAGTGTCTGGTTCGGGGCCGCCGGGCCCGTCGGCGCCTTCATCGAGGCGCTGATCCGCGCGATCGTCGGCTCCGCGGCGGTCGTCGTGCCGGTGGCGCTGGTCGTGATCGCGATCATGCTGATGCGACGCCCCCCGGCACCCGAACGTCGTGGTCGCTACCTCGGCGGTGGTGCCCTGGTCGTTCTGCCGTTGCTGGGCATCATGCATCTCATCGCCGGTTCACCGCTGGATCTGCCGGGCCGTTCGTCGGCGGCGGGTTTCGTCGGTTTCGCCATCGGCACGCCGCTCACCACGGGCGTCACCGCCTGGGTGTCGGTACCGATCCTGCTGCTGTGCATGGCTTTCGGTGTCCTGATCCTCAGCGGACGCACGGTGCGTGAGGTCGTCGACGCCGCCGCCGGATACCTCGGACTGGGGGTGCCCGGCGCCGACGCCGCGCCGTGGGAGAGCGACCTCGACTGGGACGCGGACGCGGAGGACTACGAGGATCCCGACTTCGGCGATCCCGCGGCCGAAGACGACGACGATGACGATGACGCCTTCGGCTCCCGCGCGACGCGTCGCTCGTACTCGTCGAACCCGTACGACAACTACCCGCCCGACGAGACCCCGTCGCGGCCGGTGAGCCGGTCGCGACGCAAGCCGGCCAAGGTCGCCGAGGAGCCGATCGAGGAAGCGGTCACCGAGAACTTCGCCGACGCCCACACCGAACCGTTCGGCGACAACGCCGCCGACGAGCAGATGACCGAGGTCATCGAGCCACCGGCCCGCCGGGCGACCGCGCGTCGTGCGACGTCGGCCGCACGCCCGGCTCCGAAGCCGGCACCCGAGCCCGAACCGGAGCCCGACCTCGACGACGAGGCATTCGCACCGTCGGAGCCGGCCGCCGAGGGCGACTACATCCTGCCGCCCCCGCACCTGCTGCTCGAAGGCGATCCGCCGAAGGCGGGCACCAGCGCCAACGACGAGATGATCGACCGGATGACCGGCGTCCTCGAACAGTTCAAGATCGACGCGGCGGTCACCGGCTACACCCGCGGGCCGACGGTCACCCGCTACGAGGTCGAACTCGGGCCCGGCGTGAAGGTCGAGAAGATCACCGCGCTGCAGCGGAACATCGCCTACGCCGCGGCGACCGACAACGTCCGCCTGCTCGCGCCGATCCCGGGCAAGTCCGCGGTCGGTATCGAGGTGCCCAACGCCGACCGGGAGATGGTCCGCCTGGCCGACGTCCTCAGCGCTCCCTCGACCCGGAAGGACAAGCATCCGCTCGTCATCGGTCTCGGCAAGGACATCGAGGGCGACTTCGTGAGTGCCAATCTGGCGAAGATGCCGCACCTGCTCGTCGCCGGTTCGACCGGTTCGGGCAAGTCGAGCTTCGTCAACTCGATGCTGGTGTCGCTGCTCAGCCGCGCCACCCCCGAGCAGGTCCGCATGATCCTCATCGACCCGAAGATGGTGGAGCTCACCCCGTACGAGGGCATCCCGCACCTGATCACCCCCATCATCACGCAGCCCAAGAAGGCTGCCGCCGCCCTCGCGTGGCTGGTGGAGGAGATGGAGCAGCGCTATCAGGACATGAAGGCCTCGCGGGTGCGTCACATCGACGACTTCAACGCGAAGGTGCGGTCCGGCGAGATCACCACCCCGCTGGGCAGCGAGCGCGTGTACAAGCCGTACCCGTACATCCTCGCCATCGTCGACGAGCTCGCCGACCTCATGATGACCGCCCCGCGCGACGTCGAAGAGGCGATCGTGCGCATCACCCAGAAGGCGCGCGCCGCCGGCATCCACCTCGTGCTCGCGACGCAGCGTCCGTCGGTCGACGTCGTCACCGGTCTGATCAAGACCAACGTGCCGTCGCGTCTGGCATTCGCCACGTCGTCGCTGACCGACTCGCGCGTCATCCTCGACCAGCCGGGCGCCGAGAAACTCATCGGCATGGGTGACGGGCTGTTCCTGCCGATGGGCTCCAACAAGCCGATCCGCATGCAGGGCGCCTACATCTCCGACGAGGAGATCGCGGCCGTCGTCGATTTCACCAAGGAGCAGGCCGAGCCGGAGTACACCGAGGGTGTCACCGCGGCGAAGGCCGGCGAGAAGAAGGACATCGACAGCGACATCGGCAACGACCTCGACGACCTGCTGCAGGCGATCGAGCTCGTCGTCTCCAGCCAGTTCGGTTCGACGTCGATGCTGCAGCGCAAGCTGCGCGTCGGCTTTGCCAAGGCCGGCCGTCTGATGGACCTCATGGAGACCCGCGGCGTCGTCGGGCCGAGCGAGGGTTCCAAGGCGCGCGAGGTGCTCGTCAAGCCCGAGGACCTCGCCGGGGTCATCGCCTCCATCACCGGCGGCGGCGGGGACGACGAGTCGGCCGAGGGATGAGAACAGGCGCGCTGAGAACCGTTGACCAGGGATCACGGCGGCCGCCCACCGGCATCCGGTAGGCTGGCCGCCAGATCCATGAGGGGAGTATCCCCGATGCGGCGTCTCCGTCAATACGGTGCCGATCCGCGGTGATGCCGATCATCACCGCCTCGGTGACCCGGAGCGTCGGCCCCCGATCTTCCGGTGGGAGAGACCTCTGGCTCGTCAGCTGAAGCTGCCTGCTGGAGGAAACTGTGGATGTCTCTGTATCCGTGTGGCTGATCACCGTTGCGGTGATCCTCGGATTGTTCGTGTTCGACTTCTTCTCGCACGTACGCGTGCCCCATGCGCCGTCACTGCGGGAATCCGCCGTCTGGTCGACGGTCTACATCTCGATCGCCGTCGTCTTCGGTGTGTTCGTGTGGTGGAAATGGGGCGGCACCTTCGGCGGGGAGTACTTCGCCGGCTACGTCACCGAGAAGGCGCTCTCGGTGGACAACCTGTTCGTGTTCGTCATCATCATGGCGCGCTTCGCCGTCCCGCCGGAGTATCAGCAGAAGGTGTTGCTGCTCGGCATCGTGATGGCGTTGGGCATGCGCGGGATCTTCATCGCCGTCGGCGCGGCCGCGATCAACACCTACAGCTGGGTGTTCTATGTGTTCGGCGCGTTCCTGATCTTCACCGCGGTCAAGCTGATCCGCGAGAGCGACGACCCCGTCGAACACGAGGAGGAACGGGAGAGCCGGCTCGAGCGGTTCGTCAAGCGCTTCCTTCGCACCCACGACGACTACGACGGTGACAAGCTGTTCACCCGCGTCAACGGTCGGCGGCTGGCGACCCCGATGCTGATGGTGCTCATCGTCATCGGTTTCACCGATGTGCTGTTCGCCCTCGACTCCATCCCTGCGATCTACGGCCTGACCTCGGAGCCGTACCTGGTGTTCACCGCCAACGCGTTCGCCCTGATGGGGCTGCGCCAGCTCTACTTCCTGCTCGGCGGGTTGCTCGACCGGCTCGTCTATCTCTCGGTCGGCCTGTCGATCATCCTCGCGTTCATCGGCACCAAACTGGTGCTGCACGCCCTGCACGAGAACACGCTGCCGTTCGTCAACGGCGGCGAGCACGTGAGCGTCCCGGAGATCTCGACACCGGTGTCGTTGTCGGTGATCATCGGTGTCCTCGTGATCACCACCGTCGCGAGCCTGGTGAAGAGCAGGTCAGGGGCCGAGAAGAACGAGGCGTAGTCCTGACCCGACCCGTCAGAACGGTCCGAAAACCTGGTTCCACTCGTCGATCCGCACGGCGTCGACGGCCTCGTGCGCCTGGAACGGGTCGTTGGCGAGGAACGCCTCGGCGGCCTCGAGGTCGGCCGCGCTGATGATGATCAGCGCGCCCGACCCGTCCGGGTACGGGCCGGCGACGAGCACGTTGCCCGCCTTGTTCTCCTCGCCGAGCCACTCCCGGTGCAGCGGCCGGTGCTGGTCGCGGAGTGCCGCCTTGGCCGGACGGTAGGTGTACTGGACGGCGAAATAGGGCATCTGCTCACTCCTGCTCGATGGTGGCCAGCATCCTGGTGTTCCCCAGGGTGTTGGGTTTGACGTAACTCAGGTCCAGGAACTCGGCGACACCGGTGTCGTAGGAACGGCACATCTCCTCGAACACCTCACGCGTGACCGGGGTGCCCTGGATTTCACTGAAACCGTGCTTGGCGAAGAAGCTCGTCTCGAAGGTCAGCACGAACACGCGGGACAGTTCGAGTTCGCGGGCGATCTCCATCAGCCGGCCGACGATCTTGTGACCGATCCCGCGCCCGGAGAACGTGGGGTCGACCGCGACCGTGCGCACCTCGCCGAGATCGGCCCACAGCACGTGGAGTGCCCCGCAGCCCACGACCTCCCCGTCGAGTTCGCCGACCCAGAATTCCTGCACCGACTCGTAGAGGGTCACGAGGTTCTTCTCCAGGAGGATCTTGCCCGCGTACTTGTCGATCAGTTCCTTGATGCGCGGCACGTCCGAGGTACGCGCGCGTCGCACCACGACAACGCCAGTAGTCGGTTCGGGCGCAACGGGATCCGCCGTGGACTCGGGTTCGGCGGGCTCCGGGGAGACGGGGGGCATGGGAAATCACCTTAGTCCTCCGGCCGGGCGCGCGTCCCCGGCGACATGGGGACTCGTGCCGCGCGCAACGGCCCGGTTCACCTCCTGTGCGACGCGGGCCGATACCCTGTGAGCGTGCGTATGAGAATTCCCGTGTATCGCGGAACACGTCCGCGCCCGGGGGTGTGCTCATGACCGATCGCATTCGGCGGGCCGTCGACGAAAAAGGTATCGCGAATGTGGGCCGCGGGCCGGACCACATCACCGATCCCGTCGACCCGGTCCCGGTGGTCAACATCGCGAACGCACTCACCGTCTTCCGGATCCTCTTGGTCCCGGTGTTCCTGGCGGCCCTGTTCATGGAGTCCGGTGAGTCCACGGTGTGGCGCACGGTCGCCACGGTCGTCTTCGCGGTCGCCGCTCTGACCGATCGGTACGACGGGCGCATCGCCCGGCGGCGCGGTCTGATCACCGACTTCGGCAAGATGGCCGACCCGATCGCCGACAAGGCCCTCATCGGCGGTGCGCTCGTCGGACTGTCGATCCTCGGCATCCTGCCGTGGTGGGTCACCGCGGTGATCATCGCGCGCGAAGTGTGGGTCACGGCGCTGCGCTTCTGGGTGCTGCGACACAAGGTGATCCCGGCCAGCCGCGGCGGGAAACTGAAGACCCTGCTGCAGGCCGTCGCCATCGGTCTGTACCTGGCGCCCCTCGGTGGGGGATGGCAGATCGCCGCCGGCATCCTCATGGGTCTCGCGGTGATCGTGACCATCTACACCGGGCTCGACTACACCTGGCAGGCGGTCAGGGTGCGCTCCGGCGGGTCCGCCACCGACGCCCCCGATCCGACCCCGGCGCCGCAGACGCGACGGGCCGTCGGAGGAACCGGCGCGGGCCGCTGAGTTCGACTACTGTCGGGGGAACCGCGGCCGGGGAACGATCCGGCCGCGTGAGGCGTTGGCTGAGGAGTGACAGGGAGAGGAGACTCGATGGCGATGCTCTTACGTGAGGCGCTCGGCGACAGCCTTCGTCGGGTCCGCACGCAGCAAGGTCGGACCCTGCGTGAGGTGTCCACCGGTGCACGCGTGAGTCTCGGTTACCTCTCCGAGGTCGAGCGCGGTCAGAAGGAGGCCTCGAGCGAACTGCTCGCGGCGATCTGTGACGCACTCGACGTGGAGATCGCCGACCTCCTCCTCGACGTCGGACACGCGATGCGTCCCGCCGAGACCGTGGCCCCCGAGGTCGCCGAGGCCGGCCTCACCGCGACCAAGGTGGTCATCCCCGCACCTGCCGGACGCCACGACGCGACCGCACTGGCCGCTGCCTGATACCCAGACCGTCCGAATGACCATTCGGCGTGCTGTGGCCCAAACGGGAACGCGCAGCCACTAGATTGGTCTGCACAGTTCTCAATCCCTTGAATGGAGTGACGTAGAGCATGGCGAACCCGTTCGTGAAGTTGTGGCGCTACCTGACGGCACTCGGTAACGCGAAGATCGACGAACACGCCGACCCGAAGGTCCAGATCCAGCAGGCGATCGAAGATGCTCAGCGTCAGCATCAGGCGCTGTCGCAGCAGGCCGCCTCGGTCATCGGCAACCAGCGACAGCTCGAGATGAAGCTCAACCGGCAGCTCGAGGACATCGAGCGCCTACAGGCCAACACCCGCCAGGCGCTGACGCTCGCCGATCAGGCCGCAGCCGCCGGGGACACCCAGAAGGCCACCGAGTACACGAACGCCGCCGAGGCCTTCGCAGCCCAGCTGGTGACCGCCGAGCAGAGCGTCGAAGACCTCAAGTCGCTGCACGACCAGTCGCTGCAGGCGGCGGATCAGGCGAAGAAGGCCGTCGAGCGTAACGCGATGGTTCTCCAGCAGAAGCTCGCCGAGCGCTCCAAGCTGCTCAGCCAGCTCGAGCAGGCGAAGATGCAGGAGCAGGTCAGCGCATCGCTCAACCAGATGAGCGAGCTGTCGGTGCCCGGCAACACGCCGAGCCTCGACCAGGTGCGCGACAAGATCGAGCGCCGCTACGCCAATGCCCTCGGCTCGGCCGAGCTGGCGAAGAACTCGGTCCAGGGCCGGATGCAGGAGGTCGAGCAGGCCGGTATCCAGATGGCCGGCCACTCGCGCCTCGAGCAGATCCGCGCCAGCATGCGCGGCGACGCCCTGCCGTCCGCCGGTGCCACCGCTCCGCCGCTGCAGAAGGGTCAGCCGGCTACGCAGGCCACCCCGCCGACCACCGAGCCGCCCGCGCAGAACTGATCCCCGGCGCGTGCATGTCGCACTTGTCGCGGGTTCTGATGCAGGACATGCCTTTCCGGCTTTCGCCCTCGCCGAGCAGTTCGTCTCGGCGGGGCACCGGGCCACGGTCTACACCGGACTGAACTGGTCGGATGCCGCGCGCCGTCGCGGTATCGACATCGCCGAACTCCCGGGCCTCGCGGCCACGGATGTCGACGACGACGCCGACGCCGGGGACAAGCTCAGCGCCCGTGCGGCGCGGATGGCGCAGTTGCTGGCGCCGGTGCTGTCCGAATCCGGCGCCGATGTCGTCGTCTCCGATGTCATCACCGTGTGCGGGGGTTGGGCTGCGCAGCTGAACGGCCTGCCGTGGATCGAGCTGTCGCCCCACCCGCTGTACCTGCCGTCCCGTGGACTACCGCCGATCGGTTCGGGCCTCGCACCGGGAACCGGTCTCCGCGGTCGCCTCCGGGACACGTTGATGCGTGCCGCGACGGCGACCTCCATCCGCAAGGGTGAACGGCAGCGTGCTGCCGCACGGGCGTCGATCGGTCTGCCCGCCGTGGACGACGGCCCGTCCGCGCGGTTCGTGGCCACGCTGCCCGGGCTCGAGGTGGCGCGCCCCGACTGGCCCGCCGACACCCACCTGATCGGCCCACTGCTGTGGGAGCCCACCGACGACCTCTTCACCCGCCCCGACGGCGACGAACCACTGGTGGTGCTCGCCCCGTCGACGGCCGAGACCGGTGCCGCCGACATGGTCGGCGTGGTGCTCGAGGCATTGTCCGAACGGGTACTGGGCCGTCGTGTCCGGGTGGTGGTCTCGGGCCTGCACCGGCCGTCGGCCGAGGACCTCGCCCGCTTCGGCGGGGACGGACCCGCCCCGATCACCGCGGGACTCGCACGACAGGACGAGGTGCTGGACCATGCCCGGGTGCTCATCTGCGGCTCCGGGCACGGGATTCTCGCCAAGGCGATGACCGCCGGGGTGCCGGTGGTCGCGGTTCCCGGCGGAGGGGACCAGTGGGAACTGGCCAACCGTCTGCAGCGTGCGGGCGCCGGCCGGTGGGTACGCCCGCTCACGGTCCCCGGCGTCGCCGAGGCCGTCCGCGCGGTCCTCGACGACCCCGGCCACACCCGCTGCGCCGAGCGGATCGGTGCCAGCGGCGCCGACACCGTGGATCCCGTCGCGGTGGCCGAACGTAGGGTGGGGCTGTGCGCCTGACCGAGTTCAACGAACTGATGACCACCGAATTCGGTGTGACCCGGGCGGATTCGATCCTCGTCGACCATGTACTCACCGAGTTCGCCGGCCGCACCGGTGCGCAGGCGATCGACGACGGCATCGACCCGCGCGACGTCTGGGTCGCCATCTGCCGCGACTTCGACGTGCCTCGTCAGCGGTGGTGACACGCCCCGCGTGTCACACTTGCCATCGAACACCTGTTCGTTCATTCTGGTGATCAGACGGAACCGTACGGACCGCCGCCGCGTCTGAGATACGGGATCGACGAGCAGCATCACCGACGCCGGGAGCGCCGGCAGGACTTGTCGGACCCACGCGATACCTTTCAGACATGAACGCCCGGACCGCACCGACCACCCGCCGGAAATCCGGCTCACAACCGAGGAGAACTCCCATGGCACCTGCGCCTCAAGACCGTGAGAAGGCCCTCGATCTGGCTCTCGCGCAGATCGACAAGAACTTCGGCAAGGGCTCGGTGATGCGCCTGGGCGAGGAGACCCGTCAGCCGATCGAGATCATCCCGACCGGTTCGATCGCACTCGACGTCGCCCTCGGTATCGGTGGTCTGCCCCGCGGCCGCGTCGTCGAGATCTACGGTCCGGAGTCCTCGGGTAAGACCACGGTGGCGTTGCACGCCGTGGCCAACGCCCAGGCCCAGGGTGGTATCGCCGCGTTCATCGACGCCGAGCACGCGCTCGACCCCGACTACGCCGCCAAGCTCGGTGTCGACACCGACGCCCTGCTCGTGTCGCAGCCCGACACCGGTGAGCAGGCGCTCGAGATCGCCGACATGCTGATCCGCTCCGGCGCACTCGACATCCTCGTCATCGACTCGGTGGCCGCACTCGTGCCCAAGGCCGAGATCGAGGGCGAGATGGGCGACAGCCACGTCGGTCTGCAGGCCCGCCTGATGAGTCAGGCGTTGCGCAAGATGACCTCCGCGCTGAACCAGTCGAAGACCACCGCGATCTTCATCAACCAGCTGCGCGAGAAGATCGGCGTGATGTTCGGTTCCCCCGAGACCACCACGGGCGGAAAGGCTCTCAAGTTCTACTCGTCGGTCCGTCTGGACGTCCGCCGTATCGAGACCCTCAAGGACGGCACCGACGCGGTCGGCAACCGTACCCGCGTGAAGGTCGTCAAGAACAAGGTCGCGCCGCCGTTCAAGCAGGCCGAGTTCGACATCCTCTACGGCCAGGGCATCAGCAAGGAGGGCTCGCTGATCGACATGGGTGTCGCGGAGGGCTTCATCCGCAAATCCGGCTCGTGGTTCACCTACGAGGGGGATCAGCTCGGCCAGGGCAAGGAGAACGCCCGCAAGTTCCTGCTCGAGAACGTCGACATCCGCGACGAGATCGAGAAGAAGATCAAGGAGAAGCTCGGCATCGGCGCCACCGTCGACGCCGACGACATCGCCCCGGCGCCGGTCGAATTCTGATCGGTCCCGCCTGATCCGATATGAACGAGGCATCAAGCCCCGAACGGACGGACCCCGAACGGACGCAGAAAAAGGGACCCAGCGCATGGGACTCCGCACTGCGGCTGCTCGGGGTCCGTGCGCGTTCACGACACGAAATGCGGGAGCGGTTGACCCGCAAGGGATACGACACCGACACCGTCGACGAGGTGATGGCGCGGCTCGACAAGCACCAGCTGCTCGACGACACCGACTTCGCCGCGGAATGGGTGCGTTCCCGTTCGCTGAACTCCGGTAAGGGACGCGTGGCGCTGCGCCACGAACTCCGCACCAAGGGCATCGCCGAGTCGATCATCGCCGAGACGCTCGCCGACATCGACCCCGACGACGAACGCGAGATCGCCGCCGGACTCGTCGAGCGGAAGCTGACACCGTCGGTCGTGGAACGCGTGCTCGCAGACCGTACCGAACGAGAGAAGACCCTGCGCCGGCTCGTCGGGTTCCTGGTGCGGCGCGGCTATTCGCAGTCGCTGGCCTTCGACGTGGTGGGGGAGGCGCTCGGCGCCTTGGATGACGCCTGACGCCTCCCCGTCACGGGATCGATCGGATCAGAGCAGGTTCTCCGACGCGGCCTGCTCGGCCTTTTCCGGGTTCGCGGGTTCGGTCGCCCGGCTTCCCTGACGCAGTCGTCGTTCGACGTAGGTCGCCAGGTTCGACAGTCCGAAGTTGATGAGGATCATGATGATCGCCACCACGATCAGCGCCGGGATGTAGTTGCCGTAGCGAGAGGCCGACAGCAGGCCGCTGCGTACGACCTCCGAGTAGCCGATGATGTAGCCCAGCGCGCTGTCCTTCAACGCCACCACCATCTGCGAGATCAGTGCCGGCATCATCGCGGTGATCGCCTGGGGGAGCAGCACGATCCGCATCATCTGGCTCTTCCGCAGACCCAGCGCCATCGACGCCTCGGTCTGGCCCTTCGGCAGCGAGTTGATGCCCGAGCGCAGGATCTCGGCCATCACCGACCCGTTGTAGAGGGTCAGGCCGGTGACCACCGCGGCGAACGCCAGCATCGACGACGGGAAGATGCCGTAGATGGCGAACAGGAACCAGGTGAACACCATCAGGATCAGCACCGGGATCGCGCGGAACACCTCGACGAACACGCCCGACACCGCACGCACCCAAAGGTGGTCCGACAACCGCCCGATGCCGAGGACGGCGCCGAGGATGAGCGACAGCACGATCGAGGCGGCTGCCGCGGCGAGGGTGCGCCACAGGCCGGGCAGGATGTAACCGGTCCAGGTGGACCAGGTGACGAACGGGCTCCACTTCTCGCCGGTGAACTGCTCGTTCGCGGCGAGTACGGAGATCACGTAGATCGCGACCGCGGCGAGGATCGCGATGAACAGGATCGCCGTCAGGCGGTTCCGGGTTCGTGCGCGCGGGCCGGGTGCGTCGTACAGGACAGTCGATTCGGCACTCATCGTTTCACCGCCAGTCGCTTGGCGAGGTAGCCGAAGACGGCTCCCTCGGTGAGGGTGATGATCATGAAGCCCACGGCGATCACGCCGAAGATCACGAACAGCTGGTCGGAGAAGGTCTCGATCTCGGTCTTCATCAGGGCCGCGGCCTCGGCGACGCCGATGACCGAGGCGACCGTGGTGTTCTTCGTCAGCGCGATGAGCACACTGCCCATCGGACCGATGACCGACCGGATTGCCTGGGGCAACACGATGATCCCGAACACCTGGGTGAACGGCATGCCCAACGACCGGGCCGCTTCGGCTTGCCCGAGGGGCACCGTGTTGAAGCCGGACCGGAGCGTCTCACAGACGAACGTCGACGTGTAGAGGACGAAGGCGAGCACCGCGAGCCAGAAGTTGTTGGACTTGATCGTCGGCGCGAAGGTCAGCCCCAGGTTCTGGTACAGGCCGATCGCGCAGAACAGCACGACGAGCGTCAACGGCGTGTTGCGGACGACGTTCACGTAGACGCTCGCGAAGCCGCGCATCACCGGGACGGGGGAGACCCGCATCGCGGCGAGGATCGTGCCCCAGATCAGCGAGCCGATCGCCGAAAAGAAGGTCAGTTGGATGGTCACCCAGAAGGCGGGCCACAGCTGGGGGCCCATGCTCTCCCACAGAGAGGCGTCATTCATCGATTACTCCTCTCACTCGAGTCCGGGCGGGCACGGCGTGGACGGTGAGTCGAGGAACTCGAGGTCACCGGGGTCCGGCAGATAGGGGAACTTGGAACCGGGTCGGTCCGCGCGGGCGATGATCTCGTCGACGTACTCGTTGCCGAGTGCCTCGCGGAGATCGGCGTTCCACGGCGACTCGACACCTTCGACCGGGGTCAGCATGGTGTCGAGGGCCTTGTTGATCGCATCGACTGCGGCCGTGTCGTTCAGGGCGACGCCGACGCCGTAGCGTTCGGTGGAGAACGGGCTGCCCGCCGTCTTCAGCGCATCCTTGACGCAGGCGTCCTTGAGGTAGGTCATCTCGACGAGCTTGAACTCGTCCTTCCAGAAGTTGGAGTAGCCGGCGAGGATCGCCTCGTCGGTCGTCAGCGCGTCGACCTTGCCTCGGCGGAGCGCCTCGACACAGGCCGAGTAGGAGTCGTACTCCTGCAGCTGCACCGTCGGAAGCTGTGCCTTCACGTTCTGCGCCGACGTCGAGCCGGTGACCGAACACAGTTTTTTGCCGTTGTCGAGGTCGGCCAGCTCGGAGATCGAGTTGTCGTCGGCTCGAACCATGAGGCCCTGATAGGTCTGCAGGTAGGGGCCGCCGAACGAGACCTTCTTGGAACGGCTGGCGTTGATCGAGTAGGTGGCGGCGATCAGGTCGACCTCGCCGTTGTCGATCATCGCCTCGCGGCGGGCCGACGGCGTCTCGCGCCAGGTGATCTCCGGGTGGTCGACGCCGAGGTCGTCGGCGATGGCGTTGACCACGTAGGTGGCGACCGACGCGTCGAAGCCGGTGACGTTGCCGTCCGGCTCGTACAGGCCGAGGCCGGGCTGGTCGAACTTGACGCCGAGGATCACCGATCCCTCACGGATCGAGCTCAGCAGGTTGCGGGGTTCGGTGCTGCCGCAGCCCGACAGGAGTCCGGCGAGCAGCGCGACGACGGCGACGACCAGTCCGGCGCGGCGCCATCGGGACGCCTGTGGGCGCGTGTGGTGTGTTTCCTGACTCATCCGCATCTCAGTGCCCCAGGATCTTGCCGAGGAAGTCGCGTGCTCGGTCGGTCTTGGGGTCGGTGAAGAAGGTGTCGGGTTCGGCGTCCTCGATGATCGCGCCGTCGGCCATGAAGATCACCCGGTCGGCGGCCTTGCGGGCGAAGCCCATCTCGTGGGTGACCACGAGCATCGTCATGCCCTCCTTGGCCAGGGAGACCATGACGTCGAGGACCTCGTTGACCATCTCGGGGTCGAGTGCGGAGGTCGGCTCGTCGAAGAGCATGACCTTCGGGTCCATGGCGAGGGAGCGGGCGATGGCGACGCGCTGCTGCTGGCCGCCGGACAACTGGGCGGGGTACTTGTCCTTCTGGCTGGCGATGCCGACCCGCTCTAGGAGTTCCAGCGCGCGCTTGTTGGCCTCGGCCTTGGACTTCTTGCGTACCTTCGTGGGGGCGAGGGTGACGTTCTCGAGGATCGTCTTGTGGGAGAAGAGATTGAAGGACTGGAACACCATCCCGACGTCGGCGCGCAGGCGTGCGAGGTCCTTGCCCTCGGCGGGCAGGAGCTGACCCTCGACACGGATTTCGCCCTCGTCGATCGGTTCGAGGCGGTTGATGGTCCGGCAGAGGGTGGACTTGCCCGATCCGGACGGACCGAGGACCACGACCACCTGTCCGGCGGGAACCTCGAAGTCGATGTCCTTGAGGACGTGCAGCGAACCGAAGTGCTTCTGCACCCCGCGCATCGCGATCATCGGCTGGGACCCGGGGTCCGCGGACTTGCTCGGCGAAACGGTCATTCTCGAACCCTAACCAAATTCGTGCCGATCAGCGGTACCGGTCACGCCGAGTCGGCGATTTGCGTCGGCACCGTACCCTGGTAGGAGTGAGTATCGAGTTGTCGGATCGGCCTGACGAGGCTGCATCAGCCCAGTCACCCCGCAGCTACCAGGTTCGAACCTACGGCTGCCAGATGAATGTCCACGACTCCGAACGCATCTCCGGCCTCCTCGAGGACGCGGGATATGTGCGTGCCGGCGAGGACGACGACGCCGACCTGGTCGTCTTCAACACCTGCGCGATCCGCGAGAACGCCGACAACAAGCTCTACGGCAACCTGTCACACCTCGCACCGGTGAAGTCACAGCGCCCAGGCATGCAGATCGCCGTCGGCGGCTGCCTCGCGCAGAAGGACAAGGACACCGTCATCTCCAAGGCGCCGTGGGTCGACGTCGTGTTCGGCACCCACAACATCGGCTCGCTGCCGGCGCTGCTCGACCGTGCCCGCCACAACGAGGAGGCGCAGGTCGAGATCCTCGACTCCCTGGAGCGCTTCCCGTCGACACTGCCCGCCAAGCGCGACTCGGCCTACTCCGGCTGGGTGTCGGTGTCGGTGGGCTGCAACAACACGTGCACCTTCTGCATCGTGCCGTCGCTGCGCGGCAAGGAGGTCGACCGCCGTCCCGGTGACGTGTTGGCCGAGATCAAGGCACTCGTCGACCAGGGCGTCGTGGAGGTGACGCTGCTCGGACAGAACGTCAACGCCTACGGCATGTCCTTCGCCGATCCCGACCAGCCGCGCAACCGCGGCGCCTTCGCCGAACTGCTGCGTGCCTGCGGCGACATCGAAGGGCTCGAACGGGTCCGGTTCACCTCACCGCACCCCGCCGAGTTCACCGACGACGTCATCGAGGCGATGGCCGAGACCCCCAATGTGTGCCCGCAGCTGCACATGCCGCTGCAGTCCGGCTCCGACCGCATCCTGAAGGCGATGCGACGCAGCTACCGCCAGACCAGGTTCCTCGGCATCCTCGACAAGGTCCGCGCTGCGATGCCGCATGCGGCGATCACCACCGACATCATCGTCGGGTTCCCGGGGGAGACCGAGGAGGACTTTCAGGCGACCCTCGACGTCGTCGAACGTGCCCGGTTCTCCAGTGCCTTCACCTTCCAGTACTCGCCGCGCCCCGGTACCCCGGCCGCGACGATGCCCGACCAGGTGCCCGCCGACGTCGTCGGCGAGCGCTACCAGCGACTCATCGCGCTGCAGGAACGAATCTGCTTGTCGGAGAACGAATCCCTGACCGGCACCGAGGTGGAGCTGCTCGTCGTCGCCGACGAGGGGCGCAAGTCCGCCGAGACCCGGCGCATGACCGGTCGCGCGCGTGACGGACGCCTGGTGCACTTCGCGCCCGGCGACACCGCCGGCATCCGCCCCGGCGACGTGGTCCACACCGTGGTCACGGCGGCCGCGCCGCACCACCTGATCGCCGACGCCGGGGTGCTCTCGCACCGTCGCACGCGTGCCGGCGACGCCTACGAGCAGAGCCGCACACCCACCACCGCCCCCGTCGGCGTGGGCCTCGGCCTCCCGACCATCGGCGCCCCCGCCCCCGTCCCCGCGTCCGCCGACGCCGGATGCGGTTCCTGCGGTTAGCGCGCGCGCCACACCAGACCCACTCGTGAGAAGAGGCGATGACATGTCCGAGAACCCGGACCGCACACCCGGCGCTTCCGAGAAGGATGCGTTCAAGGAGTACGAACAGGACCTGAGAAAGGCCGAGCGCAAGGTCGCCGGTGAGATCGACCCCGGCGCACGCGCGGTCGTCGTGGCCATCGCCGTCCTGCTGGCCATGGTGTCGCTGGTCCTGCCGCACACCGGCTCGGTGACCGGCCTCGAGGTGCTGTCCTTCGCGCCGGAGGCCGCGGCCGAGCGGGTCACCATCGTCTCGAAGATCTTCGTCTACCTGGTCACGATCTTCGGCATCGTCGTCTCGATGCTCGCACTGCTGACCCGCCGCTGGATTCTGGCGTGGATCGCGTTGTGCGGCTGTGCCATTGCATGCGTGGCTGGGATGCTCGCCTGGTGGTCGCGCAACACCCCCGGCGTCGGTGGCGTCCAGCCCCCGTCGGGCGTGGGCATCGGACTGGTCCTCGGTTGGATCGCGGTCTTCGTCCTGACCTTCCACTGGTCACGCGTGGTGTGGGCGCGCTCGTCCTACCACCTGGCGATGGAGGCCGAGCGTCGCCGACAGGCCGCCGAGCAGGAGGCCTACGCCTCGGCGCTCTACCACAAGGACCCCGAACAGCCGAAGTAGTCGGCGGCCCGGGGTCCTCGGGTGGTCGGTGGTGGCGGGTTCGCTCAGCGGTCGGTGACGGCGCTGTGCGCGGCCTCGGCCCATTCACGCCACTGCGCGGCCTGTTCACGCAGCGACGCCGCCTCGCGGTCCTTGCCCTTCTCGGCGGCCTTGCGGGCCTGCTCCTCGAACTGCGCGGCACGGTCGGCGAACTGCGCGGCACGCGCCTGGGCCTCCGGGTCGGTGCGCTGCCACTGGGCGTCCTCGGCATCGCGGATGCGCTTCTCGATGGCCCGCGCGCGTCCTTCCAGGGAGTGCATCTGATCGCGCGGGACCTTGCCGATCTCGTCCCACTTGTCGCGGAACGACCGGAATTCACGACGCGCCGCCTCGAGATCGGCAGCCGGGTCGATGGCCTTCTCGGCGGCCTCGAGCAGCGCGATCTTGGCGGTGGCGTTGGCCGCGAACTCGGCGTCGCGTTCGGAGGTCGCGGCGTTGCGGGCGTTGAAGAACACGTCCTGGGCGGCCTTGAACCGCTGCCAGAGGGCCTCGTCGGTGTCGCGGGGCGCGCGACCGGCCGCCTTCCACTCACCCAGCAGCTCGCGGAACTTGGCCGAGGTGGGGCCCCAGTCGGTCGACGACGACAATTCCTCGGCGCGGGCGATCAGCGCTTCCTTGCGTTCCTTCGCCCCGGCGCGCTCGCGGTCGAGTTCGGCGAAATGGGCGCCCCGGCGGCGGTTGAAGGCATCGCGGGCCTTGGCGTAACGCTTCCACAGGGCGTCATCGGTCTTGCGATCGATGCCCTTGATGGTCTTCCACTCGTCGAGGATCTCGCGAAGCCGGTCGCCGGCGCCCTTCCAGTTGGTGGCCTCGGCACCGATCTGCTCGGCCTCCGCGGCGAGGGTCTCCTTGCGGGCGATGGCGGTGGCGCGGGTCTTCTCGCGCTCGGCGCGCAGCGACTCGGCGACCTCGTCGGCGGAACCGACGATCGCTTCCAGACGACGCTGAAGAGCGGCGACATCGCCGATGACGTGGGCGTTCGGCAGGTCGTCGAGCAGGTGCTTGGCGGCGGCCTGGGCCTTGCGCGGGTCACCGGACCGCGCGCTGAGACGTTCCTCGAGGATCTCGACCTCGGTCGCGAGGTCATCGAAGCGGCGTGCGAAGTGGGCGAGCCCCTCTTCGACGGTGCCGGCCTGCCATTGGCCGATCTCGCGTTCGCCGTCGGCGGTCTTGAGCCACACCACACCCGAGGAGTCGATGCGACCCCATCGGTGCGGGTCGCCGGCACTGATGTGCGTGATGACGGGTTCGTGCGTTCCCGGTCGTGGACCGGGCTTGGGGCGCGGACCGGGTTTGGGGCCGGGTGTCGGGACCGGAGTGCTCGTCTGCGGCGCCTCGGTGGCCGTGGAGGGGTCGGTCGGGTGGGTCATCTGCACATGTCCTGCCGCTCAGTGGTGCCGCGCGTCACGGCTGCCGGTCGCTGGGTCGGTTCTCGCGGGGCATCGTAACGCCCCGGCGACAGCCGACAGTACGGATCCATTCAAGCAGTTCAGGCGCATGCATGTGGTGTGCGCGGCGACTTACCGGAATCCGTGTCGGGGTTCGGGCGTCGGTCGCGATGTCTGGTTCGACTAGCGTCGTGGTGTGCTTGCGGCCGTCGTCTTCGTACCGAGTGCCCCGTTGCTGGTACCCGAATTGGCCGGTCCGTCGGCGTTCGACACCGAACCCGTGCGATCGGCGGTGCGGGATGCCCTCGCCGGCGCGGCGTCGACCGGGATCGATCGCTGGGTCGTCCTCGGCGCCTCCGACGACCCGGTGACCGGCCGGGTGGAGGAGTCGGGGTCCGGCAGCTTCGCCCGGTTCGGGGTCGATGTCCGGGTGAGCGTGAGCGATCGGACCGGCCCCCGGATGAGCCTGTCCGCCCTGATCGGCGCCTGGCTGCGGGAGTGGGCGTCGCTGGGGCCGACGAGCACGTGGATCGTCGGTCGGGAGACCTCACCCGCCGAGTGCGCGGACATCGGTGCGGATCTCGGCGCACGACTGGGGCAGTCCGCGGATCGGATCGGCCTCCTGGTCGTCGGCGACGGCTCGACCGCGTTGACCCCCAAGGCGCCGGGCGGTGGCCGACGGGATTCTGCGGTCGCCCTCAATGACTCGATCGTCGCGGCGCTCGGTGCCGCCGACATCGGCGCTCTCTTGGATCTCGAAGCGGCTCCCTGCGACACCGAGGGGGTCGGCGGCCGGGTCGCGTGGCAGGTCGCCGCCGCCGCGGTGGAGAGCTGCGGTTCCGGCGTCGTGGCGAAGACGAGCTACGCCGACGCCCCGTTCGGGGTCGGTTACGTCGTCGCCACGTGGGCGGTTTCCGGTGACCGGTCATGAGCGACCAGCCGGCACCGCGGACGATCATGGTCGTCGGCCCGACCGCATGCGGTAAATCCGACCTCGCCCTCGACCTCGCCGGGCGTCTGGGCGGGGAGATCGTCAACATCGACGCGATGCAGCAGTACCGCGGCATGGATATCGGGACCGCCAAGGTGCCGCTCGACGAACGCCGGGGCATCCCGCACCACCAGATCGACGTCCTCGACGTGACCGAGGTGGCCACCGTCGCCCGATACCAGCAGGCCGCGACCGCCGACGTGGAGCGACTCCTCGACGCAGGCCGTGTACCGGTGATCGTCGGCGGCTCGATGATGTACATCCAGGGGCTGCTCGACAACTGGCAGTTCCCGGCAACCGATCCCGAGGTCCGCGGCCGGTATGAGGAGATGCTCGCCGAACGCGGCGTCGCCGAGATGCACCGGCTGCTCGCGGCGGTCGACCCCGCCGCTGCCGCAACGATTCTCGACACCGACGGCCGGCGGATCGTCCGCGCGCTGGAGGTCGTCGAACTCACCGGGCAGCCGTTCGCGGCGTCGCAACCGGCGATCGGCGAACCCCGGTGGGGAACCGTGATCCTCGCGCTCGACCGGGAGACCGCCGAGCTCGACGACCGGATCGCGCGTCGCACCCGGCTGATGTTCTCCACCGGGCTGGTCGACGAGGTCGAGGGCCTGTGCGCGGCCGGGCTGCGGGAGGGCCGCACGGCCTCGCAGGCGATCGGTTACAAGCAGGTGCTCGCCGCCCTCGACGGCGAGTACGACATGGCCCAGGCCGAGGAACTCACCTTCATCGGCACCCGCCGGTACGTGCGCAGGCAGCGGTCGTGGTTCCGACGCGATCACCGCGCCGTCTGGCTCGACGCCGCGGCCCCGGATCTCGTCGATCGGGCCCTCGAGGCCGCCGCCGTCTGAGGTCCACGGAGAACGCTCGGCGTGAGAAGTAGTCTGGTGCGCGTGAGTTCTCATCAGACCGGTCTGCGTTTCGTCAAGGGTCACGGCACCCAGAACGATTTCGTCGTGCTCGCCGACCCGGCCGCCGAGCTGTCGCTCGACGCCGAGATGGTCGCGGCCCTGTGCGACCGGCAGCGGGGCATCGGGGCCGACGGTCTGTTGCGCGTGGCGCGCACGGGTGCGCTCGTCGAGCGCGGTGTGCTCGACGCCCTGCCCGACGGTGTCGGCGCCGACGACTGGTTCATGGACTATCGGAACGGCGACGGTTCGATCGCCGAGATGTGCGGCAACGGCGTCCGGGTCTTCGCGCACTTCGTCCGCGCGACCGGACTCGCCGACACCGACACCTTCCCGGTGGGCTCGCGCGCCGGGGCCCGGCCGGTGATCATCCACTCCTTCGACGACGTGCACGCCGAGGTCACCGTCGAGATGGGCATCGCCCGCCTCGACGGCACCTCCGTCGTGCGCATCGGCGACGACATCTACCCGGGCGCCAAGGTCGACGTCGGGAACCCGCACCTGGCGTGCGTGGTGGCCGACCTCACCGCCGACGCCCTCGCGGCCGTCGACTTCACCGCCGGCGTGGTCATCGAGGCCGACGACTTCCCGAACGGGGCCAACGTCGAACTGCTGACCCCGCCGGTCGAGGACGTCGACGGGCGTCTGTACGCGCGGATGCGGGTCTTCGAACGCGGCGTCGGAGAGACCCGGAGCTGCGGAACAGGCCTGGTCGCAGCTACGCGCGCCGCTCTCGACGCGCGCGGACAGGACACCGGTGAGCTGCGCATCGGCATCCCGGGCGGGGAGGTCACGGTGACCATCCGGACCGACGGCTCGACGCTGCGCGGCCCGTCGATGCTGGTCGCCGACGGCGTCCTGCGACCCGGCTGGGACCGCTGAGCCGATAATCACGTGCTCAGCACGGCCGTGGCGTGAGACCATGGATCCCGTATGACCGAATCATCAGCACAGATCCTGTCCGACGCGGACCTCGACGATCGCCCCGGTGACCTCCACCGTGACGACGATCCGACCGTCGGCGAACTCCAACTCTCCGAGCGTGCGTCACTGCAGCGCGTCGCCGGACTCTCTACCGAACTCACCGACGTCACCGAGGTCGAGTACCGGCAGCTCCGCCTCGAGAAGGTGGTTCTCGTCGGTGTCTGGACCGAGGGCAGCGCCGCGTCGGCCGAGGCCAACATGGCCGAGCTCGCCGCGCTCGCGGAGACCGCTGGTTCGCAGGTCCTCGACGCGCTGATCCAGCGCCGTTCCAAACCGGACTCGGCCACCTACATCGGTAGCGGCAAGGCCGAGGAACTCCGCGAGATCGTCCTGGCGACCGGGGCCGACACCGTCATCTGCGACGGTGAGCTCACGCCCGCCCAGCTGACCGCGCTGGAGAAGGTCGTCAAGGTCAAGGTGATCGACCGGACCGCCCTGATCCTCGACATCTTCGCCCAGCACGCCACGTCCCGTGAGGGCAAGGCGCAGGTCTCGCTGGCGCAGATGGAGTACATGCTCCCGCGTCTGCGCGGCTGGGGTGAGTCGATGTCCCGGCAGGCCGGTGGCCGCGCGGGCAGCAACGGCGGTGTGGGTCTGCGTGGTCCCGGTGAGACCAAGATCGAGACCGACCGCCGGCGCATCCGTGAGCGGATGGCCAAGCTGCGCCGCGAGATCCGCGACATGAAGAAGGCACGCACCACCAAGCGTGCCGCCCGCAACCGTTCGGCGATCCCGTCGATCACCGTCGCCGGCTACACCAACGCCGGCAAGTCGAGTCTGGTCAACGCCATGACCGGCGCGGGTGTCCTGGTGCAGGACGCGTTGTTCGCGACCCTCGACCCGACGACACGACGGGCCACGCTCGACGACGGGCGGGCCGTGGTCTTCACCGACACCGTCGGTTTCGTGCGCCACCTGCCCACGCAGCTCGTCGAGGCGTTCCGGTCGACGCTGGAAGAGGTCGTCGACGCCGATCTGCTCCTGCACGTGGTCGACGGATCGGATCCGTTCCCGATGGAACAGATCTCGGCGGTGCGCCAGGTCATCAGCGAGATCGTCGCCGAGGAGAAGGCGGAGGCACCGCCGGAACTGCTGGTGATCAACAAGATCGACGCGATCGACGGCAACCGGCTCACCGAGCTGCGCGGCGCGGTCGGTGCCGACGCGGTGTTCGTCTCGGCGCGCACCGGCGAGGGACTGCCCGAGCTGTTCGACCGTGTCCGAGAGTTCGTCGGCCGCGAGGATGTCGAGCTCACCCTCGAGGTCCCGTTCTCCCGCGGCGACATCGTCTCCCGGATCCACAGCGAGGGTGAGGTCCTCACCTCCGAGCACACCGAGTCGGGTACGACGATGAAGGTCCGCGTCCCGGCCGCTTTCGCGGGCGAGATCGCGGACCTCACGGTCTAGCTGTCAGTCGGCGTCCGGAGCAGCCGGCTTCTGAATCAGTCGGCGTCGAGGTCGGTCTCGACGAGGGTGACGATCTTGTCGAGGGCCGCCTGGTCGTCGGCGGTGACCACGACCCTGGTGCCCTTCTCGGCGCCGAGCGTCATGATCATCAGTGCAGAACCGGCGTCGACCGTGTCGCCGCCCTCGAGTCCGAGGGTCACGGTGCTGCCGGTGTCGGCGACGGCCTCGGCGATTATCGTGGCCGGGCGGGCGTGCAGGCCGACGGCCGATCCGACGGTGGCGGTGGTGCTGGGCATGGTGCCTCCTGTGTTGCTGATTGCTTGTCTGATGTTTGTTCGTCGGTGTGTGGGTGTTCGGCGGGGGCCGGACTTCAGGCTGCCACGGCCTCGAGATCGGCCGCGGCGATCTCGCGGGTCCTGCCGAACTGCTTCGCCGCGATCACCACGACCGCGCTCAGGACGGTGCCGGCGAGCAGGGCGACGAGGAACAGCACCCAGTTGTTCATGGCGAAGAAGACGAAGATGCCGCCGTGCGGGGCGCGGAGCTCGACACCGAATGTCATGATCAGCGCGCCGGACAGGGCGCCGCCGGCCATCATCGACGGGATGACGCGGAACGGGTCGGCCGCCGCGAACGGGATGGCGCCCTCGGAGATGAACGACGCACCGAGAAGCCATGCGGCCTTGCCGTTCTCGCGTTCGGGTTCGGTGAACAGGCCGGGCCGCAGCACCGTCGCGAGCGCCAGCGCGAGCGGCGGGACCATGCCGGCGCACATGACCGCGGCCATGATCTGGAACTGTGCGGGACCTGCGGTTGCGGCGTCGGCGATGCCGGCGGTGGCGAACAGGTAGGCGGTCTTGTTGACCGGGCCGCCGAGGTCGAAGCACATCATCAGGCCGAGCACGATGCCCAGGACGACGGCCGATCCGCCGGACATGCTCTCGAGTCCGGAGTTCATCTGCTCGGTCAGCCAGGCGAGCGGCTTGCCGAGGACCAGGTAGAGCAGGCCGCCGACGATCAGGCTGCCGAACAACGGGATGACCACCACCGGCATCAGTCCGCGGGCCCACTGCGGAACCGGGAGTCGCGAGATCCACAGGCACGCCGCGCCGGCGATCAGGCCGCCGATGAGCGCGCCGATGAAGCTGGCTCCGACGGCGAGCGACACGATGCCCGCGACGAAACCGGGTGCGATGCCGGGACGGTCGGCGATGGCGAAGGCGATGTACCCGGCGAGGACGGGGACGGCGAGTCCCATCACCCCCGACCCGATCGCGAAACTCACCGCACCGAGGTACTGGAGGAGACCCCCGGAGGGGAGATCCCAGAGGCTGTTGTTGAGGGCGATGAAGGCGGCGTCGTCGAGGGAACCACCGGCGTCCAGGGTGCTGTTGGCGATCTCGTAGCCCGCCAGCAGGAAGCCCAGGGCGATGAGCAGACCGCCTGCGGCGACGAACGGGATCATGTAGCTGACGCCGGTCATGAGTGCCTGGCGGGTGCGCGCGGCCAGTCCGACACCCGACGAGGACCCGGCCGCGGCGGTGTCGGTGCCACCGTCGTCGGTCACCCGCGCCGCATCCGGATTCTGTCCGGCGGCAACGGCTTCGGCGATCATCGTGTCGGGCTCGTTGATGGCGCGTTTGACGCCCGAGGCGATCACCGGCTTGCCGTGGAAGCGGCCCTTGCCCTTGACCCCGATGTCGGTCGCGAAGATGACGGCGTCGGCGGACGCGATCACCTCGGGATCGAACGGGGTGGTGGCCGAGGAGCCCTGGGTCTCCACCGCGAAGTCGACGCCGGCGCGTTCGGCGGCGTACTTCAGTGCGTCCGCGGCCATGTAGGTGTGCGCGATCCCGGTGGGGCAGGCGGTGATCGCGAGGATGCGCGGCCGGTTCTCGGTGGGCTTCTCTGCGGGCGTCGCGGCGTCGGCCGTGGTCTCGGCAGTCGCCGGGGGAGTGGCCTTCTTCTTGGCGTCGGGGTCGACGGCGTCGGTGACCAGTTCGATGACGCGGTCGTCGGTCTCGGCCTCGCGGAGGGCTGCGACGAAGTCGGGGCGGACGAGCGAGCGCGCCAGTGAACTCAGCAGTTTCATGTGCGCGGCCGCACCGCCCTCGGGGGCGGCGATGAGGAAGACGAGATCGGCCGGGCCGTCGGGTGCGCCGAAGTCGACCTTGCGGGACAGGCGAGCCATGGCGAGGCTCGCCGACGTCACCGACGCGGTGCGTGCGTGCGGGATCGCGATGCCACCGGGAAGTCCGGTGGCGGACTTGGCCTCCCGTTCGAGTGCGGCGCGGGCCAGGTCGGCGGGATCGGTGGTCCGTCCGGCAGCGGCCAGAGCATCGGCGAGGGTGGTGATGACGGCGGCGGGGTCGGCGCCGGCGTCGACGTCGAGACTCACCGTCTGCGCGGTGATGATCTGCTCGGTCATGAGATGTCCTTCGGCAATGGAGGGTTGGTGTGGTGCGGGTTCTGCTGGGGGCGTGGGATCGGGGTCATCTCATCGGCCGGCCCCGGAGAGTTCCGTGACCGTGACCCCGGACAGGTCGAGGTGGGCGGGGGTGGGGGCGGCGGTGCCGGCCAGCGCGGCGGCTGCCGAACCGTAGGCAACAGCGGACCGCAGGCATTCCGGAGCGGAAGCACCGCGTGTCCGGGCGATGAGGAAGCCGGCCAGGGACGAGTCACCCGCACCGACCGTGCTGCGCGGGACGATCGGTGGTGGGGTCGCACACCAGGTGCCCGCGGCGGTGGCGAGGACGGCACCCCGTGCTCCCAGCGTTGCCAGGACGCTGCCGCCGATCTGCTCGACGAGGTCCTGTGACGCGGTCACGACCGGCCGGAGATCGTTGCGGGACAGGGAATCACGGAGCTCGGCGGCATCGGCGCCGGTGAGCTCGGCCAATTCGTCCTCGTTGGGTTTGATCAGGTCGACGCGTCCGGCTGCGGCGGCGCGCAACGGTGCTCCCGAGGTGTCCACGGCCACCCGGCATCCGGCGGTGACCAACGCGTCGGCCACTGTCCGGTACCAGTCCTCCGGCACGCCGGGCGGAAGCGATCCGCACAGCGTGACCCAGTCCGCACCGTTCGCGTGGGTCCGTATCAGAGCGGACAGCGACTCGAGCTGAGCTGCCGTCAGGGTCACGCCCGGCGCGTTGATCTTGGTGGTGGTGCCGTCGGATTCGGCGATGGTGACGTTGGAACGGACCTCGCCGTCGACGGGGACGGCGTCGTAGGGGAGCCCGAGGTCGTCGAGCGCGGCGAGCAGGGGGTCGCCGGCGCGAGCGGGCAGCAGGGCCCGGGTCAGGAGTCCGGCGGCGGCGACGGTGCGGGCGACGTTGACGCCCTTGCCGCCCGGTTCGGCGCGGACGATGCCGGCCCGCTGGACCTCGCCGCGTCGCAGCGGGGTGGCGAGTTCGAGGGTCCGGTCGACGCTCGGATTGGCGGTGACGGTGAGGATCACGCGATCACGACCTCGACGCCGCGGGCCGACAATGCGGCGGAGAACTCCGGATCGATGCCGGAATCGGTGATGAGGACATCGATGTCGTCGATGCCGGCGAAACCGGACAGCTCCTCGCGCTCCATCTTCGAACTGTCGGCGAGGACGACGACGCGTCGGGCCGCGGCGACCATCGCCGACTTCACGGCCGCCTCGTCGGGGTCGGGGGTGGACAGTCCGTGCGCCTCGCTCAGCCCGTTGGTGCCGATGAACGCGGTCGTCACGCGGAGGCGTCCCAGGGCGGCGACCGTCTCGGCGCCGACCGTCGCCTGGGTGAGCCCGCGGACGCGACCGCCGAGGGCGTGGAGACCGTCGGCGTGGTGGCCCGCGAGCAGCCCGGCGATCGGGAGGCTGTTGGTGACCACCGTGAGGTCGCGGTCGCGCGGCATGGCCTCGGCGGCCCGGAAGGTGGTGGTACCGGCGTCGAAGAGGACCGACCCGCCGTCGGGCGGGAGGAAGCGGAGAGCGGCACGGCCGATCGCGGCCTTCTCCTCGGTCTGCTCCGTCTCACGCTCGTCGATGCCGAGTTCACCGATCACTCGCAGGACCTCGGGGCGGACGGCGCCGCCATGGACGCGCTGCAGGTGCCCGGCGCGTTCGAGGACCGCGAGGTCGCGGCGGACCGTCTCACTCGTCACGTCGAACTTCGCGGCGAGCTCGGCGACCGAGGCGCGTCCTGCGACGCGCACTTCCTCGGCGATGGCCTGCTGTCTCTCCTCGGCGTACACACCGGCTCCGTTCTGATCGTTCCCGTGGCTCGTGTCCGAAGGCCCTGATTGACTTCGTCAATGTGGGAACATGTTGCTTTGCGTGTTGTAGTAACTGTGTTTACGCCTGTTTGTGTTGACAAGTCAAGAAGAATTTGTAACCGTGGTCACATGACGCAGAATCTGACGGGGACGCCGGTCGTCGGTGGTGTGGCTCTCGGGCCCGCGCTCTGGCCGGGACGCCGACCCGACCACTCCGCGGAGGCGCTGAGCGCGGGCGTCGAGATCGCCGAGGACCAGCGCGCCGCGGAGGCCGAACGGTTCACCGCCGCCGCGGCTGCGGTCGCCGCGCGTCTGCGTGAGCGTGCATCCCAGAACACCGGTGTCGCCGCCGAGGTCCTCACCGCCACCGCCGGACTCGCGGAGGATCGCGGGTGGATCGGTGCCGCCTCGGGACTCATCGCCAAGGGGGCCTCGGCCCCGTCGGCAGCGGTCGCCGCCACCGAACAGTTCGCCGCCGTGTTCACCAAGCTCGGTGGACTCATGGCCGAGCGCGTCACCGATCTCAACGACGTCCGCGACCGCATCCTCGCCGAGCTGTTGGGCCTGCCCGAGCCCGGAGTGCCCACGCCGGATGTGCCGTCGGTCCTGCTCGCCGACGACCTGGCGCCCGCCGACACCGCGGGGCTCGATCCCGCCACCACCATCGCGCTCGTCACCCGCCTCGGCGGGCCCACCAGCCACACCGCGATCATCGCCCGGCAGCTCGGCATCCCGTGCATCGTCGCGGTCCCCGGCCTGGACGAGATCGATTCGGGCACGGTGATACTCGTGGACGGGACAACCGGTGAGGTCGTCGTGGAACCCGATGACGCCGCAGCGCGCGCCCGCGTCGACGAGCACACCCGTCAGGCGGCTCTGGTCGCGGGCTGGTCGGGTCCGGGACGCACCGCCGACGGTGTCGAGGTGGCGATCCTGGCCAACGTCGCCGACGGGTCGTCGGCCCGCGCGGCCACCGACCATGCGGTGGAGGGTGTCGGACTGTTCCGCACCGAACTGGCCTTCCTCGAACGCGCCGACGAACCGACGGTGGAGGAGCAGGCGGACATCTACCGCGAGGTCCTCGACGCATTCGGCGGCCGCAAGGTCGTCATCCGCACCCTCGACGCCGGCTCGGACAAGCCGCTGCGCTTCGTGAACCAGCCCGAGGAGGCCAATCCGGCTCTCGGTGTTCGCGGCGACCGGATCGCCCTGGCGCACCCCGAGATCCGCGCCCACCAACTCGACGCCATCGCGCGCGCCGCCGAGGGCTCCGAGACGAGCCCCTGGGTCATGGCGCCGATGATCGCCTCACCGGCCGAGGCGGCGGCCTTCGCCGCGCAGGTGCGCGAACGGGGACTGACCGCCGGGGTCATGATCGAGGTCCCCGCCGCCGCGATCCTCGCGCCGGCGATCCTGTCCGAGGTCGATTTCGTCTCGATCGGCACCAATGACCTCACGCAGTACACGATGGCCGCCGACCGGATGTCGGCCGACCTCGCATCCCTGACCGATCCGTGGCAGCCGGCCGTCCTGCACCTCATCGCGACGGTCGCGCGGGCCGGACGGGATCAGGGGAAACCGGTGGGCGTGTGCGGCGAGGCGGCGGCGGACCCGATCCTCGCCTGTGTGCTCGTCGGACTCGGGGTGACCTCGTTGTCGAGTGCTCCGGTGGCGGCCGCTGCGGTCGGTGCCCGGCTCGCCGGCGTCACGCGAGCAACCTGCGAAAACGCAGCGGCAGCCGCGCTCGCCACCACCGATCCGGCTGCGGCTCGCGCGGCTGCCGCCGCGGTCCTCGAGAGCTGAGGGGTCAGATTCGCCGCATCACGGTGACGACCTTGCCGAGGATGACGGCCTCGTCGCCCGGGATCGGGTCGAACAGCTCGTTGTGCGGCATCAGCCAGACGTGACCCTTCTGGCGTTTGAAGGTCTTGACCGTGGCCTCGCCGTCGATCATCGCGGCGACGATGTCACCGTTGTCGGCCACGTTCTGCTGGCGGACGACCACCCAGTCGCCGTCGCAGATCGCAGCGTCGATCATCGACTCGCCGACGACCTTCAGCAGGAACAGCGAACCCTCGCCGACGAGCTCGCGGGGGAGCGGGAACACGTCCTCGACGGCTTCTTCTGCGAGTATCGGACCACCTGCGGCGATCCGGCCGAGCACCGGCACGAAGGTGGGCTCGGGCAGCGCGCCACCGGTCGGTGACGTGGGCGTCGGCGGCTCGCTCGGCGCGATGTTGACCGCCCGCGGACGATTGGCGTCGCGTTTGAGCAGGCCCTTGCGTTCGAGTGTCCGCAGCTGATGGGCGACGGAGGAGGTCGAGGTGAGACCCACCTCGTCACCGATCTCACGGATGCTCGGCGGGTAACCGCGTTCGCGCACGGATTTGCGGATCACCTCGAGTACTCCGCGCTGCCGCGGCGTCAGCGAGGCCTCGGCCGCCGCTATGTCTGCCGGGGTGACGGGCTCGTCGGCGCCCCGCGCTCCGGTGCGCTTACCGCCGTCATCGCTCATGATCGGGCTTCCTCTCGATTTCCGAACGTGCTGGTAGATCGCTTGTCTGCCGACGACCCTAGCCCAGAATGCCGACCGCATCAAACATTTGTTCGACGTGTCGCGAGACAATTGTCGGAGTGCCGTGCTACAAATTCGAACATCAGTTCATCGAACAGGTGATCGACACTCGAACAGTTCGAACGCCGACGACGCAGTCGGACGCACGGACAGAGTTCGACCGGAAACACGGAGGGCACCATGCGCACCGCCACTCTCATCGACCCCGTCCGCTCCACCGATCCGGTCCGCGGTGACATCCTGGAACGTCCGCGCCCGATGCGCCGCGGCGACGGCCGCCGTCCCGCCGACGGCCGCCCGGTGCCCGAGTCGGTGGTTCGGGTCCGTCGGGTCGCCTCCACCCAGTGCGCCTCGCCGGTCGGCCTGCGCGGTCGTGGACCCGTCGTCCCGGCCCAGCATCCCGCGCAGCCCGCCCCCTCGGCGGTCATCCGCCGGCGCCGGCGCACGGCGACGGCAATCCTGGCCGGCGTCGGACTCGCCCTGGCGGTGTGGGTCATCGCGGTCGTCGGGCAGAACTACGCCGCAACGGTCACGCCTTCCTCGGTCGGCACCGAGGTCGTCCACGTGCGCTCGGGCGACTCGCTGAGCACCATCGCATCACGCGTCGCCCCGGAGATGCCCCGCGAGGCGGTCGTCGACGAGATCATCCAGCTGAACGACCTCCCGTCCAGCGGCCTTCGCGTCGGCCAGCCCCTCCTCGCCCCCCGGTATCACTGAGCGCGGGCGGTATCCTCGATGTCACAGGGACCGGCCGACTACCGGCCTGGCATGCGGCCCGGCTGCATCAGAGTGTCCCGTGACCTGCGTGAGGATACGATGCGCTGCCCCTTCTGCAAGAACGACGACACCAAGGTCATCGACTCGCGTGTCGCTGATGAGGGGCAGGCCATCCGGCGTCGCCGCTCCTGCGTGGAGTGTGGGCGACGCTTCTCGACCGTGGAGAGCGCAGTGCTCGCGGTGGTCAAACGCAACGGGGTCACCGAACCGTTCAGTCGCGAGAAGGTGATGCGGGGCGTCCGGCGCGCATGCCAGGGACGCCACGTCGCCGAGGACGCGCTGGCACAGCTCGCCCAGCAGGTCGAGGACACGGTACGTGCCAGCGGATCGGCCGAGATCCCCAGCAACGAGGTCGGACTCGCGATTCTCAAGCCGCTGCGCGACCTCGACGAGGTTGCCTACCTGCGCTTCGCGTCGGTGTATCGCTCGTTCGACTCCGTCGAGGACTTCCAGCGCGAGATCGACGACCTGCGTTCGGCGTCGTCCGATTCCGGAAAGGCCTCAGCCGAGTCGGTCAAGAGTTCGTAGGACCCGCTTCTCCGACACCGGGTACGCGGTACCGAGTCGCTCGGCGAACAATCCCACCCGCAGCTCCTCGACGAGCCACTGCGCCTCGTCGTTGACGACCGCCTTCCGGTGCTCGGGCACCTGCGTCAGTCGCTGGGCCCACCGCTCGGTCACCCGGTCGACGACGGCCACTCCGGCCTGGTCCCGGGCCGCGGAGGCCGGCAGTGCCGTCAACCGGGCTTCGGCCGCCGCGAGATAGCGCGGCACGTTCTCCAGATGTCGTCGCGCGGTGGCGGCGATGAAGCCGTCGAAGACGAGATTGTCGAGCTGTTCGGCGACGTCGTCGGCTGCGAGTGAACCGGCATGACGGTCGATCGCGGCGCGTACCGGCGCCACCCACCCGAGGGATTCGACAGCGAGAGAGAAATACTCCGGCGCCGATTCGGAGATCCGCGGCCGCAGTTTCTCCGTGAGCGCGCGGAACGCCTCGGGTGAGCGCACCGCGGACAGCGTGCCGGCGTCGAGGCCCGCGACGACATCGCGGATGGCGCGGCGTGTGCAGTCGGCCAGCAGCGCATCGAGATCCGGGTAGGGACTCTGACTCAACGCGAGTCGGCCCGCCGCCCCGAGTGAACCGGCGACCCGTCGGTGCAGCGGCGGGATCGCGAGGTCGAGCAGTGCGACGATCCCTCTCTCCGCCAACCGATCACGGGTCTGCTCCGAGGCTGCGTCGATCACGACCACCCCGCGGGTTCGCCCGGCATCGTCGGTGATCGCGTCGATTGTCGGGTAGCGGGTGAGGCGCTGTCCGGCGATGTCGACGGTCCGCTGGGCGGCGAGCGTGCCGATGCCCTCGTCGGTCCAGGTGCGGTACAGGGTGCGCTTCACCGTCTTCGTCGCGGCGGGGGTGCCCGCACGCTGGAGTTCGGCGATGGAATCGGCACGCGCGGTGATCTTTCCGGCGTCGTCGACCACCGCGAAGTGCATCCTGAGGTGGGCCGGAACCCGGTCGACGTCGAAATCGGCTGCGGTGACCGTCATCTGCGTGATCGTGGTGAGCTCGCGTGCGAGCCCGACCGTGAGCGGTTCGCTCCGGGGTGTGAGGCGCGCCAGGGCCAGCTCGGCGAAACGCTGTGCCGGGGACATCGACTTGCGCAGCTGCTTGGGCAGCGACTTCACCAGTGCGGTGGCCAGTTCCGTCCGCATGCCGGGCACCGACCAGTCGAAACCCGCCGAGCGCACATGGGGGAGCAGAGCGCGCGGGATGATCACGGTGACACCGTCATCGGGTGCGCCGGGTTCGAACCGGTAGCGGAGTTCGAATCGTGTGTCGCCCTGTTGCCAGGCACCCGGGTAGTCGGTGGGCGCGGCCTCGGTGCTCGCCGCGACGTCCTCGGGCTTCAGATCGAGCAGAGCCGCGTCAGAACGTCGGGCCTTCTTCCACCACGTGTCGAAGTGCCGTGCGGAGGTGACCTCGGGGCCGACGCGCTTGTCGTAGAACTCGAAGAGCTGATCCTCGGTGATCACCAACCCGCGCGTGCGCATGCGGTTCTCGACGTCGGAGGCCGCTTCGAGCAGGGCGCGGTTGCGTTCGAAGAACGGGTGCTGGGTACGCCAGTCGCCCTCGACGAGGGCATGGCGGATGAACAGTTCGCGGGAGACGACCGGGTCGATGGGGCCGTAGTCGACGCGACGTTGCGCGACGAGTGTGACGCCGTACAGCGTGACCCGTTCGTAGGCCATCGCGGCACCGCGCTTCGACGACCAGTGCGGCTCGCTGTACGTGCGTTTGACCAGATCGCCGGCCAGCTTCTCCGCCCACAACGGATCGATGCCGGCGACCGTGTGCGCGAACAGGCGAGAGGTTTCGAGGACCTCGGCGGCCATGATGAACGACGGCGGCTTCTTGGCGAGCGGGGACGCCGGGAAGATCATCAGGGTCGTGTTGCGGGCCCCGGTGAACTCGCGGCCCTCGGTGTTGCGCGCGGCGATGTTGGACAGCAGACCCGAGAGGATGGCGCGGTGGACCGCGTCGGCGTCGACCTCGGGGAGGTCGGAACCGGCCGGACTCACCGGCCAGTCGAGGTCCTTGACGATCTCGGTGAGCTGGCGATGCAGGTCGCGCCATTCCCGGATGCGCAGGAAGTGCAGGAACTCCCGTTCGCACATCCGCCGGAACTTGCTGCTGGACAACTCCTTCCGCTGCTCCTCGAGGTAGCGCCACAGCTCGACGTAGGCCAGGAAGTCCGACTGCGGCACGACGAAGCGACGGTGGGAGGCGTCGGCGGCCTCGCGATGCTCGGCCGGACGTTCGCGGGGATCGGGCAGCGACATCGCGGAGGCGATGACCAACAGGTGGTCGAGACAGCCGAGTTCGCGGCCGGCGATGAGCATCCGGGCGATCCGCGGATCGACGGGGATACGGGACATCGAGCGGCCGACGGGGGTGAGGCGCGGCGGACCGCCCTCACGGCTCACCGTGATCGCACCGAGCTCGGCCAGCACGCCCATGCCGTCGCGGATGGCGCGGTCGTCAGGCGGCTGCACGAACGGGAAGTCCGCGATCTCACCGAGTTTCAGCGAGGTCATCTGGAGGATGACGGCGGCGAGGTTGGTGCGCAGGATCTCCGGATCGGTGAACGCGGGCCGGGCGTCGAAGTCGTTCTCGCTGTAGAGCCGAATACACACGCCGGGGGCGACGCGACCGCATCGGCCGGCGCGCTGGCGGGCGCTGGCCTGCGAAACGGGTTCGATGGGAAGCCGGTTGACCTTGGTGCGGGTCGAGTACCGGCTGATGCGGGCCGTGCCGGTGTCGATGACGTAGCGGATCCCGGGCACCGTGACCGAGGTCTCGGCGACGTTGGTGGCCAACACGATCCGGCGACCGTTGGACGGGGCGAAGACCTTCTGCTGGTCGGCGATCGACAGCCGCGCGAACAGCGGGACGATCTCCGCGCCGCCGTTCCGGCCGGATCCGGTCCGACGCTTCAAGGCATCCGCGGTCTCGCGGATGTCGCGCTCGGTGGGGAGGAACACCAGGATGTCGCCGCGGCCACCGGCCCACAGTTCGTCGATCGCGGCGTCGATGCCCTGGATCTGGTCGAGGTCGGCGTGCTCGCCGCCACCGGTGTCGTCACCGCTGTCCGGGCGTTCCTGCAGACTCAGCGGCCGGTAACGGATCTCGACGGGGTAGGTACGACCCGACACCTCAATCACCGGGACCGATGTCTCCGGAGTGCTGAAATGCCGTGCGAAACGGGCGGGTTCGATCGTCGCCGAGGTGATGATCACCTTCAGGTCCGGTCGCTGCGGCAGCAGCCGTCGCAGATAGCCGAGGATGAAATCGATGTTGAGGCTGCGCTCGTGGGCCTCGTCGATGATGAGGGTGTCGTAGCGCCGCAGCATCGGGTCGGTGGCGATCTCGCGGAGCAGGATGCCGTCGGTCATCACGCGGATCAGGGTGTCGGCGCCCGAGCGGTCGGTGAACCGGACCGAATAGCCGACCGCGTCACCGAGTTCGGTGTCGGTCTCGTCGGCGATGCGCTTGGCCACCGAGCTCGCGGCGATACGTCGCGGCTGGGTGTGGCCGATCGTGCCGCGGATACCGCGGCCGAGTTCGAGGCAGATCTTCGGCAGCTGCGTGGTCTTGCCGGACCCGGTCTCGCCGGCGACCACCACGACCTGGTGGTCCCGGATCGCGTCGGCGATCTCCTCGCGGGCAGCCGAGACGGGGAGTTCGTCGGGGAAGCGCAGCACCGGCACGGTGGCCCGTCGACGGTCGAGGCGGCCCCGGGCCTTCTCGACGTCGGCGACGAGTTGTCCCCATTTACGCGGGTCGGGGGTGCGGCCCAGTTTGTCGACCCGGCGGCGTAGACGGTGCGCGTCGAGGATCGCGACCTCGTCGAGCGAACGCTGCAGTTCGGAACGGGAGATGCCGGGCTGAGGATCTCGCGGGGCTGGATCTGGGGACTCGACCGACATGATGACTCCAGGATATGGGTCGATGCGGGGAGCGCTCACCTCGCCCGGCATCATGGTGGGCATGTCTGAAACTTCTGGTGCTCTGTGGCACGGCTTCGCCGACATGGGTGCGGTGACCGCGAGTGGACCCTTCGTCGTGACCAAGGGCGAGGGGACCCGTATCTGGGACCGCGACGGCAAGGAATACATCGACGCGACCGCCGGTCTCTGGTTCACCAACGTGGGCCACGGCCGCACCGAGATCGCCGACGCGGTGTCGCGTCAGCTGGGCACGATCGCGCACTACTCGAACTTCGGTGACATCGCGAGCGACGTCACGCTGCAGCTCGCCGACGAGCTGGCCGCGATCGCGCCGGTGCCCGGGTCGAAGATCTTCTTCACCTCGGGCGGCAGCGACTCGGTCGACACCGCGGTCAAGCTGGCCCGCCGCTACTGGGTGGAGCAGGGCAAACCCGCCAAGCGCGTCGTCGTCAGCCGGACCAAGGCCTACCACGGCATGCATGCCGCGGGTACGTCGCTGGCGGGCATCCCGCTCAACCACGACGGCTACGGCGAGCTCATGCACGACGTGCAGAACGTCGACTGGGACGACGCGAAGAGCCTGCTCGGTCTGATCGAGCGGGTCGGCGCGGAGAACATCGCCGCGTTCTTCTGCGAGCCGATCATCGGCGCCGGTGGCATCTACCTGCCGCCGGCCGGATACCTCGACGAGGTCCGCGCCATCTGCCGCGATCACGACATCCTGTTCGTCGTCGACGAGGTCGTCACCGGCTTCGGCCGTATCGGCGGCGACTCGTGGTTCGCCTCGGCGCGCTTCGACCTCCAGCCCGACATGATCACCACCGCCAAGGGCCTCACCTCCGGCTACGTGCCGATGGGTGCGGTGTTCATCGCCCCGCGCGTCGCCGAGCCGTTCTTCGCCGGAGGTGTCTGGTGGCGCCACGGTTACACCTACGGCGGTCACGCCGCCGCGGCGGCCGCCGCGCTGGCCAACCTGGAGATCATCCGCCGGGAGAATCTGCTCGCCGAGGCGTCGCGCCTCGAGGGCGACCTCGCGACGGCGCTGGCCCCGCTGGCCGACCTCGACGCGGTCGCCGAGGTGCGCACCGGCCTCGGTGCGGTCACCGCGGTCCAGCTCGCCGACCCGGCCACCGCGCCGGCCGCGGTCCTTAAGCTGCGCGAGCACGGCGTCAGCACCCGTGCCGCCGGCCAGGGCGCGCTGCAGATCTCGCCCTCGTTCGTCATGTCGACCGACGAGGTCGGTGAGATGGCCGACCGCATCCGCGCCGCGCTGAGCTGACGGGCCGAACACTGTCGGACACGACGAAGCCCGGCTACCGAAAGGCAGCCGGGCTTCGTCGTATGTGTTGCCCGATCAGGCGTTCGCGAGCACCTCGGTGGTGGCGATGGCCTGGGCCACGCCGGCCACGATCGAGGCGACCTTGAGGGCCTCGAGGATGGCCTCGCGGTCGACGCCGGCCTCACGGAGGGTGTTCTCGTGGGCGGCGACGCAGTGCCCGCAGCCGTTGATCGAGGACACGGCGAACGACCACAGCTCGAACGCGGCCTTGTCGACACCGGGGTTGCCGATGATGTTCATCCGCAGGCCGGGACGCAGGTCGTCGTACTTGCCGTCGAGGAAACCGCGACCGCGGTAGAACACGTTGTTCATACCCATGATCGACGCGGCACCGAGTGCGGCGTTGTAGGCCTCGGCCGACAGGTTGTCAGCGGCCTCGTCGGCGATCTCGGAGAGCACCTTGGCACTCTTGGTGGCGGCTGCGGTCGACAGCAGGGTGCCCCACAGCTGCTCCTCGTTCAGCGCGGTGGTGCGGCTGATCGAACCGAGGTTGAGCTTGAGGTCCTTCGCGTACTCCGGAAGTGCTTCCTTGAGGTTGTCGATGCTCATCGTGATCTCCTTCTCTAGACGCCCGAGGTCATGAGCTCGCCGGCGTTGATCGTCGGGTCGCCCTTCTTCCAGTTGCAGGCGCACAGTTCGTCGGACTGCAGGGCGTCGAGGACGCGCAGGACCTCGTCGACGTTGCGGCCCACGGAGCCGGCGGTGACCGACACGAACTGGATCTCGTTGTTCGGGTCGATGATGAAGGTGGCGCGGTCGGCGACACCGTCGGCGTTGAGAACGCCTGCGGCGGTGGCCAGCTCGCGCTTGAGGTCACTCATCATCGGGAACGGCAGGGTCTTCAGGTCCTCGTGCTGTGCACGCCACTGGAAGTGGACGAACTCGTTGTCGACCGAGGCGCCGAGCACCTGGGTGTCACGATCGGCGAACTCGTCGTTCAGCTTGCCGAATGCGGCGATCTCCGTCGGGCACACGAAGGTGAAGTCCTTCGGCCAGAAGAAGACGACGCGCCACTGACCGGGGTGGTCGTCGGAGGTGACGGTGGTGAAGTAGTCGTCGGGCTGCTGGGCGTTGACCTTGCTGAGGTCGCCACCGATCACGGCGGTGAGGTTGTAGGCGGGGAACTGGTCACCGATGGTGAGCAGGGCCATGTATCGCTCCTTCAGCTGAGGGGGTGTACCGAAATTGCGCGCGAAAGACTTTCGCGACGTACGAGTACTATCGTGCCGGAAAATCGGCAAAAGCGAAACGTGATTAGTAGCACTACACTGATAACCATGCCCGATAAAACTTATCAGCCCACCATCGCCGGCCTGCGCGCGTTCGTGGCCCTCGCCCAGCGCAGGCACTTCGGGTCTGCCGCGGCGGACCTGGGAGTGAGTCAGCCGTCGCTGTCCCAGGCCCTTTCGGCGCTCGAGACGGGTCTCGGCGTGACACTCGTAGAGCGGACGACCCGTCGGGTCCTGCTGACCCAGGACGGCGAGGAATTGCTGTCGCGAGCGATGGCAGCCGTCGATGCCGTCGACGAGTTCACCGCCGCGGCCGCGGGTGCCGGCCAGCCGCTGCACGGTGCCATCCGGCTGGGCGTCATCCCGACGGTCGCGCCCTACGTGCTGCCCGCGGTGCTCCGCGGACTCGCCGACAAGCTGCCGGACCTCCGGCCCCGTGTCGTCGAGGAGCAGACCGGGCGGCTCGTCGAACAGCTGCGGGGCGGCACCCTCGACGTGGCACTCCTGGCGCTGCCGCTCGACGTCCCCGGTATCGCCGAGGTTCCGCTCTACCGTGAGGATTTCGTCCTCGCCCTGCCGGCCGGGCACGCCCTCGCCGGCAAGCGGCGGGTGGACCCGAGCGCACTGGCCGACCTGCCGTTGCTGCTTCTCGACGAGGGGCACTGTCTGCGTGACCAGGCGCTGGAGGTGTGTGCGCTTGCCGGGGTCCGGCCCGACCTGGGACAGACGCGCGCGGCGTCCCTGACGACGGCCGTGCACTGCGTCGTCGGCGGGCTCGGGGTGACCCTCATCCCGCAGACCGCGGTCGCCTCGGAAACGGCTTCGGGAGACCTGGCGATCGCCACCTTCGCCTCGCCGCGGCCGGGGCGTCAGATCGGGGTCGTCTTCCGCCGGTCCGCGCGCCACGACGACGCGTATCGAGAGCTCGCGACGATCATCTCGGAGATCGTCGCCGACACCGGCGCGGTCACGCCGGTGTGAGGGATCAGGCCTCCGCGGCCTGGGCGGCGAGCGCCTCCCACTCGTCGACGAGACTCGAGTCGACCTCGCGGACCATGGTGCCGAGATCGGCCACGATCTGCTCGATCTCCGGCGTCACCGCGCTGGTCGGAACGCCCTGGCGCAGAACCCGATAGCAGTCGGACAGGTAGCGCAGCACCACGCCCTCGCTGCGGGCGAGACCGTAGGCGGAGATCAGCTCGGTGAAGGTCATCGCCTTCTCGAGCATCTCGCGGAGCACCGACTTCGGGTTGGGCGGGAACGACGCCACCCAGGGGTGGCCGCGCCGGTAGATCTCGAACGCACCGAAGATCTCCTCGAACAGCGGCTGCGGCCAGGTGATGTCCTCCAGCCGCGTCATCCGTTCCTCGTACTCGATGCCGTCGGCCTTCATCTCCGCGATCGCCGCGTCCCGGGCGACCTTGCGCTGGGCGAGCAGCAACGGCCGCGGGTTCTCCAGGGTCGACTCGAGAATCGAGATCACATCGAGGGCGTACGTGGAGGATTCGGGGTCGAGGATCTCGAACGTGGCCATCGCGAACGCCGACAGCGGGTTGGTCAGCGCGAAGTTCTCCGGCATGTCCACACTGAGGGCGATGTGCCGACCGGTCTCGTCGGGCTCGTCGAGCTGCACGACGATCCCGGCGTCGCGCAGGCCCCGGTAGAGCTCGATCGTGTGCTTGATGTGGCGTAGCTGCCGATCGCGTGGTTCGTGGTTGTCCTCGAGCAGATGCCGGATGGCGGCGAAACAGTCGCCCGGACGGCCGAGTACCTCGAGCAGCATCGCGGTGGTCATCTGGAAATGCGACCGCAGCGGCTCGTCGGGGGCGTCGATCAGCTGGGTGAAGGTCTTCTCGCCCCACGACACGAAACCTTCGGGAGGCTTGCGGCGCACCAGCTTCCGCAGCTTCTTCGGATCGTCGCCGGCCTTGGCGACGGCGCGGGCGTTCTCCACGTCGTGCTCGGGCGCCTGGGCGACCACATAGCCGACGGTGTCGAAGCCGGCCCGGCCGGCACGGCCCGCGATCTGGTGGAACTCACGCGCCCGCAGGCGACGGACGCGTCGGCCGTCGTACTTGCTCAACCCGGCGAACAGCACCGTGCGGATCGGTACGTTGATGCCCACGCCGAGGGTGTCGGTACCGGCGATCACCTTCAGAAGTCCTTGCTGCGCAAGACGTTCGACGAGGCGACGGTAGCGGGGGAGCATCCCGGCGTGGTGGACGCCGATGCCCGAACGCAGGAGCTTCGACAGGGTGTTGCCGAAGCCGGTGGAGAAGCGGAAGTCGCCGATCGCCTCGGCGATCGCGGCCTTCTCCTCCTTGTCGCAGATCTTCACGCTCAGCAGTGCCTGGGCGCGTTCGACCGCGGCGGCCTGGGTGAAGTGCACGACGTAGATCGGCGCGCGACCACGGTCGACGAGGTCGGCGATCGTCTCGTGGATCGGGGTCATCGCGTAGTCGTGGACGAGCGGCACGGGCCGTTGGGCGCCGGTGACCTCGACCGTGTCCCGCCCGGTGCGTCGCGCGAGGTCGTCGACGAAGAACGAGACGTCGCCGAGCGTCGCCGACATCAGCAGGAACTGCGTGGACGGCAACTCGATGAGCGGGACCTGCCACGCCCAGCCGCGGTCGGGTTCGCCGTAGTAGTGGAACTCGTCGGCGACCAGCGTCCCGATGTCGCTGTCACCACCCGCCGCGAGGGCGAGGTTCGCGACGATCTCGGCGGTGGCGCAGACGATCGGTGCATCCGGGTTGACCGACGCGTCACCGGTCAGCAGGCCGACCTGATCGGCGCCGAACATGCCGCACAGTTCGAAGAACTTCTCGCTGACGAGCGCCTTGATCGGCGCGGTGTAGAAGGCCCGCTCGCCGCGGCAGCGCGCGAAATACAGTGCGCCGGCGGCCACGAGCGACTTCCCCGAACCGGTCGGGGTCGCCAGGATGACGTGGCTGCCGGCGAGTAGCTCGAGCAGGGCCTCTTCCTGGTGCTCGTAGAGGTCGAGGCCACGTTCGGTCCACCACTGTGTGTAGGTGTCGAGCGCCTGGTCCTCGTCGTCGACGGGCACCAGGGCCGTCGGGCTCGCGGTCAGATCGACGATTGCGGTCCCTCGTCTCCGGGCTCGTCGTCCTTCGCGGTCTGCTCGGCTGCCTGCTCGGCGAGGAAGCGCTCGAGCTCGGCGCCCAGTTCGTCGCCGCTGGGCAGCGACTCCTCGGCGGCGAGCAGCGACGCGCGCTCCTCGGCGGCCTGGGTGAAGGTGTCGTACTGGGTCTCCAGTGCGGCGACGACCGACTCGATCTCGGAGTTGCCCTCGACCTCGGTGTCGACCTGGGCGCGCACCTTCTCCGCGGCGCTCTCGAGTGCCGCGAGCGGCAGGTCGAGACCGGCCAGCTCGGCGACCGCGGACAGCAGCCGCGCGGAGGCCGCCGGATAGTTGGTCTGCGCCAGGTAGTGCGGCACATGGACCGACAGGCCGGAGGCCCGGTAGTCGTGCTCACCCATCCGCAGCTCCAGCAGCATCGAGGCGCTCGCGGGCAGCTTCATCGCCGAACCCCAGCGGGGGAGATCGCCGAGCGCGTCGGGGTCGCTGCCGTGCGCGGTGATCGACGGCGGCCGCGTGTGCGGCACCGCCATCGGGATCGCGTTGAGCCCGATGACGTCGGTGACGCCCAGCCGATCCGAGAGGCGGCGCACCGCGTCGACGAACTGCTCCCACCGCAGATCCGGTTCGGCACCGGCCAGCAGCAGGAAGCCCTTGCCCGAGTTGTCGCGGATCGCGTGCAGGGTCAGGGCCGGCATCTCGACCTCGGTGAAGGTCTCGCCGCTGAACGAGATCGTCGGGCGGCGGGAACGGTAGTCCATCAGCTCGTCGGACGAGAACGTCGCGACCAGTTCCGATTCCAGGCTGTCCCGGAGATGGGCGGCCGCGAGCGCGACGGCGTGGCCGGCGTCGGCGAACCCTTCGAGGGCATGGATCAGAACCGGGCCAGTGCCGTCGGCGCGGGTGACCTGCGGAGCGGGAAAGGCGAGTTCGTACAGCGCGTCGTTCCGCGCGGGTTGCTCGTCCACGTCATCCCTCCTTGTACGTGGCGGCCGTGGCACAGCACGGCCGGATTCTCGTCATATGTCTCATTGTCTCGCACCTTCGTCGCGGTTGAGCACCGGCGTCCGGCGGAACACCGAATATGTAACGACATCGTCGCGTCAGGGATTCCCTCCCTGGGTGTGTCACCTGCGTGAGCGGACGCCTGCGGTGGCACAGTAGATCGCTGTGACCCCGGCAACCGCTGCACCACCTACGTCCTCCGGACGCCGCCTGCCCGTGCTCGTACTGGCCGCTGCCTGCGCCGTTCTCGCCGGTGGTGTGCTCTCGGCGTGTTCGATCGTGGGAGACGCCGAGCCGGCGAATCCCGACCTCTCGTCGAGGTCGGTGGCGGCATCGGATTTCCCGGGCGGTCCGGCGAGCCCGATCCCACCCCAGGCGGTGGGCAACGCCCTGGCCGACGTGACCGGTGGCCCGGCACCGGGGCAGAAGGAGAACACCGAGGTCTCGCCACCCGAGTGCGCACCCGCCCCGGTCTCCGCCGACGGCGCCGTCGCGTTTCTCGGCCCCGGCACCGCGGAACGCTCGACCCTGACCACCGTCGTCGCGCATGCCGGCACCCCGCTCGCCGACGTCGTGCAGCGTGCCGAGAAGTGTCCGGAACTGACGACGACCACGTTCGGGGCGTCGTCGACGGTCACCACCGAGGTCCTGCCCGCCCCGCCCGCACGCGACGGCGTCGACACCGCGACCATCCGTCGGACCATCGTCACCGGTGGTGGCACCGCACCGGTCACCATCAGCTCGCTCGCCCTGATCGGCCAGCGCGACGGGGTGCGCGTCTACGCCGAATATCGTTGGCCCGCAGCAGGTCCGGTGCCCGCCGAGGATTCGGCGGCGCTCGACGAGCTGTTCACCAAGGCGGTGTCGGCCGCCTTCGGCTGACACGACCACGGCCTGTGGACGGGCGGCGGCGGTTGTCCACAGGTCATCCCGCGCATCGTCCGGATGGCATTCCGCGGCCGATGCTTCGTGAATGCCCGCCTTCGCGTCCTCCCGACCCGTCCGTGACCCCATCGATCCGACGACGCTGCTGACGGCGATCCCGGCGTTGCTCGGCTTCGTCCCCGAGCGTTCGATCATCGTGGTCGCCTTCGCACCCGACCGGGGGATCTCGGCCACCATGCGCCACGATCTCGCCCTCGACGACACCGGCGAACCGACCTCCGAGCTGTCCACCGTCCTCGCGGGACTCGGGGCAATCACCCACTCCTACGGCGCCGACGAGGTCGTGGCGATCATCGCCGACGACCGCTATCCGGCCGACGATCCTCGCTATCGACGGGTGTTCGCGATCGCCGACCGGCACTTCGACGCGATCGGGGGTGTCGCCACCGGATTCGCCCTGTCCGCCTTCGATCCCGGTGCGGCATGGTCGGTGATCTGGTGTCCCGACGGACAGGCGTGGTCGGTCGACGTCCTCGACGATCGCCAGGGCGTCCTCGACGATCCGCAGACCTGCCCGACCGCCATCGCCGAGGCGGTGAAATCGGGTCGGCGCATCCTGCCGCGCCGGTCGGAGATGCGGGCCATGCTCGAACCCCTTCCCGGCGAGTGCTGCGCCGCACGACGCTGCTCGTACTGCGAGGCCGGCCGGGTCGACGTCCCGGCGATGTCCGACGCGGTGCTGCTGAACCTACTGATAGGGGTGGTCGCCGACGGCGGGGCACCGCTGGACTGTGCGGAGGTCGCCGTGCTGGAACAGGCCGTCCGACGCCCCCCGGTCCGCGACGCCGCACTCGCGCTCGCCGTCACCGACCTACGAGACGACGCCGAATCGGTCTGGCGGGAACTGACGCGGCGCCTCTCCGGACCGGGACGGGCCGCCGCCGCGACCCTGGTCGCGCACCTGCACTACATCGGCGGGGAAGGGGCGTACGCCGGGGTCGCCCTCGACGTCGCCCTCGAATCCGACCCGGACGCGAAGCTGGCCTGCCTCCTCGACACCGCCCTGCGGGCCGGCGTCCGGCCGACGATGCTGTGGGAGATGATCGACGGCTCCTACGGCACCGCCCGCGAACTCGGGGTCCAGATGCCAGAGATCACCCGGCGCGCGGCCGGGTGATCTCTGCACAACCCCTGGGTCAGACTTCTACTGCGTCAGACTTTTTCGACGACCTTCTCGACGAAGACCGAATGCGCCATGTCGGCGGAGAGCTCGAGGCCCTCGTGTCCGGGCGTGTTGATCGTGATGGTGCCGGCGACGTTGGTCACCGTCACGCGGGCGTTCGGAACCACACCGGCCTCCCGCAGATGCGAGATGAGACCCACGTCGGACTGTGCGTGCTCGGACAGCCGCCGCACGATGACCGCCACGGTGTCGCCCGCGGGCAGATCCGCGATCCGGGTGGCGCCGTCATCGGCCGAGGGCACCTCGACACCGAGCAGATCCAGGCCCGGGATCGGGTTGCCGTAGGGGGAGGTGGTCGGGTACTCGAGCACGGCGAGCAGACGGCGCTCGACGTTCTCGCTCATCACGTGCTCCCAGCGGCAGGCCTCCTCGTGGACCTGATCCCAGGGCATGCCGATGACGTCGACCAGGAGTCGCTCGGCCAGGCGGTGCTTGCGCATGACCGCGACGGCCAGCGAACGGCCGCGCTCGGTCAGTTCGAGGTGGCGGTCACCGGCGACGCGCAGGAGTCCGTCGCGCTCCATACGGGCGACGGTCTGGGAGACGGTCGGGCCGCTTTGGTCGAGGCGCTCGGCGATGCGCGCCCGCAGCGGCACGATCCCCTCTTCCTCGAGGTCGTAGATCGTCCGCAGATACATCTCGGTGGTGTCAACCAGATCGTTCACTGTGCCCAATCCCTTTCGTCCCCGCCAAGATTACCCTGTTCGCCCACGGTGACAGCCCTCTCACGCGCCCGGCGCACCCCGGCGACGACCCCGACCGTACCCATATGTGGCCGAACCGACATCGTGCACCCGCCCGCGAGCTGAACCACTAGCCTGAACCTGTGACCGACACTTCCACGACGGCCGTCATCTGGAGCGAGGACTTCCTGTCCTACCGGTGGGCCCACACCCACCCGATGAATCCCGTGAGGCTCGCGCTCACGATGACCCTCGCCCAGAGCCTGGGGGTGCTCGACGACGTCGAGACCGTACCGCCGCAGGCCATCGACGACGACGCCCTCACCGTGGTGCACACCCGCGACTACATCGACGCCGTCCGCGCGGTGGGTTCCGGGACCGCGTCGCTGTCGGGACCGCTGCTCGAGCGACTGTTCGGACTGGGCGACGCCGACAACCCCGTGTTCGCCGGGATGCACGAGGCCGCCCGCCTCCTCGTCGGCGGCACACTGGCAGCCGCGCAGACCGTGGCGTCCGGTGCCGCGACCCGCGCGGTCAACATCGGCGGCGGCATGCACCACGCGATGAAGGCCCGCGCCGCGGGGTTCTGCATCTACAACGACTGCGCTATCGCGATCCGCTATCTGCTGGACAAAGGTTTCGACCGGATCGCCTACATCGACGTCGACGCCCACCACGGCGACGGTGTCCAGGTGGAGTTCGCGGCGGACCCGCGCGTGATGACGGTCTCGCTGCACCAGCATCCCGCGACGCTGTGGCCGGGGACGGGCTGGCCGACCGAGGTCGGCGACGGCGACGCGCAGGGGAGTGCGGTCAACCTCGCGCTGATGCCCAACACCGAGGATCGCCTGTGGCTGCGGGCGTTCCACGCTGTCGTGCCGTCGCTCGTCGCCGAGTTCAAACCACAGATCATCGTCAGCCAGTGCGGCGCCGACAGTCACCGCGCCGATCCGCTGACGGATCTGTCGCTGACCGTCGAGGGTCAGCGTGCGGCGATGATCGCGATGCGTGATCTTGCCGACAAGTACTGCGAGGGACGGTGGATCGCGGTCGGCGGCGGTGGCTACGGCGTGGTCAACGTGGTGCCCCGCAGCTGGACCCATCTGCTCGGCGTGGCCCTCGGCCGGGAGATCGACCCCACCACGACCATCGACGAATCCTGGTGTGCCACAGCCGAACAGATCTCCACCCAGGTGCATTCCGACTATGCGCGACCGCCGGTCGGGGTGATGGGCGACGGCGGCGACGTCGACTATCAGCCGTGGGACGGCGATGCAGGTCAGGAGCCGTTCGAAGGGGTGAGTGCAACAGCACAGCGACAGACCGATCGCGCGATCCTCGCGACCCGCCGCGCGGTGTACCCTCTGCACGGTCTCGACCCGGAGGATCCCCGTGACTGATCAGGACGTGTCGTCCACCCCAGAGCAAACCCAAACTGCGCCGCAAACACTGGCCGATCAGCCCGAACCCCGTGGCGCGTGGGATTATCCGCGACACTGGATCGCCGACGTGCTGGCCTCCGACGGCGGGGTCGTGCACCTGCGTCCGATCGTCCCCGACGACGCCGAGCGGATCGTCGCCTTCCATTCCAAGCTCTCCGAACGCACCCGCTACATGCGGTACTTCGGCCCGACGCCGACACTGCCGCCCCGCGAGGTCGCGCGGATGACAACTGTCGACCATCAACAGCGCGTGGCGATCGTGGCGGTGCTCGGCGGCGAGATCATCGCCGTCGGCATCTACGAGGGACTCGCCTTCGACGGCAAGCCGGAATCGGCCGAGGTAGCCTTCGTCGTCGCCGACGAACACCAGGGACGCGGTCTCGGACCGATCCTCCTCGAACACCTCGCCGGCGCCGCGGCCGAGAACGGCTTCACCCGCTTCGAGGCCGAGGTGCTCAGCGAGAACCCGAACATGGTCGCCGTGTTCCGCGACGCGGGCTACCAGCTCGCCCGCAGCTTCGACGGCTCGACGGTGCACGTGGAGTTCCTCATCGACCCGACCGAGGCGCTCCTGTCGGTGCGCAACGCCCGCGAGAACGCGTCGGAGGCCCGCAGCGTCGCGAACCTGCTGCGCCCCACCTCGGTCGCGGTCATCGGCGCCTCGACCGATCCGAACAAGGTCGGGAATGCGCTGCTGGCCAACATCATCGCCGGCGGGTTCACCGGTCCGGTCTTCCCGGTGAACGGGCCGGCCCGCGTCGAGGAGGAGCCCGGTCGCGACGCGCAGCGGCTCGGCCGCCCGACGACCTCGAGTCGGAAGCGGACCCGTGAACGGCCGCCGTCGGTCCGCGGCATCCGCGCCTACGAGACCGTCCGTGACATCCCGGACCCGGTGGACCTCGCGGTGGTCGCGGTCCCGGCGTCCCGGGTCGACGACGTCCTCGACGACTGTCTGGTGAAGGGTGTGCGGACGCTGGTCATCGTGTCGGCCGGTTTCGGTGACTCCGGCGAGGAGGAGGGCCTGGAGAACGAGCGTCGTCTCGTCGCACAGGTCCGGGAACACGGCATGCGGCTCGTCGGCCCGAACGCGCTGGGCGTGGCCAACAACGATGCCGGGATCGCGCTCAACGCGACACTCGCACCGCGGATCCCGGCGGCCGGCCGCGTGGGGTTCTTCTGCCAGTCCGGTGCGCTGGGCATCGCGATCCTCGACACCGCGGCGCGACGACAGATCGGGTTGTCGACCTTTGTCTCCGCGGGCAACCGCGCCGACGTCTCGGGTAACGACCTGCTGCAGTACTGGGACAGCGACTCCTCGACCGACGTGATCCTGCTCTACCTCGAGAGTTTCGGTAACCCGCGCAAGTTCTCCCGCATCTCGCGGCGGGTGTCGCGGGCCAAACCGATCGTCGCGGTGAAGTCGGGCGCCGGGGCCATGAGCCCGGTCCGGGCGGCCCGGTCGACGGCCAACTTCGACGACCAGATCGCACGCATGATGCTCGAACAGGCCGGTGTCATCCAGGTCGAGACGATCCCCGAACTGTTCGACTGCGCGGCGCTGTTCGCCTACCAGCCGCTGCCACGCGGCCCCCGCGTGCGGATCATCGGCAACTCATCGGTGCTGGGCAGCCTCGCCGCCGACCAGGCACGCACCGGCGGCCTCGAGGTGGTCGACAACATCGACCTCGGCGCGGGAGCGTCGGAGGAACTGTTCGAGGATGCCGTCTCCGCGGCGATGACCGACCCCGGCGTGGACGCGATCATCGTCGTCTTCGTGCCGCCGGTGGCCGTGGACGCCGACTGGCACGCCCGCGCGCTCATGGCCGCGGCCAACACCCCGGGTGCGGACGGCGAGAAGCCGATCGTCACGACGTTCCTCGCCGTCGACGGCATCCCGCAGGGGCTCACGAGGCCCGGCCCGAACGGGATGCCCGAACGCGGGTCCATCCCGTCGTACGCCAGCCCGGAGCGCGCCGCGGCGTCGCTGGCCCGTGCCTGGCAGTACGCGAAGTGGAGGTTGCGGCCGGAGTCGGTGGTCCACCGCGCCGAGGGCACCGACCCCGAGGCGGCCCGCATGTACGTACGCGAGGCGATGGACTCGAACGGCCGGTCGTCGGACCGGCTCCTCGGCCAGGTCGACTCGGCGAAACTGCTGCGCTGGTACGGCATCTCGGTCGTCCCGTTCCGCGAGGTCAGGACGATGCACGAGGCGTCGGCGGCGGCGCGCGAACTCGGCTTCCCGGTCGCGGTGAAGGCCACCTCGCCCAAGTGGCGGGGTCGACTCGACCGTGAGGGCGCCCGGCTCGACCTGCCCGACGCGACGGCGGTGGTCAACGCCTTCGCCGAATTGAGCGAACTCACCGGCGACCACGTCCTGCACGTGCAGAAGATGGCCCCGAAGGGTGTCGGCACGGTCATCCGCGTCCGCGACGACCAGTCGTTCGGGTCGGTGATCTCGTTCGGGTTGTCGGGGCGGACCTTCGACCTGCTCGGCGACCACGGCTACCGGGCGGTCCCGCTCACCGAACTCGACGCCCGTGAGCTGATCGACGAGCCGCGCTCGGCGCCGCTCCTCTCCGGTTATCGGGGTGAGGAACCGGCCGACAAGGAGGCGCTCGTCGACCTGTTGCTACGGATCTCCACGCTCGTCGACGACATCCCGGAGGTGCGCGAGGTGCTCTGCGATCCGATCCTGGTGTCGGTCGACGGCGCCGCGGTGCTCAACGCCCAGATACGAGTCGGCCCGGTGCCCGACAGGCGGGACACCGGACCGAGACGATTGAGCTAGGAGACGGTTGAGCCAGGAGAGCGGGAACGTCAGCTGGCGTAGGCGCGCAGGCGCTCGGCACGATCGCCGGCGCGCAGCTTGCCCATGACCTCGCGCTCGATCTGACGCACGCGCTCGCGCGACAGTCCGAACATGCGGCCGATCTGGTCGAGGGTGCGCGGCTGGCCGTCGTCGAGGCCGTAGCGCATCCGGATGACCTGCTGCTCGCGCTCGTCGAGAGTCGCGAGAACCGCGCGGATGTCGGAGTGCAACAGACCGGCGATGACGGCGTTCTCGGCGGAGGTGGCCTCGGCGTCCTCGATGAAGTCGCCGAGCGGTGCCTCTTCGTCGCTGCCGACCGGCATGTCGAGGCTCACCGGGTCGCGGCTGTGGTCGAGCAGATCGGCGATCTTCTCGGCCGGGATGCCGGACTCGTTGGCCAGTTCCTCGTCGGTGGCCTCACGACCGAGCTGCTGGTGGAGCTCACGCTTGATGCGGGCGAGCTTGTTCACCTGCTCGACGAGGTGGACGGGGAGCCGGATCGTGCGGCTCTGATCGGCCATGCCGCGGGTGATGGCCTGACGAATCCACCAGGTGGCGTACGTCGAGAACTTGAAGCCCTTGGCGTAGTCGAACTTCTCCATGGCGCGGATCAGACCCAGATTGCCCTCCTGGATGAGGTCCAGGAGCGGCATGCCGCGGCCGGTGTAGCGCTTGGCCAGCGAGACGACGAGGCGGAGGTTCGCCTCGAGCAGGTGGGCGCGTGCGGCCTCACCCTCGCGGACGATGGTCGCCAGGTCACGCTTCTTGGTGGCCGAGAGGCGCTTCTTGGTGGCCAGGACGTGCTTGGCGTAGAGGCCGGCCTCGATCTGCTTGGCGAGTTCGACCTCCTGCTCTGCGTTGAGGAGAGCGGTGCGTCCGATCCCGTTGAGGTAGACGCGGACGAGGTCCGCGGCGGGCGACTGGGCGTCGAGATCCTGCTCCGTCATCGCCGGGCGGGTGCCCGGGGCAGCGGGATCGGCGAAACCTGTGGTCGGGGTCGAACGTGCAACTGTCGAGCGTGACATGCGGCCTCCTGACTTGAATGCGTTCACTGGGTCCAACGTCCAGATGTTGGCGATAGTTCCCGAAAGTCATTCGGCGCAAACCCGAAGGAGGCTTGGTGACCTGCGAAGACTTTCGCCGATTCGCAGGAGTGGCTGAGAAGTTGCTGAGATGTCGAACGCGGGGGAACCCGCGGCGGCCGCGGCGGCGGTCGTCGGGTTCGGCGATGGGTCAGTCGTCGGGGTCTACGACATGCCCGTCGACGGTGCGGTGGGGGAGCTGCTGTTCGGTGCGCGAGAGGGCGGGCGGGCCGACGACGTGATCGTCGGCACCGTACTTGTAGTGCGGGACCTCACCACGCTTGCGGGGTGGACGGTCGTTGGCGATCAACACGGCCATCCACGGCAGCGGGATGGAGATGGCGACGATGGCCAGGGCGAGGAGTCCGGAGCCGGTGATCGAGTAGGCGATGCCGGCCACGATCAGCGCAGGGACGCGGAACGCCATCATGATCAGGTACTTGCGGACGCGGGCCTTCTGCTGCGCCTCGAGCGAGTCCTGGGCGTCGGTGATCAGGAAGGTCTCGGCGGACACGGCCGGATGCGCCGACCTACCGAATCGTCTCGACTCCTCGTGGGGGTCGTGCGGCTCATTGCCGGTCGCGCCCATGGAATCCCTTTGTTCGAACACCCTCTCCACTGTCCCACTTTCGGTTGCTCATTGCACTGATGGATTCCGGGCACCTGTGCTCGCGGTTCCCCGGTGACGCACAATAGAGCAATGGCAACTGAAACCATCGAACGCCCCGATCTCGACGAGTGGACCGACACCGAGACCGATGAGAGGTCCGACGCCGACGCCACCGACAGCAGTGACGACGACCGGCCCAAGTTCTTCCACTACGTGAAGAAGAACAAGATCGCGGAGAGCGCCGTGATGGGCAGCCACGTGGTCGCGCTCTGCGGCGAGACCTTCCCGGTGACCCGCGCGGCCAAGCCGGGTTCGCCGGTGTGCCCCAAGTGCAAGAAGATCTACGCCAAGCTGCGCAAGTAGCGAGGGGGTCCGTCGGGACCGGTCAGTCGCCCCCGCGGTCGCGCGTGGGGCGTCGGATCGGTCCCGACGACAACCGGTCGGGAATCGTCTTGAGCTGACCGGTGAGGTCGGAGGTCTGTGAGTTGACCCAGTGCCGGACCTGGGTCGTCGTGGACGCCTTGGCCGGCCAGAACTGTTGCACCGCGGCGTTGAACTCGGCCCCGATGACGATGCCGAAGCCGAGCGAGAAGGTGAACAGCAGGAAGGCGATCGGCGTCGCCAGCGCCCCGTAGGACACACCTGCCTCGGTGATCTTGGTCAGGTAGATGCGCAGCACGTAGCTCGCGACCCAGAAGAACACGCCCGCGACGATCGCGCCGCCGATGAGCCGGTGCCACGGCAGCGGATTGGGCAGCGCCAGGTGGTAGAGCGTGGTGAGCACGAACAGCAGCAGCACGGCGACGAACGGGAAGTAGCCGTAGTCGATGAGTGTGGTCACGAACGAGCCCCACGACTCCGGGACGATGGCCCGCAGGTAGTTCGGTCCGAGTGCGACCAGCGGCAGCAGGAACACCGCGACGAACAAGAAGCCGACGTAGAGGAACAGCGCGAAGAACCGCTGCCACACCGGATTCCGCACCTCGTGCTGATCGTGCGCCTTGGCGATGGAGGCGATGAAACACGACATCGCCGACGAGCCGGCCCACAGCGACAGGATGAAGCCGACCGACATGAGTCCGATGCGGCCCCGTCCCAGGACGCTGTCCACGGTCGGGGTGATCAGGTCGTCGACCACCGTCTCGGTGAAGGTGCGCTGCGCGAACTCGATGATGCGGTCGTAGACGATGTCGACGGTGCCGGGTCCGAACCAGCCCGCGACGTAACCGACCGAACCGAGCAGTCCGAGCAGCAACGGGGGCAGTGACAGCGCCTGCCAGAACGCGGCCTGGGCCGCCCAGCCGATGATCCCGTCGTCCCAGGACTTCACGATCGTCCGCCACACCACCCGGTGCATGTTGGGCAGTACCGGGGGACCGGGTTCGTTCTCGGCGTCGTCCGAGCCGGATGCTTCCTTTGCGCCGTTCGCCGGGACGGGCTCGTCGACGCCCTCGGGCTTCTGCGCGTCCGTCGCCTTCCGTGCCGATGCGGGCGCGACCGCGACGTCACGCGAGGCGGGGGCGGTGACACCGGGAACGTCGGTGTCGCCGGCGAGCGGGGCCGGCCGGCGCGGCGTCCGGGTCGAGGTGTCGAGCGGAGCGGTCACCGCGCTCGACGGATTCGGGCGCACGGCAACCACCGGCGACGTCGCGTCGTCGGTCAGTGGCACCGGGTTCCTCTTTCGCGTTGTGATGAGTTCAATATCCCCGATCGAAGGCCGCAAAGGGTACCCGGGTCACCAGGCGCGTCGTTCGGAGTGACCACGCGGCGATGTCCGCGCCGGTGTCGGCGCGCCGCGACGAGGGGGTGTCGCGATGTGGGTGCGGGGGCGGCCCGGCGGTACGATTGCCGGGTCCCCTTCGGCGCGGGTCCTCCCAACGCGAGGGGTCATTTCATGCCCGGTAGGGAATCCGTACGCCGTCAGGAGCAACACACACGTGACGTCCGCCGAACCCTCCACCAGCACCACCAACGCGGGAACCGCCGCTCCCAACCTCGGATCGCTCCGTGCGTGGCAGCGACGCGCGCTGACCAAGTACCTCACGCGCAAGCCGAAGGACTTCCTCGCGGTCGCGACGCCCGGCGCAGGCAAGACGACGTTCGGCCTGCGTGTCGCCCGCGAACTGCTCGACGACCGCACCGTCGAACAGATCACCGTCGTGGCGCCCACCGAACACCTCAAGCACCAGTGGGCCGAGGCCGCCGCACGCGTGGGCATCGCCCTGGACTCGCACTTCTCCAACTCGACCGGTCAGACGAGCTCGGACTACAACGGCGTCGTCCTCACCTATGCGCAGGTCGCCGCGCACCCGACCAAGCACCGCGTCCGCACCGAGAACCGGCGCACCCTCGTGATCCTCGACGAGATCCACCACGGCGGTGACGCCAAGTCGTGGGGTGACGCGATCCGCGAGGCCTTCGACGATGCCGAACGCCGCCTGCTGCTCACCGGTACGCCCTTCCGCTCCGACGACTCGCCGATCCCGTTCGTCGTCTACGAGGCCGAGGCCGGCGGACACCAGCGATCCAAGGCCGACCACACCTACGGCTACGCCGACGCCCTCAAGGACGGCGTCGTCCGCCCGGTCGTGTTCCTGGCGTACTCCGGTGAGGCGAGCTGGCGGACCAGCGCCGGCGAGGAGTTCACCGCGCGACTCGGCGAGCCGCTGTCGGCCGAACACACCGCTCGCGCCTGGCGCACCGCCCTCGACCCGCACGGCGACTGGATTCCGGCGGTCCTCACCGCCGCGCACACCCGACTCGGTCAGCTGCGTGCCAGCGGGATGCCCGATGCCGGTGGCCTGGTCATCGCGACCGACCAGTCGACCGCCCGCGACTACGCCGAACTGCTCACCGCCATCACCGGCAAGCAGCCGACCCTCGTCCTCTCCGACGACCCCAAGTCCTCCTCACGGATCGCCGAGTTCTCCGCGTCGAAAGACGAGTGGATGATCGCGGTGCGCATGGTGTCCGAGGGCGTCGACGTGCCGCGGCTCGCGGTCGGCGTCTACGCCACCAGCTCGTCGACCCCGCTGTTCTTCGCGCAGGCGATCGGTCGCTTCGTGCGATCGCGGCGCCCCGGCGAGACCGCCAGCGTGTTCCTGCCGTCGGTCCCCGTGCTCCTCGACCTCGCCAGTCAGATGGAGGCCCAGCGCGACCACGTCCTCGGCAAGCCGCATCGCGAGAGCGACGGTCTCGACGACCAGCTGCTCATCGACGCGAACAAGCAGAAGGACGAGCCGGGGGAGGACGAGCCGGCATTCCAGTCGCTGCACGCCGACGCCGAACTCGACCAGGTCATCTTCGACGGCGCGTCGTTCGGCACCGCCACCTTCGCCGGCAGCGACGAGGAGTCCGACTATCTCGGCCTGCCGGGGCTGCTCGACGCCGATCAGGTGCGAGCGCTGCTGCAGAAGCGCCAGGCCGAGCAGGTCGTCGCCCGGTCCACCCCGGCGGCCGAGTCCAAACCCGAGACACCGGATCCCGGTCGTGCGCCGGGCACCACGGGGGAGAACCTCCACGCGCTGCGCAAGGAACTCAACACCCTGGTCGCCATGCACCACCACCGCACCGGAAAGCCCCACGGCATGGTGCACAACGAGCTCCGCACCCGGCTGGGTGGTCCGCCGACGGCGATGGCCACCGCCGAGCAGCTGAAGGAGCGCATCGCCGCGCTGCGGACGTGGCGCTGACCGGACCCGGACACGAGAGAACCCGGCCGGATGATCCGGCCGGGTTCTTCGTCGTCTGTGGCTCGCCCGTCAGGCCATGACGAGTGTCAGACCAGCTCGCCCTCGGCCTCGACCACGGTGGCGCTGAGCTCCACCAGTCGGGCTTCGTGCTCGTTGAAGTGATGACGGCAGAAGAGAAGCTCGCCGCCCTTGGGCAGGACGGCTCGTACCTTGGCTGCGGCACCGCAACGATCACAACGATCGGCGGCGGTGAGCGGTAGGTAGATCGGGGCTGTGGTGGTGGCGATGTCAGTCATAGTTCCTCCGTCCCGGTCCGGCGCCGGTGTCCGGACGCCTTCCCTTCGAGCCGACACATCCGGGCGATGCGTCAACCTCACTCTGTCAGACGCTCGGCGGCTTCGTATTGTTCCGGCAGGTGCTATCGGTGTGTCGTCACTCACCGTTTACCTCGGGCAACAATCCGACAACGTCTCCCGAAATCAGCCATCCGGGGTCGGCGGCTGATCAGCGGACGCGTCTGACTCCACGGTACCGATCACACCGCGACCGGGCCGCCCGAGAACCCGTGGCGTGGACAACACTTGACGGAGCTCGGGTGCGTCGGGCTTGATGTGCGGATGGCGGCACCCGGATCTCCCGTTCTGACCCATCTCATCCCGGCCTCGGACTGGGCCGAGGCGCGCCATGGGACACACGTGCGGCCGCCGTCGCTCGACGATGTCGGGTTCGTGCATCTGTCGACCCCGCAGCAGGTCCACCTGCCGGCCAACCGACTGTTCGCCGGCCGTCACGACATCCTGCTACTCATCGTGGACCCGGCGCGTCTCGATGCCGAGGTGCGCTGGGAGCCGGGAGTGCCGACCGACCCGGATTCGATGCTCTTCCCGCACCTGTACGGGCCGCTGCCCGTCGACGCGGTCGTCGACGTCCGGGAGCTACGACCAGGCCCCGACAACGCCTTCGCCCCCGTCGCCGGGTGACGGCAACGGGGGCGAAGGGGAGTGCATGTCTAGTCCAGGTAATCCCGGAGAACCTGCGACCGCGACGGGTGGCGCAGCTTCGACATCGTCTTGGACTCGATCTGGCGGATGCGCTCACGCGTGACGCCGTAGACCTGACCGATCTCGTCGAGCGTGCGGGGCTGGCCGTCGGTGAGACCGAAGCGCAGACGCACGACGCCCGCCTCGCGCTCGGACAACGTCTCGAGAACCGACTGCAGCTGATCCTGCAGCAGAGTGAAGCTCACCGCGTCGACCGCGACGACTGCTTCGGAGTCCTCGATGAAGTCGCCGAGCTGGCTGTCGCCCTCGTCGCCGATGGTCTGGTCGAGTGAGATGGGCTCCCGGGCGTACTGCTGGATCTCCAGCACCTTCTCGGGGGTGATGTCCATCTCCTTGGCGAGTTCCTCGGGAGTCGGCTCGCGGCCGAGGTCCTGGAGGAGCTCACGCTGGATACGGCCCAGCTTGTTGATGACCTCGACCATGTGCACCGGGATACGGATGGTGCGGGCCTGGTCGGCCATCGCGCGGGTGATCGCCTGGCGAATCCACCACGTGGCGTAGGTCGAGAACTTGTAACCCTTTGTGTAGTCGAACTTCTCGACCGCGCGGATCAGACCGAGGTTGCCCTCCTGGATGAGATCCAGGAACGCCATGCCGCGGCCGGTGTAGCGCTTGGCGAGCGAGACGACCAGACGGAGGTTGGCCTCGAGCAGATGGTTCTTCGCACGGTTGCCGTCGCGGGAGATCCAATTCAGGTCGCGCTTCTGCGCGGTGCTGATCTTCTCGCCGGAGGCCATCATGCGACGAAGACGCTCGGTGGCGAAGAGGCCGGCCTCGATGCGCTTGGCGAGCTCGACCTCTTCCTCGGCATTGAGGAGGGCGACCTTGCCGATCTGCTTGAGGTAGGCGCGGACGCTGTCGGCCGAAGCGGTGAGCTCGGCGTCCTTGCGGGCCTGGCGGAGTGCCTCGGACTCTTCTTCGTCCCAGACGAAGTCGCCGGACTTGGCGGCGGCGTCGGTCTTGGTCGATTCCTTGGCCGCGGTCTTGGCGCCGGTAGGAGTCGCTTCGGCTTCCTCGGAGTCGTCCTCGTCGTCGGAGTCCTCGTCCTCGTCGTCGACCTCGATGTCGTCGATCTCCACGTCCTCGAGTTCGCCGTCGGCGACGTCGATGTCGTCGATCGAGTTCGGGTCCTCGGGCTCGGCGTCGGTGTCGCCGACACCCTCGGCGGAGGTGGCCTTCTTGGCTGCCTTCTTGGGGGCTGCCTTCTTGGTGGCCTTCTTCGCTGCTGCCTTCTTGGCGGGCGCTTTCTTGGCCGCGGTCTTCTTCGCAGCCTTCTTGGCGGTCCGCTTGGCCGGGGTTTCGGTCGAGGCGCTGGTCGACTGGGTTTCGTCGGCCTCGGCGTCCCCCTGGCGGGTCTTGATGGCTGCCACGTACAACCTTTCGAACTTCTCTTCTGCGGAGTCTTTGTCGGGTCTCGTGAGACGTGACACGGCAGCACGAGCCGCCGTGGACAAGGGCTTGGTTTATCGGTTCAGATGACCGGTGACGACCATTGTAACGACATCGGCTCGCCCGATGTGACAAAGCCCTGGTCAATCCAGGCGCGGCCTAGGTTTTGATGCCTTGTGAGACCGCCATCGCCGCGCCGACGATACCGGCGGTGTTCTGCAGCGTGGCGGGCACGACCGGGGTCTTGTTGGTGAGCAGCGGAATCCACTTGTCGGCCTTGCGGCTGATGCCGCCGCCGGCGATGAACAGCTTGGGCCAGAACAGCGCCTCGTAGGCCTTGAGGACGTCGGAGACCTTCTCGGTCCATTTCTCGTAGGACCAGTCCTTCTCCTCCTTGACCCGCGAGGACGCCTGATGCTCGGCCTCCTTCTTGCCGACCTGCATGTGACCCAGCTCGGTGTTGGGCACGAGGATGCCGTTGATGAGGATCGCCGAGCCGATGCCGGTGCCGAATGTCAGCAACATCACCACGCCGTCCACGCCCTTGCCCGCGCCGTAGGCGTCCTCGGCCATCCCGGCCGCGTCGGCGTCGTTGAGCACCGAGACCGCGCGACCTCCCAGGTGGCGGCTGAACAGCTCGTAGACGTCGGTGCCGATCCACGCCTTGTCGATGTTCGCCGCGGTCCGCATGATGCCGTCGGTGACCACACCCGGGAGGGTGATGCCGACCGGACCCGCCCAGTCGAAGTGGGCGACGACCTCGGCGACGGCGGCCGCGACCGCCTCCGGGGTGGCGGGCTGCGGTGTGAGCACCTTGAATCGATCGCCGACGAGTTCGCCGGAGTCGAGATCGACGATGCCGCCCTTGATCCCGGAGCCGCCGACGTCGACGCCGAACCCCAGATTCGTCGGGGTCGGTGAGCTGTCGGTGGCGGGCGTGTCGGTCATGGCGGAGTCCCCTTCCGGGCCGGCGGTGATCGACATCAGGCTATCGGCGCCCGCCGCCGCCCGCGCGGCATCCCTCCAGATGCATTGCTTCACCTCACCGGTGAGCGGTCGCGGTCGCCGATGTGCTGACATGGAACACGTGGATCAGACAATTCCGGTGGACGAACTGGCCGCCATCGCGGTGGACGTGGCGCAGGAGGCGGCCGCGCACGTGCGACGCCGCCGACCCGAATTGTTCGGTGCGACACCGCAGCCGCCGGATTCGACGGTCAGCCCGGTGTCGACCAAGTCGACGGAAACCGATCCGGTCACCGTCGCCGACACCGAGACCGAACGCCTGATCCGTCAGCTGCTGCACGAGGCGCGGCCCGCCGACGAGGTCCTGGGGGAGGAGCACGGCGGGAGTCGTGCCGTCCCGTCCGGTGTGCGCTGGGTGGTCGACCCCATCGACGGCACGGTCAATTTCATGTACGGCGTCCCCGCCTACGCCGTGTCGCTGGCGGCGCAGGTCGACGGCCGCTCGGTCGCGGGCGTCGTCGTCGACGTCGCGCGTGAGGTGGTCTACGGGGCCACCCAGGGCGGCGGTGCCTGGGTCGCCGACGGTGACGGACCTCGTGTGCCGCTGCGCTGCAATCCCGTCGACCGTGCGGAACTCGCGCTCGTGGCAACGGGTTTCGGTTACGCCGCCGACCGTCGGCGAGCGCAGGGCCGGATCGTCGCCGAGCTGCTCCCGAAGGTGCGCGACATCCGACGGATCGGTGCCGCGGCCCTCGACCTGTGCATGGTGGCCTCCGGTGCGGTCGACGCCCATTACGAACACGGCCTGAGTCCCTGGGACTGGGCTGCGGGCGGACTCATCGCCGCCGAGGCGGGTGCGGTCGTGGTGACCCCGCCGCCGGACTCGCGGGCGGACGAGGGGCACATCACGGTGGCCGTCGCGCCGGGTATCGCCGACGAGTTCCTGGGACTGCTCGACGGGCTGGGGGCGCGGGAACCGCTGGTCTAGAAGGCACTCAGCACGGCGCCGAGTGGACCGCCTTCACCAGTGCGGGATCGGCGCCGGTCTCGGGGTTCGTGGGATCGGCCGATCGCAGCGCCTCGAGTGCCGCCTGTGCGTCCTGGGAGAGCTCACCACCCGAGTGGTAGGTGCCGAGTGCGACGTCGACCGCGGTGCCCCGGCGTCCGTCGTCGACGAGCTGCGCGCACGGGAACGCCAGCCAGGCGGCTGCGGCGGAGGCACGGCCCGCGGGACCGAACCGGATCTGCGCGACGCAGTCGAGATCCCGGTTGACGTAGACGGGATCATCGGCGAACGGGGTGTCGGTGGCCGGGGTGAAGCCCTGTGTGGCGAGGTCCTCGGACACCGACCGGGCCGCGCCCCGTTCCTCGGATGCGTTGAGGACACGGACCTGGAAGGTCGACAGCGCGGCGGGCGCGACCTCCAGCATCTCGTCGCGGGGGACCGGGGAGAGGGCCGGCGGCTCCGCCGGCTCCGGTGCGCCGGCCTCGGTGGCGGTCGCCGGGGACGGTTGATTGCAGGCGGTGGGGACCGATTCGCTGTCGTCGCTGCCGAGCACGACCGCCCAGACGATCACGCCGAGGACCATGAGGACCACCACCGTGATGATCGCCGGGGCATACCGGCGGCGCGGGTACGGGCGGCCCTGTTCGTCGGTCGGGTAGCCGGTCGTAATCTTCGAGACCACCGTGGAACGACTCCTCACTGGGCGAACTTCGCGAGCGGTTGTACTTCACCGGGAACGACGCCCCGCGCGATCTCCGCAACACTCTAGAGGGTCGACCGCGCCGCGGGCGCGAGCCTCGCCGCCGGTGCCGTGTCGTGACCCCGACTACGGGCCCGACCTGCGTCAAACGCCAGATTTCGGACAAGTTCGCGTTGCCACATTGACGATTGACTGGCCGTGGTCTATTCTTCGGGCGCCCGCGCTTCCAGACTCGGGGTGCAGCCGAAATCGAACCGTGACCGAAGTCACACAATACGACGGATTCTCGGGAACGAATTGTGCTCGAGCCGGTGTTGTAGTGACCCCACCGGCTAGACAATCCCGGCGGAGTCGTGCGCACCACCCCTGGGTGACGGCCACAAGCCGGAACCGAGAGCGCCCCCTCACACTCTCAACAAGTAAGGCACACAATGGCTACTGATTACGACGCGCCACGACGCACCGAGGCCGAGGACCTCAACGAAGACTCGCTCGAGGAGCTGAAGGCCCGTCGGAGCGAGGCGCAGTCCGCAGCCGTCGACGTCGACGAGACCGAGACCGCGGAGTCCTTCGAACTGCCCGGTGCCGACCTCTCCGGTGAAGAACTGTCGGTCCGGGTCATCCCGAAGCAGGCCGACGAATTCACTTGTACCAGCTGCTTTCTCGTCTACCACCGCAGCCGGTTGGCCGAGGAGAACGGCAACTCGCTGATCTGCGTCGACTGCGCATGAGGTCCGCGGGTCACCCGCGGATGCGCACGACGAATCCCTGACGCACGGGTAACCGACGGGCAGGGCATGACGAAGAAGGGGCCGCGCCATCAGGCGCGGCCCCTTCGTCTGTCTCCGGTGGTGCCCCCGGCGCCGTCAGGCGGTCGCCGCCGGGCGGTCCGCTGCGGCATCCGGGATGTCGAGGGCCGCCAACAGCTCGCCCGGTCGTCGGGTGGACACCAGCCAGTAGGGGGTCGGGTCGTCGGGATCGTCGAGGACGATGAGGACCATGGTCTTCACCCAGAAGCGGTGCACCAGGTACGCGGCAGGGTCGAGCTGACGGCCGAGCGCGGCGCTCTTGGCCGTCGCCGGGATCGACGCGCCGCGGGCGACGACGGACCGCGGCAGCAGCGCGCGATGCGCCTGCAATTCGCGGTCGGCGGTCACCCGGACGCGGGTGCGGCTCATCGACCACAGCACCAGGACACAGAGGATCGCGGTGACGACGTAACCGATCACGCTCCACCGGCTGCCGTGGGCGGACAACTGGATCTCGTAGCCCACCACGCCGGTCAGGACGGCGGCGGCCGGCCACCACCACCACGGCACGTGCAGACGCTCGTCGAAGAGGTCCGCGGATCCGGAGTCGCGGCGCGTCGCCGGAGTCCCCGACGTGCCGCCGGTGTTGTCAGGCGATTGAGGTGCGGTCACGTTGACCAGCGTAGTCTGCGTGCGTGACCCCAGATCTCCCCCCTCTGCCGCCCATCGCGGTACGTCGACTCGATCCCGATCTGCCGTTGCCCACCCGAGCTCATCCCGGGGATGCGGGTGTGGACCTGTGCTCGACGATCGACCTGGAACTGCCCGCGGGACGCCGTCAACTGGTCGGCACCGGGATCGCCATCGCGCTGCCGTTCGGCACCGTGGGTCTGATCCATCCGCGCTCCGGGCTGGCCGCCCGCGCCGGACTGTCCATCGTCAACACGCCCGGCACGATCGACGCGGGATATCGCGGGGAGATCAAGGTCTGCCTGATCAATCTCGACCCCGAACAGTCCATCACCATCTCGCGCGGCGACCGGATCGCACAGCTGATCGTGCAGCGCGTCGAACTGCCCGACTTCGTCGAGGTCGACGAACTCGACGACACCAGCCGCGGCGACGGCGGATACGGGTCCAGCGGCGGCCACGCGATCCTGGGCTGAGCACGACACGCCGGGCGTCGTCTGCCCCCGCGTCGATTAATCTTCAACACGAATGCGGATCAACGAGGAGTAGGCGATGACGAATAACGGTTCGGACGAACTGCGGGTCGGACAAGCACTGGGCCCCTACGACATCGACGCCCTCGCGACGGAGATCAGCGAGCTGGAGAACTCCCACCTCGACCTCGGCTCGGTGCTCGTGCCGGTGGTCGAGGGCGGGCAGGTGACCGTCGAGATGTCGGAGACCCACCAGCCCCAGAACGTCTACCTGGTCACCCCGATCGGTCGGATCTCGGTGAGTGCCTTCGCAGCACCCAAGTCGCCCGGGATGTGGCGTGAGGTGGTCCGCGAACTGGCCGAGTCACTGCGCGACGGTGGCGCCTCGACCAGCATCGAGGACGGCCACTGGGGCCGCGAGGTCGTGGCCGAGGTCGAAGGCGGTACGCACCGCTTCATCGGCGTCGACGGCCCCCGCTGGCTGGTGCGCTGTGTCGGCAGCGGACCGTCGGAGAGCGCCGAGGACCTCGCACGCCTGAGTCGGGCCGTGCTGGCCGAGACCGTCGTACGTCGCGGATCCGAGCCGCACCCGCCGCGCGAACCCCTCCCGATCGTGCTGCCGCCGGTGCTCGCCGACCAGGTCGCCGCCGCGCAGCAGCAGATCTTCGCCGAGGAGGAGGCCGGGGCACCGGCCGAGGCGCCCACCCAAGAGGTTCCGGCCGCCGACGATCCGGAAGGGGTCGCCGGGGGAGCGCTGGACCAGGTGGCACACGCCACCGTCTACGGCGAGAACTCCTACACCGAGGCTCCGGCCGAGGGCGGGCCGGGCGAACACGACCCGTCGGTCACCGCCGACCCGGACCCCGAGGACGACGCGCCGCTGCCGCCGTCGTCGGGCTCGGCGATGCAGCGCTTCTTCCGTCGTCGCTGACCTGGCGGCGGCGCTTACCGCCTCGACAGGCGTGTGTACGCGTCGACGCAGCTCTCGCCGAGCAGACCGGGGTCACGGCCCCATCCTTCGAGGGTGACCTCGACCAGCGCCGACACCGGAGCCGCTCCCTGCCACACGCGGGCAACGGCGATGGGGTGGATCGGGTCGTCGGGCGCCGCGACGAGTGCCAGTGGCACCGTGAGCCCCGCGATCTGGGCAGGTGTCGGGGCGCAGTAGCGTGCCGCGTCGCGCAGCTGGCCGATGACCTCGGGATACAGCCTGCGCCAGGATCGGGAGAGTTCTTCGGCCAGCCAGTCCGGACTGCTCGCCGCCATCTCGGCGACCGTCGTCTCCAGTCCGTTCCGTTCCATCGCGTCGGCAGTGGCCCGCGCGCTGGCCGCGGCGAGCGCGGAGTCGGCGTCGCCGCTCCAGGCCGGCAGCGCCGCGAACACCCCTGCACAGCGTCCGCGACTGTCGGCGAGGGCCCACTCGAGTGCGATCGCGGCGCCGATCGACACCCCGCCGACCAGAACCCGGTCGTGTTCGGCCGCAGCGCGCTCGAGGCCCCGACGATGTCCGTCGACCAGCTCCGACGTCGGCTCGAGCGCCACCAGCTCCACACCGAGCGTCGCGGCCGCGTGACCGAAGGCACGTGTGACGTGGTCGGCATCCGAGCCTGTTCCGGGAATCACCACCAGCGCGGTGGCCGTTCGTGTTTGCGGACTGTCCACGACGGGCATCAATTGTTCATCCGGATGCGGGGCACCCCGAGATCATCCCTTAGGGTGTCCCGGGACCGCGGGTGCGCCCCGGTCATCCACGTTGTCACCGGCGGGTGCCGGGTCTACGCTGGCGGACAGCCACCGATCATTCGTTCGGTGGCCACGGACGCTGCGGCGGAAGCCCCGGTGCCCGGCTGAAATCCATTGGGAGGTTGGGATGCCCACAGCTGGTTATCTCAAGCGACTGACCCGCCGACTCACCGAAGACCTCGGGGATGTCGACGCGGAACGAATCGCCGAGGAGTCGAAGGCGACGGGCGCACAACGCGCGTCGGACTGCACCCGCGGCGAGGAGGTCACCATGCACGGCGAGCTGCGTGCGGTGGAGACCTGTTCACGCTCGGCCAAGGCCGGGGTCAAGGCAGAGTTCTTCGACGGCTCCGACATCGTCATGTTGAAGTGGCTGGGCCGCAATCGCATCGCCGGTATCGAACCCGGCCGAAAGGTGACCGTGCGGGGCCGACTCGCCCTGCAAGACGGTCACAAGGTGATCTTCAACCCCTATTACGAGCTGCAGGGCAGCGACGACGAGTGACACCCACGAGTGACACCGGAAGGTCGGACGACGAGTCGGCCGACCAGGACGTCGAACCGAGCCCGCGCCCCGAGCCGACCCCCACGGTGCTGGAACAGATCGGCGGCGTGTCCGGCCTGATCTACTCGACGGTCCCGGTCGTCGTGTTCGTGCCGGTCAACTCGTTCTTCGGCCTCACGGCCGCCATCATCGCCGCGCTCACCGCCGCGGCCCTCGTCTTCGTGATTCGGCTCGTCTGCCGCGAGGGACTCACCCCGGCGATCTCCGGCCTTCTCGGCGTGGCCATCTGCGTCTTCATCGCCAACCGGGTGGGAGACGCCAAGGGATACTTCCTCTTCGGCATCTGGACCACCCTCGCCTACGCGATCGCGTTCGTGATCTCCATCGTCGTGCGCTGGCCGCTGATCGGCGTCGCCTGGCACCTCGTGAACGGGCAGGGGACCGCCTGGCGCAAACACCGTCGGACGTTGCGCGCCTACGACATCGCCACCGCCCTGTGGGCCCTGGTGTTCGCGGCGCGGTATCTCGCCCAGTCGGAGCTCTACGACCTCGGTGCCACCGGCTGGCTCGCCTTCACGCGGATCGCGATGGGCTGGCCGCTGACCGCCCTGGCCGTGCTCGCCACGGTCCTGCTCGTCCGCCGCGCGGTGCGCGAGGAAGAGGCCGTCGGCGCCTGATTCTCAGCGGGTGATCTTCATGGCGTCGTAGAGGGCCGGTTCGGCCTCCGACGGGGCGATGAAGATCAGCTCGTCGCCGCCCTCGATCGGGTCGTCGCTCTGCGGCACGATGACACGCCCGCCCCGCAGGATCGTGACCAGGGCCACGTCGCGCGGCAGTTCGAGCTTGCGTACCGGCTTGCCTGCCATCGGTGTGTTCGACGGCAGGGTGAGCTCTACCAGGTTCGCCTGCCCCTGACGAAAGGTCATGAGGCGGACCAGGTCACCCACCGACACCGCCTCCTCGACGAGGGAGGCCAGCAGACGCGGCGTCGACACCGCGACATCGACGCCCCAGTCCTCGCCGAAGAGCCATTCGTTACGGGGGTCGTTGACCCGCGCGACGACGCGGTTGATCGCGAACTCGGTCTTGGCCAACAGGCTCACGACCAGGTTGGCCTTGTCGTCGCCGGTCGCCGCGACCATCACGTCGAAGGTCTGCAACTGTGCGTCTTCGAGTTTCGCGAGTTCGCAGGCATCGGCGAGGATCCATTTCGCGCCCGTCACCGAGTCGGGATCGATGTGGTCGGCCTTGCGCTCGAAGAGTGTGACGTCGTGCGAGTTGACCAGGAGTTCGCGGGCGATCGAGCGCCCGACCGCGCCGGCTCCGGCGATGGCGACCTTCACAGGATGACTCCTCGGTGTTCGGGGCTCTGGGCGTGCGGCTTCGGGGTGTTCAGGACTCGGCCTGGGTGAACGGTTCCGCGGCGACGCGGCGGGCGTTGACCAGGTTGTCGAGCAGCACCGCACCGTAGATCACGTCGTCCTGCTGGAGAACGGTCTTGGCCTCCGGCAGGACCGGCCGCCCGACCCGGTTGAGGAATGCGACCCGCGCCCCGGTCTGTTCCTGGAACTTGCCGACCGACACCCCGATCCACGACTCGTCGACGTCGATCTCGGCGACCGCGAGGGTGCCCGACGGGTCACGCCACTCCGTGGTCGCGGTCTCGCCGAGCGCGGAGACGAAACGTTCCGTCGTCCACGGCACGGTGGCGACGGTCGGGATACCCAGCCGCTCGTACACCTCGGCGCGCTTGGCGTCGTAGATGCGGGCGACGACGCGCTCGACGTCGAAGGTCTCCCGGGCGACACGGGCGGCGATGATGTTGGAGTTGTCGCCGGACGAGACCGCGGCGAAGGCGTCGGCGTGCTCGATCCCGGACTTGACGAGGATGTCCCGGTCGAAGCCCACACCGGTGATCGTGCGGCCCGCGAAGTCGGCGGACAGCCGGGCGAACGCGGACGGGTCCCGGTCGATGATCGCGACGTCGTGTCCGCGTTTCTGCATCGCCATCGCGAGCGACGATCCGACCCGCCCGCAACCCATGATGACTACCTGCACGACATTCCTCTCCTGATGCGACCTGCGTGCCGCGAGTCGAACCTACCCGCCACGACGCGGACGCTCTAGGGTTGCCTGGTGTCCACCGTCTCCAAGGTGTCCGTTGCGACGAAGCGCCTCCTGCTCGGCAGGCCCTTCCGCAGCGACAAGCTGGGCCACACTCTGCTCCCCAAACGGATCGCCCTCCCGGTCTTCGCCTCCGACGCCATGAGCTCGGTGGCGTATGCGCCCCAGGAGATCTTCCTGGTCCTGTCGGTGGCCGGTATCACCGCGCTCGCCTTCACCCCGTGGGTCGCCGTCGCCGTCGCGGTGGTCCTCGCGGTGGTGGTCGCGAGCTATCGGCAGAACGTGCACGCATATCCGTCGGGTGGTGGCGATTACGAGGTCGCCACCGTCAACCTGGGACCCAACGCCGGCCTGACGGTCGGCAGCGCGCTCCTCGTCGACTACGTGCTGACGGTCGCGGTGTCGGTGACCTCGGCGGCGGAGAACATCGGTTCGGCCGTCCCGTTCGTCAGCGAACACAAGGTCTGGTTCTGCGTCGGCGCCATCGTGCTCATCGCCGCGGTGAACCTGCGCGGCATCAAGGAATCCGGTGCGCTGCTGGCTATCCCGACCTACGCCTTCATCGTCGGTGTGCTGGGCATGCTCGTGTGGGGGTTCACCGAGATCTTCGTGTTCGGCGAGGAGATCCGCTCGGAGACCGCCGACTTCGGTATCGCCGCCGAACAGGACAACCTCACCGGCCTGGCGCTGGTCTTCCTCGTCGCCCGCTCGTTCTCCTCGGGCTGCGCGGCGCTGACCGGGGTCGAGGCCATCAGCAACGGTGTTCCCGCGTTCCGGAAACCCAAGTCACGCAACGCCGCGACCACCCTGCTGATGCTCGGCGCGTTCTCGATCACCCTGCTCCTGGGCATCGTTCTGCTCGCGCAGGAGATCGGCGCCAAGTACGTGATGAACCCGGCGACGGACCTCGTCGGCGCCCCCGAGGGCTACCAGCAGAAGGCGATGATCGCGCAGCTCGCCCACGCGGTCTTCGACGCGTTCCCGGCCGGTTTCTTCTTCGTCGCGATCGTGACCGCGCTGATCCTGTTGCTGGCCGCCAACACCGCGTTCAACGGTTTCCCGGTGCTGGGATCGGTGCTGGCGCAGGATCGCTACCTGCCGCGGCAGTTGCACACACGTGGCGACCGACTCGCGTTCTCCAACGGCATCCTGTTCCTGGCGGCCGCGGCCATCATCTTCGTCGTCGCATTCGACGCCCAGGTCACCTCGCTCATCCAGCTCTACATTGTCGGCGTGTTCGTCTCGTTCACCCTGAGCCAGACCGGCATGGTGCGGCACTGGACGCGCCTGCTGCGCACCGAGTCCGACCCCAGCGCACGCCGCCGGATGATGCAGTCGCGGGTGGTGAACTCGGTCGGACTGGTCATGACCGCGACGGTCCTGGTGGTGGTGCTGATCACGAAGTTCACCGCGGGAGCGTGGATCGCGGTGCTGGCGATGGTCGCGCTCTTCGTGGTGATGAAGCTGATCCATCACCACTACGCCTCGGTGCAGCGCGAACTCGACGAGGCCGAGGCCGACGACGAGGGAGTGCTCCCGAGCCGAACCCATTCGATCGTGCTGGTGTCGAGCCTGCACATGGCCTCGCGTCGCGCTCTGCGGTATGCGCGGGCGACGCGACCGGACGTCCTCGAGGCGATCACCGTCAACGTCGACGACCGCGACACCCGGAAGCTGGTGTCCCAGTGGGAGGCCAGCGACATCACGATCCCGCTCAAGGTCATCGCCTCCCCGTACCGCGAGATCACCCGGCCGGTCATCGAATACGTCCGACGCGTCCGCCGGGAGTCCCCACGCGACGTGGTGACGGTGTTCATCCCCGAATACGTCGTCGGACACTGGTGGGAGCAGATCCTGCACAACCAGTCCGCGCTGCGGCTCAAGGGACGTCTGCTGTTCGAGCCCGGGGTGATGGTGACCTCGGTGCCCTGGCAGCTCACGTCGTCGGACCGCCGCAAGGAGACCAAGAGGTACTGGGCGCCGGGCGAGACCCGCCGCGCCCTGGGCGAATCGGAGCGCACACTGTGACACCCCCGGCAACGACGCGGCGCGTCGAGGTCACCGTCGATCGTCCCGCCAACGGTGGGGAGGCGGTCGGACGTGCCGACGGCCGGGTCCTGTTCGTGCGCGGTGCGATTCCCGGTGAGCGCGTGGTCGCCGAGATCACCGACGACCGTCACGACACGTACTGGCGTGCCGACGCCGTCGAGATCCTCGACGAGTCCCCGCACCGGGTTCCGGTGGTGTGCCCGGCGGCGGCCGGGGGAGCGGGATGCTGCGACCTCGGGCACATCGAGCCCGCGCACGCGCGCGAACTGAAGAAGGCCGTGCTGCTCGACGTCCTGAGCCGGGTCGGCCACCTCGACGAGGAGACGGTCGCCGGCACCGACCTCGCGACGCGCGGGGTCGACCGCCTGCCCGGCGCCGACACGGGCTGGCGCATCCGGACCCGGCTGGCCGTCGACGGGCGGGGGCGCGCCGGGCAGCACGCCTTCCGCGGTTCCGCGGTCATCCACGACATCTGCGTGCAGCCGGCGCCGGGGATGGTCGACGACCTCGCCGGCCGCAGCTTCACCCCGCACGCCGAACTGGCCGTGGTCCTCGACGCCGAAGGCACCCGCCACATCACCGAGCTCGCACCCGTCGCCGAGGTCCGGCACGGCGATGCCCGCCGCCAGGCCCAGAAGAACCGCCGACGCCGCTCTCGACCCCGCGCACAGGTGGTCGTCGAGGGCGCCGAGTCCGCGGTCCACCGCGTCGGGAACCGGTCGTGGGACATCCCGGTGACCGGGTTCTGGCAGGCGCACCGCGCCGCGCCGCAGACCTACGCCGATACCGTCGTGGGCTTCGTCGGCGACCACCTCGGAGCCGGCCCGCGGGTCGCGTGGGACCTCTACGGTGGCGCCGGGGTGTTCGCCGGCGCACTCCTCGACCACTACGGGACGGGCCTCGAGGAGGTTCACATCGTCGACTCCGACGCGGGCGCGCTGGCGGCCGCGACGCGCACCTTCGACGCCGACGGCGATCGCGTGGTCACCCATCAGGGAGAGGTGGCCGCCCGCGTGCACGACCTCGGAGAGGCGCCCGACGTCGTCGTCCTCGACCCGCCGCGCACCGGCGCCGGCGAGCGGGTGATCGACGCGATCACCGCCGCGAAACCGGCCGTGGTGGTGCACGTCGGTTGTGATGCCGCCCGTTTCGCACGTGATCTCGGTCTCTTCACCCGCGCCGGATATCGCGTGGCCCAGGTGCGTGGCTTCGACGCTTTCCCGCTCACGCACCATGTCGAGGCCATCGCGTGCCTCGTTCCGGCCTGAACCACACCCGCCGAGCGAGGTCGTCGACCATCCGCGGGGCATGGTCGTACCGAATGCTTCCGTAGACTGACGGGTTATGAGCCGGGGGTTTTCTCCCGGAAATGTGAACCGGGTTCCCCGGGGCGTCACGTGATGGAGGAAACGATGGTTGTGCTCGACCGGATCAACTCGCCGGCCGATCTGCGGTCTCTGTCGGAAGCCGAGATGGAGACGCTCGCCTCCGAGATCCGGACGTTCCTGGTCGAGAAGGTGGCGGCGACCGGCGGTCATCTCGGACCCAATCTCGGTGTGGTCGAACTGACCCTCGGAATCCACCGTGTCTTCGACTCGCCGCACGATCCGATCCTCTTCGACACCGGCCACCAGTGCTACGTCCACAAGATCGTGACCGGCCGCAAAGACGGCTTCGATCACCTGCGCCAGCGCGGCGGCCTCACCGGCTACCAGGAGCGGGCCGAATCCGAACACGACTGGGTCGAGTCCTCGCACGCCTCGGCTGCTCTGTCCTACGCCGACGGACTGGCCAAGTCCTTCGAGCTGACCGGCCAGAAGGATCGCACCGTGGTCGCGGTTGTCGGCGACGGCGCCCTCACCGGCGGCATGTGCTGGGAGGCGATCAACAACATCGCAGCCTGCAACCGGCCCGTGGTCATCGTCGTCAACGACAACGGCCGGTCCTATGCCCCGACCATCGGCGGCCTCGCCAGCCACCTGTCCGGTCTGCGTCTGCAGCCCGGCTACGAGAAGTTCCTCGACGAGAGTCGCCGCGTCGTCAAGCAGATGCCCGTGGTCGGCGAACCCGCCTACGCGGTCCTGCACGGCATGAAGAGTGGTCTCAAGGACCTGCTGGCACCCCAGGCGATGTTCACCGACCTCGGCCTGAAGTACGTCGGCCCCGTCGACGGCCACGACATCAGCGCCGTCGAGTCGGCCCTGCGGCACGCCCACGATTTCGGCGGACCGGTCATCGTGCACACCGTCACGCGCAAGGGCATGGGGTATGCCCACGCCGAGAACCACGTCGCGGACCAGATGCACGCCACCGGCATCATCGACCCCGTGACCGGGCGGCCCACCAGCGTCGCACCGCAGGACTGGACCAAGGTCTTCTCGGCCGCGCTGCTCGACGCCGGCGCCAACCGCCCGGACGTCGTCGCGATCACCGCGGCCATGCCCGGCCCCACTGGACTCACGCCGTTCGGCGAGCGCTACCCGGACCGCATGTTCGACGTCGGTATCGCCGAACAGCATGCGATGACCTCGGCGGCCGGCCTCGCGCTCGGCGGCCTGCACCCGGTCGTCGCCATCTACTCGACCTTCCTCAACCGCGCCTTCGACCAGCTCCTGATGGACGTCGCACTGCTGAAGCAGCCGGTGACCCTCGTCCTGGACCGGTCGGGGATCACCGGACCCGACGGCCCCAGTCACCACGGCATGTGGGACCTGTCACTCACGGCGATGGTCCCCGGTCTTCGGGTCGCCGCGCCGCGTGACGCGGTCCGGTTGCGCGAGGAGTTCGACGAGGCACTCGGCATCGACGACGGTCCGACCGCCCTCCGTTTCTCCAAAGGTGCTGTGCCCGAGGACATCCGCGCGGTCGAACGACTCGACGACGGGGTCGACGTGCTGCACCGCGGCGATCGCGACCTCGGCCCGGTGTCCGGTGACGTGCTCATCGTCGCGGTCGGCGCCTTCTGCAGCCTCGCAGTCGACACCGCCGAACGCCTCGCGCAGCAGGGCATCGACGCCACCGTCGTCGACCCGCGCTGGGTGCTGCCGGTGCCGACCTCGGTGGTCGAGGTCGCGCGTCGTCACCGCCTGGTCGTCACCCTCGAGGACGGCTGCGTCAGCGGCGGCGTGGGATCGGCTGTCGCCGGGGCGCTCTCGGCGGCCGAGGTACCGGTCCCGGTGCAGATCAAGGGAATTCCGCAGGCGTTCATCGAACATGCCTCGCGCGGAGAGATTCTCGGCGACCTCGGCCTGACCGCGCAGGATCTCGCCCGTTCGATCACCGCGACGGTGTCGGGGATGCAGGCCGGTCCGGCACTGGAACGCCACATCGAGAATCCCGCGGATCCCGCGCAGAGTCGCGCCGAGGACTGACGCCAGGGGTACGCGTGGTCGGGCAGGCGCCGCCGACGGTGGGTGTCGAGGAGGAGTTCGTGCTCGTCGACCGCGAGACGGCGCAACCGGTCGCACGCAATCGTGAGGTCGCCGCGGCCGCCTCGGCGCGCGGACTCGACCTCACCTTGGAACTCACCTCATGCCAGGTCGAGATCGCCACGCCCACTTCGGACTCCGCCGTTGATCGGCGACCATCTGCGGCGGTTACGCGGGATCGTCGCGGCGGCCGCCGACGACGTGGGCGCCGACGTCATCGCGTGCGGGCTCCCGCCACGGGTGCCCGGGTCGTTCCCGGTGACCGACACCCCGCGCTATCGCGCGATGGCCGAACGCTACGGGATGCTCGCGCACGAACAGGGCATCAACGGCTGCCACGTCCACGTCGGAGTACCCGACCGGGACACCGCGGTGGCGGTGTGCAACTGGCTGCGTCCGTGGCTGCCCGCGCTGCTCGCGCTGTCGGCCAACTCCGCGATCTACCGCGACGCCGACACCGGTCACGCGAGCTGGCGGTCGGTGTTGTGGTCGCGATGGCCTGCGGCGGGCCCGCCGCCGCACGTGCGGTCGGCGGCTCATCTCGCCGAGCTGGTGGAGTTGCTGGTGGCGACCGGCGCGATCCTCGACCCGCACATGCTCTACTGGGACGCCCGGCCCTCGGACCACCTGCCGACGGTGGAGGTCCGCGTCGGTGACGTGCAGACCCGGGTGGACGAGAGCGCGACCTTCGCCACGATCGTCCGCGCCGCGGTGATGACCGCCCTCGACGACCTGGCCCGCGGAGCCGAATCCGCTTCGGCGACAATCGATCCGCTGCTCCTCACGGCCGCTTACTGGAAAGCCGCCCACGACGGTCTCGACGGCGACGCGCTCGACCCGGTTACCGGGGTGCGGATGCCGGCCCGATCCCGCGTCTCCCAGCTCGTCACCGTGATCGCGCCCTCGCTGGAGCGGTTGGGGGAGCGCGACGTGGTCGACGCGGCGTTGCAGCGCACGTGGAACGAGGGCAACGGCGCGTCACGTCAGCGGCGGATCTATCGAGAGACGCATTCCTCGCATGCGGTCACCCGCGCGGCGACGCTGCGTCACGACACCGCAGCCTGAGTTCAGCGCAGGTTGGCGAGGTTCGAGATCGACTTGTGCACATCGGACTCAAGGACCTTGGCGACAAGGCGCCCGACGGGTCCGTTGAGCAGGCCGCCGGAGATCTCGGCGGACAGGTCGAAGTGCGAGCCGTCGACGATCTCGTCGACCTTCATCGCGAGGTCGATGCTGATCCCACCGCGGCCCGTGCCGGACAGCGCGATCATCCGCGGCTCGTCGTAATCGGTGACGGTCCAGTGGATGACGTTGCGGAACCCCTTCACCTTGATCAACGACGAGACCTTCGTCCCCTCGGTGATCGTGTCGTGGACCGGGGACTTCCACCCGCCGAAGATGGTCATCCACTCGTCGAATCGCGAGAGGTTGCTGGCGAGTGCCCAGGCCGCGCCCGGGTCGAGGTCCGAGTCGATGCCGACGGAGACTGTGGCCACTGAGTGCTCCATTCCGTGTGGTCGTGCCTGTTGCGAGGTCGTGCCTGTCGGAAGGTCTCTTACCCAACTCGGAGCAGGGCTACTCCGACGGTGTGGTGTCGGTCGTCTCGGTCCCGACCTCACCCAGTGCCTCGGTCAACGCGTCCACGGTGAGCCGCCGCTGCCACGGACGGGCCCCGGCGGCGGTGAGGTGCGCGTCCACGGCCTCGGCGGTCACCGGTTCGGTCAGTCCGTCCCAGCACAGCTGGCGGACGACGTCCGGGGCGAGGAGGTTCTCCACGGGGAGGTGGTGGCTCTCGGCGACGTCTTTGAGCGCGGGGCGGACCTTCTGCATCCGCGCCGCGGCCTCAGGGTTGCGCTGTTCCCAACGGCTCACCGGGGGTAATCCGGGGCCGTTGGTCTTGCGTGCCGGCAGTTCGCTGTCGGGGAGCTCGCGGGCCCGCTGAAGGGCGCTCAGCCAGATGCCGGCCTGCCGACGCTGGCGGGGGCCGCCGAAGATCGGCAGGCGGGTCAGTTCATTGTTCGATTTCGGGTCGACGGTCGCGGCGTTGACGATCGCGGTGTCGGGCAGTACACGGCCCGGGGCGACGTCCCGGCGTTCCGCCAGTTCCTCACGCGCCGTCCACAATTCGCGGACGGCGGCCAGGGCACGAGCCGACTTCACGGTGTGGATGTTGGAGGTCTTGCGCCAGCGGTCGGTGCGCGGCGGGGCCGGCGGGCGCGACAGGACGTAGGCGAATTCCTCGCGGGCCCAGCCATCCTTGCCGGACTCGGCCAGTGCCGCGTCCATCGCGTCCCGGAGTTCGACGAGCACCTCGACGTCGAGCGCGGCGTAGTTCAGCCAGTCGTCGGGGAGCGGCCGCCGTGACCAGTCCGCCGCGCCGTGACCCTTGAGCAGGCCGAGGCCGAGGAACTGGGCGACCATCGCAGCGAGGTTCACCTTCGCCAGGCCGAGCAGACGCCCGGCGAGCTCGGTGTCGTACAGCTCGACGCATTCGAACCCGAGTTCGCGCAGGCAGGGGAGATCCTGGTCGGCGGCGTGCAGCACCCATTCGGGTCCGCGCAGTGCGTCGATCACGGGAGCGAGCGCCTCGGGATCGGCGATCGGGTCGAGCAGGAAGCTGCCGGAGCCGCGTCGTTTGATCTGGATCAGGTAGGCACGCTGGGAGTAGCGGTAGCCCGAGGCGCGTTCGGTGTCGACGGCGATGGGGCCCTCGCCGGCCGCTAGCGCTTCCGCGGCGTCGGCGAACTCCGCAGCGGTCGACAACACCGGCGGGACACCCCCGGCGGGGGCCAGCAGCGGCTCGACCTCGGGGGCCTCGTCCTCGGGGGCGTTGTTCTCGGACTTGTTCTCGGGTGGTGTGTCCACGGTGCTCACGTCGGGCCGAGTTGGGTCACGCCTGCCGGCGGGAGACCGGCAGCCGACGCCAGCACCTCACAGAACGCCTCGAGATGGCCGTTGAGGCCCTCGGCGGTCAGCGCGGTCCACGACGCCCGGACCTCAAGCTGGTGGGCGCGCGGGGGTCCGGCGATGTCGCCGTAGCGCACCGACGTCGTCGACGTGACGGTACCGCCCAGTGCGGTCACCTCGATGCGGTGTGCGGTGCCGTTGGGGGAGGCGGGGGTGCTGCTCTCGCCGACCGGCACGCCGAGGGCGTCGGACAGCCAGCTCCACGCGACCTCGGGCAGCAGCGGATCCATCGCCAGGGCGGCCTCGACCTCGGCCTGCAGGTAGGCGACGAGGCGGATCGTCCCGTTCCAGGCGTCCTGGCCGGCCGGGTCGTACAGCAGGATGAGTCGTCCGAACGCGGTGCCCTGAGAATCGGTGGGGACGACGTCGGGGTCGTCCGGCGGGCGCACCTCGGCGCCGACCGCATAGCTGTACGGCGCGAGCCGCTGCGGCGGGCGGATGGGTCCGACCTCGATCTCACGGCGGACGCGGGCAGCATGCAGCGACTCCACCGCCGCGCGGAAATCAGCAGGCTCGTCCGGAGCTCCCGAGGAAGTCACCGTTCGACCGTAGGTGTGTCGTGCCTGGCAGCGGCGGAGGCGCGCCGAGTCACCGGCCCCAGAAATGGGGACGCAGACCCAGAAGTGTCGAACCGGGCAGGCCGGGGCAGGTCAGATCGCCGAACATGGCAGAGTAAGCGGTGATGTCGAACGTAACTGGTACCCGGGTCCATCGGTCGCACCTGCCGCTCGTCGCCGCGGCCACGGGTGGGACCCCGTCACGCCGTCCGGTGTGGTTCATGCGGCAGGCGGGCCGTTCGCTGCCCGAGTACCGCGCGATCCGTGCGAACCATGGCATGCTCGAATCCTGCTTCGACGCCGAGCTGGTGTGTGAGATCACCATGCAGCCGGTGCGCCGGCACGACGTCGACGCCGCGATCCTGTTCTCCGACATCGTCGTCCCGCTCAAGGCCGCGGGTATCGACCTCGACATCGTCGCAGGCACCGGTCCGGTGATCGCCGAACCCGTGCGGTCGGCCGACGCCGTCTCCCGCATCCCGCGCCTCGAACCCGCCTCGGTCGGCGCGATCTCCCACGCCATCGAACTGCTGCTCGCCGAACTCGGCGACACCGCGCTGATCGGTTTCGCCGGCGCGCCGTTCACCCTCGCGTCGTACCTCATCGAGGGCGGGCCGAGCCGCAACTACGAACGCACCAAGGCGATGATGCACGGCGACCCGGAGACCTGGACCGAGCTGATGGCCCGCCTGGCCGACATCACCATCGCCTTCCTGAAGGTCCAGCTCGACGCCGGTGTCGACGCCGTCCAGCTGTTCGACTCCTGGGCCGGCATGCTCTCCGCTGCCGACTACCAGCGTTTCGTGGCACCGCACAGCGCCCGCGTCCTCGCCGAGGTCGCCGGCTACGGCGTCCCGCGCATCCACTTCGGCGTGGGCACCGGTGAACTGCTGGCACCCATGGCCCATGTCGGGGCCGACGTCATCGGCGTCGACTGGCGGGTGCCGCTCGACGAGGCCGTCCGCCGCGTCGGACCGGGCAAGGCCGTCCAGGGCAACCTCGACCCGACCCTGCTCTTCGCGGGACCCGAGGTCGTCGACACCGAGATCCGCCGCGTGGTCGCCGACGGCGACCGGGCGATCGCGGCCGGCGCCATCGGCCACATCTTCAACCTCGGTCACGGGGTCCTGCCGGGCACCGACCCGGACGTCCTCACCCGCGCCGTCGAGCTCATCCACAGCCTCTGATGGCACCTCGGCTCCGGATCGCGGTCGTCGGCGGAGGTGTCTCCGGCCTGACAGCCGCGTACCGGCTGCGTGGCGCGCTCGGCGCCGACGCGCAGATCGACGTGCTCGAAGCCGGCGAACGGCTCGGGGGTGTCCTGCACACCGCGACGGTCGGCGGCCAGTCCGTCGACGTGGGGGCCGAGGCGTTCATCGTCCGACGACCCGAAGCGCTGGGCCTGGTCAACGAGCTCGGCCTGGGGGACCGGGTCGTGTCACCGACCGGCCGACGCCCGTCCGTGTGGTCCGGAGGCGGCCTGCACCCACTGCCGGCCCCGGCGCTCATGGGTATCCCCGCGACCCCCGAGGCGGTCGCCGAGGTCGTCGACCCCGCCGACCTGGAACGTCTCCGCACCGAGACGCAGCGCCCCTGGCATTGGGACCCGTCCGCGGACCCGACGGTCGGAGACCTCGTCGCCGACCGTTTCGGCGCGTCCGTGGTCGCCCGCAGCGTCGACCCCATGCTGGGCGGTGTCTACTCGAGCCTCGCCGGCGACATCGGGCTGCGTGAGGCGCTCCCCGCGCTCGCGGCACGACTCGATGCCGGTGCGCCCAACCTGACCGCGGCCGTCTCCGGTCTCGTCGCCGACGCCACCGGCACGGGACCTGTGTTCGGCACCCTCGTCGGTGGCTACCGGGTGCTGCTCGACGCACTCCGATCCGCTGCCGCCGTCGAACCCGAGCTCGGCGCGTATGTCCGGGGTCTGGCGCCCACCGCAGGCGGCTGGTCGTTGGACGTCGCCGGCGATGCCCGCGACTACGACGGCGTCATCCTGGCCATCCCGGCTTGGCAGGCCGGCCACCTCCTGCGCGGCTCCCTGCCCGACTTCGCCACCCCGCTGCGCACGGTCCGCGGCGCGTCATCGGTGGTGGTGTCGATCGCACTCGCCCCCGGCACGCCGGTGCCCGACCACTCCGGCGTTCTCGTCGGGACGGGGGAGAGCCTGCGCGCCAAGGCATTCACGCTCAGCTCGCAGAAGTGGGGACATCTCTCGCACGACGACGTGCCGGTCTCGGTGCGCGCGTCGTTCGGCCGGTTCGGCGCACCGGTTCCCGACGCGGACGTCGAACCCGGCGTCGACGACCGGCTGACCCGCGAGGCGCTGGAGGATCTCGACGAGGTGTGCCGGGCCGCCGGCGTGGTACCCGCGTCGCCGAACGTCGTCGACACCTACGTGCAGCGCTGGACCAACGGGCTGCCGGTCTACGGCCCCGGACATCTCGCCACGATGGCGCAGGTGGCCGCGTCCCGGCCGCGTCGGCTCGCACTCGCCGGGTCGTCGTATGCGGGGGTCGGTGTCCCGGCCTGCATCGGCCAGGCCGGACGCGCCGTATCGGCTCTGCTGACCGACCTGACCTGACTGTTCGTCCCACCGGAGGCGGTGGCAACATGTCAGTCATGGCCCGCTTGGATTACGCAGAACTCAACTCCACGATCCGCTACCTGATGTTCTCGGTGTTCGCCGTCCGCCCCGGCGAGCTCGGCACCGACCGGGACCAGGCCAAGTCGGATGCCGCCGACTTCTTCAAGTCCCTCGAGGACACCGGTGTCGTGGTCCGCGGCGTGTACGACGTTTCGGGCCTCCGCGCCGACGCCGATTTCATGATCTGGTGGCATGCCGCCGACGTCGAGTCCATCCAGGCCGCCTACGCGAAGTTCCGTCGCGAGACCGTCCTCGGCCGCGCCTGCAACCCGGTGTGGAGCAATGTGGCGCTGCACCGGCCCGCAGAGTTCAACAAGAGCCACATCCCGGCGTTCCTCGCCGGTGAGGAAGCGGGCAACTACATCTGCGTGTACCCGTTCGTGCGGTCCTACGAGTGGTACCTGCTGCCCGACGAGGATCGTCGCAAGATGCTCGCCGACCACGGCAAGGCCGCCCGCGAGTACAAGGATGTCCGCGCCAACACGGTGTCGTCGTTCGCCCTCGGTGACTACGAGTGGCTGCTCGCCTTCGAGGCACCAGAACTGCATCGCATCGTCGACCTGATGCGTGACCTGCGCGCCACCGAGGCCCGCATGCACGTCCGTGAGGAGACGCCGTTCTTCACCGGACCGCGCGTCGAGGTCCCTGCGCTCATCGACGCGCTTCCCTGATCCCAGAACATCCCCCCCAGGGGCATCCGCGGCCATCGCGGGTGCCCCTGTCTGTTCGGTCCATCGGATGAAACCGGGCCGATCCGCTGCGTAGCAGCACGTCAGGGCGGAATGTGAGCTTCGTCTCACCCGAGGCGACGCAACATCCTGACTCGACGTGGAGGAACCCTCACGATGCTCCGTATCGTCCCTGCCGCACGCGTGCTCGCGGCCTTCCTGTTCTCGACAGCACTGGCCGGAGGCGTCGCGATCGCCGACGCCGAGCCCTGTCTGATCGACATCGGCAACGGGCAGTTCGCCCCGTGTGCGCCGGGGGTGGTCTCGCACTCTCCCGACGACCCGGGCGGCGGCAACGATCCAGCATCCGAGCCGGCGTCGTTCGAGCACACGCTGGTGGACACGACTCCGCCGGCCGCCGCGGAGGAACCCGCGGAAGAAGAGCCCGTCGAGAGTGAGCCGCCGGCCGTGAAGTGACGTCTGAACGACCGTCTCCGGTAGAGGCACCCGCGGACACCGCGGGTGCTTCTTTTCTTTATTTCGTTGTGGCACAAGCGACTTGGTCATTCGACCCATGTCACTCCAGCAGACGAAAAACGGACAATTCGCCTGCCGACTCTGTTATGACATGGAATGTGAGCTTTGTCTCACAAGGGATGCAACGACGTTCTACTCGACGTGAAGGAACCCCCGATGACCCATATCGTCCCCGCGGCCCGCCTCCTCGCAGCGTTGGTCTTCTCGGCCGCCCTCGCCGGTGGCGTCGCGACCGCGAACGCCCAACCGTGCCAGATGCTTCTACCCAACGGGAAGCTCGCCCCGTGCGCTCCCGACGTCATCTCCACGGCGCCCGGTGAGTACGGAGGCGGCGGCAACGACGGCGCCTCCGACCCCGCTTCGTTCGAGCACACGCTGCTCGACACGACCCCGGCTGTCGCGGCGCCGGAAGAGGAGCCGACCGACGGGCCGGTGGACGAGAACCAGATCGAGGTCCCGCAGCCCGAGGAGAAGGACCCGGACAAGGAGAAGGAAGAGAAGGCGCAGAAGGAGAAGGAGGAGCGGGAGCAGAAGGAGCGGGAGCAGAAGGAGCGGGAACAGAAGGAGAAGGAAGAGCGCGAGCAGAAGGAAAAGGAAGAGCAGGAACAGAAGGAGAAGGAGGAGAAGGAACAGAAGGAGAAGGAGGAGAAGGAACAGAACGGCTAGTCCTGATCCCTCCCTTCGGCCCCCTTGTGCTACTGCATCATTCGGCCGGCTCGAGCTTCAGGCTGATCGAGTTGATGCAGTAGCGCAGGTCGGTGGGGGTGTCGTAGCCCTCACCGGCGAACACATGGCCCAGGTGGCTCTTGCAGTTCGCGCAGAGCACCTCGACCCGCTTCATGCCGAGTGAGTTGTCCTCGACCTCGATGATCTTGTCTCCGGCGAGCGGGGAGAAGAACGACGGCCAGCCGCAATGCGATTCGAACTTCTGCTCGCTGCGGAACAATTCCGTGTCGCACGCCCGGCAGCGGTAGACGCCGACCGTCTTGGTGTCGGTGTACTCACCGGTGAAGGGTGCTTCGGTGCCGGCCTGGCGCAGTACCCGGTACTCGGCCGGGGTGAGGCGCTGCTTCCACTCCTCGTCGGTGAGGTTCGCGAGGTTCTCGGTGTCGGGCTTGCTGTCGGTCATGGGTTCCACGTTAGCGCGGAGCGCGGCATGCAACTCAGGAGCGCGGAGCGCGGCATGCAACTCAGTAGCGCGGACAGAGCCGACGCTACTTCGACAGCGACAGCTCGTCGTCGGACTTCGTCGTCGGCGTCGGGGGAGCGTCGTGCTCCGATCGCATCACCACGTCCTCGCCGGCGACGCCGTCGGACCGCATGTCGAGCCAGCGGAACAGCAGCGAGCAGAACACGGCGATCATCAGCAGCGACCATCCCCAGGTCACCTTGTTGTACTCGACCATCCAGCCGAAGGCTGTCCAGCGTTGCGAGTAGAAGCTGTCGAAGGTCATGCAGCCGTATACGCCGAGCCAGGCCGGCCAGTTGCGCATCGCCGATCCGGGTAGGAGCACCGTCATCAGCAGTGGGAAGAGCAGCATCGAGTAGTAGCCCTGGCCCAGTGAGCCGACGAGGAAGGTGGTGCCCAGTAGCACACCCGACGACGTCGCGAGCCAGAGGAGCTCGTTGGTCTTGCGGTAGTAGCGGTACAGGAACCACAGCGAGAATGCGGCCATCAGCACGAAGGCGACGCGCAGCAGCAGCACCAGCCACGGCGCGACGCCGAAGTAGGCGCCGTTGCCCGCGATCGAGCTGTTGTAGTAGTCGCGGGCCTCGCCCAGGTAGGGGACCGTCCGGCTGATGAAGGCGTCGGCGTCCACCGACATCGGCCAGGCGATCGCGGTCAGCACGAGCGGGACCACGATGGCGAAGGCGAACACGCGCCACTGCCGGTTGAGCAGCGGCAGCAGCATCAGCGGCGCCAGAACGGGCTTCACCGACAGCGTCAGGCCCATCGGGACGCCCGCCCACCAGTCGTGCCGCGACCGCATCAGCATCAGGAAGGCGATCATGCCCAGCAGCACGAACGAGTTGAAGTTGGTGAAGATCAGTGTGTGCGAGACGGTCTCGGTGAAGAAGAAGACGAACAGCACCGTCGGCATGACCCACGAGTTCAGGGCGTACCCGAACATCCGGGTCAGCAGGTAGGCGCAGACGAGCAGGACCACGACGCTGACCGCGATGAACGCCCACCGCGCGCGTTCGTAGTCGATGACCGCGACCGGTGCCATCAGCAGCGTGCCCGACGGCGGGTACAGGTAATGCGGGTCGACCGTGCCGTAGTTCTCGCCGTAGACCGGCAGGTTGTTCAGGAAGTTGTAGGCGGCGGCGTACACCGGCTTGAAGTCGTCGGTGCGGTCGCCGTTGACACCCAGGAACAACGAGCGGTGCACGACCATGAACAGGCTGATCGGCCACAGGATCATCGGGATGATCCGCTGCGCACTCATCTGGGGATAGAGATACCTGTCGAGATTCGCCACCCGCGCACCGTACTACGGGTGGCCTCCGACGCTCCGCAGAACCCTCCGGGCCAGCACCGATCCGCCTCGGCTCAGGCGGGGCAGCCGCGCTGGGTGGGCCCGCCGAGGGGAGTCTTCTTCACGTATTCGACCGCCACCTGGGCGGCGCAGGCGCTGCGACCCAGGACCGAGAAGCCCAGCCCGTCCCAGCTGACGGTGACGGGCTCGGCCCCGGCGTTCATGAACAGCGGGACGAGGGTGTTCGCGCCGTCGCCACCGTTCACCGGGTCCCGGGTGCCGTTGAGGACCAGCGGGTCGGCGGGCAGGGACGACGGCGGGCGGACCGCGCTGCCCGAGGCCCAGCCGTTGCAGCGCACCAATGACAGGGCGCTGTCGGAGCCGGTCAGGGGACTCTGCTTGGTCCAGGCCTCGACGAGTCCGGGGATCTCGTTCTGGCCCACCGGGCCGGTGACGTCGTTGCACCGCGACACCAGGGCGCCGTCGGTCGTCCGCAGGGCCGCGGCCCGGTCGGCGAGCCGGACGAGCGCGCCGGTGTCGCCGCGGTCGGCGGCGGTGATCGCGCGGGACAGATCGAGCAGCGACTCGGGGCGATCGGAGGCGAGCGCGAGTGTCGTGGTGATGGCGTTGAGAGCGGTGGTGTCCGACAGTCCGTCGAGACGTCCGTCCTTGGCCTTGGTGAGGAGGCCGGTCATCACCCGTACCCCGTTGGTGCCGAGGGTGCACCCGTCGAGCGTCGAGCATCGCTGCGCGAATCCCTGCAGCGCGGTCTGGACACCCTGAGCGCGAAGGTGTGCCCGATCGCGGGCGTTCGCGCCGAACGGCGTCGGGGTGTCGAGGATGATGCGTCCCGCGCGGCCGCCGTAGAGGGAGGAGTACGCCAGGACGACGTCGGAGCCCTCACCGACACCGATGAGACCCAGGTGTTCGACGCCCCAGCGCTGCCGGAGGGTCTCGAGGTCCGCGGCGGCGAACTGCGCCCCGAAGTTGAGCTGGTACGGCGTCAGGGTCTCGGTGCAGCCGTCCGAGGCCGACGATGCAGCCGAGGCGAGCCGGGAGATGCGGGCCTGCGTGCTGGTCCCGCGTGCGGTGAGTCCGTTGTCGGCGATCGTGCTCCGCTCGAGCCTGGTCATGCAGTCGAGGTCCCCGCTCTGGGGGATGCCGCGATGGTCGACGGCCACCACCGGGTGGGCGTCGAGAAAGGCCCGGCCCGGCCCGGACGACATCACCATCAGCGTGCGGGACGACGGGAGATCCGATCCCGAGGTGAGGACGAGCGGCGGGGCGTCGGCGGGTGTCGCGGCGGTGCGGGCCCGGGTAGCCGCGATGCGTACGACCTCGCCGTCGGGCTTGTTCCGGTCGACGGGGGAGTCGAACTCCGCGCATTCGACGGTCACCCCGGCCGGGCGGGCGATGCCGTAGCGTCCGGCGGTCCCTGCCGCGCAGTCCGACCACTCGAGGTCGGCCTTCGGCACGGCGAGCGCCGGCGCCGGGGGCGGCGCGGACGACGAGGGTGCCGGACCCTGACCGCCGCCGCCACCGGGGATGAGTTCGGGACCGCGGTCGGGGCCCACGGCGCACGACGACACTCCGATCGCGACGATCACACCCAGGACTGCCGTGACGGCGTGCGCTCTTCGCATGTCCGCGAGCGTAGTCAACGACGACCGGTGACGGCCGTGCGGTGATCCGTTCGGATCGGTCAGTGGATGGACGATCGACCGTGACGCAGCCAGCGCGTGAAGACGTAACCGTCGTCGTCGGTGATGATCGCGGCCGGTGACATCCCCTTGAGTGCGGCGGACTCGTCTTTCCCGTCGCCGACCTGCACGGCGATGCGGCCGGCATCCCCACCGGCCAGATGAGGGCTGGTCGTGAGGCACAGTTCATCGAGCAGGTCGGCGGCGATGATCGAACCGAGCAGGCTCGGGCCGCCCTCGCAGAGCACCCGCGGCCAACCTCGCTCGCCGCAGGCATCGATCAGGGCAGAGGTGTCGACGGCGTCCTCGCAGCAGTCGATCAGGGTGGCGCCGGCGTCGACGAGTGCGGTGCGGCGCTCTGCGGGGGCCGACGCGCAGGTGAGTACGACGGTGTCGGGGTGGCTCAGCGGCGGGTAGTCCGGCGGGATCGAGAGCGACCGCGACACCAAGGCGAGCGCGGGCGCGGGCGCCTGTCCGTTCGCTTCCCGGAGGTCGGCGAACGCGGAGTCGGGTCGCGGCTGGCGATACCCCTCGGTCGTCGCCGTCCCGGCGCCGACGAGGATGACGTCGGCGAGTCCGCGCAGGACCCGGAAGACGGTCTTGTCCCCGTCGCCGCCGAGTCCGCCCGACTTCCCGTCGTGGGTGGCCGCGCCATCGATCGAGGCGATCATGTTGGCCCGGACGAAGGGGGCCGCGGCGCCGGGCCCCTCTGACGGCCGCGGTGGATAGCGGTAGTGCTCGGCCAGGCCGAGCAGTGTCTCGTTCCCCTTCTCGCCGGACTCCGCGGATGTGACCTGGGTCGCTTTCTGCAGGTGGAACATGCATCCATACTTCCGGAGATCGCTACTCTCCACACATGGCGGCCCGACTTTGCGATCGCAACCCTGCGACCTCGCCGGACGCACTCATCGATGAGATGGTGCCTCCGTCGACCTTCGACGACGTGAGCTTCGACTCCTACATCCCCGATCCGAAGGAGCCGTCGCAGGCCGAGGCGGTCGCCAAGGCGCGCGACTTCGTCGCCCGGGCCTCCAAGGCCCGCTCCGGGAAGAAGGGCCTGTTCTCCCGCAAGGCGCCCGCGCAGGGGATCGGCCTGTACCTCGACGGCGGGTTCGGTGTCGGCAAGACCCACCTCCTGGCCTCGATCTACCACTCCATGCCCGAGCCGAAGTCATTCGCGACCTTCGTCGAGGTCACCCACGTGGTCGGCGCGCTGGGCTTCGTCAATGCCGTCGAGCGCCTCTCGAAGCACACCGTCCTCTGCATCGACGAGTTCGAACTCGACGATCCCGGCGACACGATGCTCGTGTCGCGCCTGCTCACCGAGCTGACGGCGAAGGGTGTGTCGGTGGTCGCCACCTCGAACACCCTGCCCGGCCAGCTCGGCGAGGGCCGGTTCGCGGCCCAGGACTTCCTGCGCGAGATCCGCAAGCTCTCGGCGGTGTTCGAGACGATCCGCGTCGACGGCCCCGACTACCGTCACCGCGACCTGCCGCCGGCCCCGGACCCGCGCACCGAGTCCGAGCTGGTCGACATCGCCGACTCCACCGAGGGTGCGACCCTCGACGAGTTCGACGCGCTGTGCGATCACCTGAGCACGCTGCATCCGTCGAAGTACAAGGACCTCGTCGACGGCGTCTCGCTGGTGTGCATCACAGGCGTCCACCCCGCCAAGGACCAGTCGGTGGCGCTGCGTCTCGTGGTGCTCGCCGACCGCCTTTACGACGCGCACGTCCCGGTGACGGTGTCCGGCGCCAAGCTCGACGAGATCTTCACCGACGAGATGCTCGCGGGCGGCTACCGCAAGAAGTACCTGCGCGCGACCTCGCGTCTGCTGGCCCTGTCGCGGTTCGCCGAATCGGCTGCCTGAGGGTTTCTGCGGCCTGCGCTGAAAAGCGCCCCTGGAAACCACCCGATGGAGCGGGGCCACCGACATAGTGTCATTGGCCCAGCTGTGGAGGGCGGATCGCAGGGGCGTTTTTCGGGGGCGGATTTCAGCGCCGACGGTAGCTGCTTTCCAGCTTCTGCGTGAACACGTAATCATGTTCGACACTCCCGCCGAGGTCGAAGGTCCGCACGCCGGCGCGCGTGAAACCGGTTTTGGCGTAGAACTTCTGGGCCCGTTCGTTGAGCTGGTTCACGCCCAGCCAGACGACGACGCTGCCACGGTCGCGGGCACGATCGAGCGCCGCGTCCATCAGAGCGCGAGACGGGCTGAGACCGGGACGCGAATGATGGTCGGGGAGTACGTACATCTTCGACACCTCGCTCGCCGGTCGCTCCGGGACGAGTTCGGCGACAACGGGGTTCGTTGGATCGCCGTGCAGCACCAGCGCGTACCCGATGATCGGACCGCCGGCGCCGTCCCGGGCGACGAGCACGTCGGCGTCCGGGTCGGCGATGTACCAGCGGAAGTTCCTTTCACCGAGGTTGGTCGCGATGAACTGCGCGATGTCCTCGGTGGCGGCATGCGGCGGGCACGCCAGGGGAAAGGTCGCGCCGGCGACCTCGGCCACCGATGCCGCCCGCTCGGGATCGGTGACGAGCTCGACGCTCACCGCGGGACGAGTCGACGTCACGACCGCGAATCGGCCGACGACAGTGGACGATCCGGGTCCGCGGTCCAGGCGTTCATCGACCCGTCGTACACCGCGACGTCATCGCGGCCGAGTGCCTTCAGAGCGAATGCCGCTGCCGTGGCGGCGATCCCGCCACCGCAGTAGGTGACCGGTCGTACCGACGGGTCGAGGGCGCCCGCGTCGGCGAACAGTCCGCGCAGTTCCTCGAGCGGCTTCAGTGACCCGGACTCGTCGACGAGTTCGCCGAACGGGACATTGACGCTGCTCGGGATGTGTCCGCCGGCGAACGACTCCCGGTCGAGAGCGTTGACCAGCAGCACCGACGAATCCGCGGTGGCCGCGACCACCTCGTCGGTCGAGAAGATCCGTTCCGGTCGGCGCTGCGCGGTGAAAGTCGATGCCGGATAGGTCGATTCACCGGTCTCCGTCGGGAGCCCCGCCGCCACCCAGGCGCCGTACCCGCCGTCGAGGACGACGACGTCGTCGAAACCCTCGAGGCCGAACTGCCACCACAGGCGGGTTGCCCAGATGCCGTTGACCGTGTCGTAGACGACGACGGTCGAGTCGTCGCCGATCCCGGCCGCGCCGACCGCCGCGGCGAACTTCTCCGACGACGCCGCCGCGAACGGGGCCTCGCCGTTCGGATCGGACAACTCGGTGATCTGGTCGAGGAACACCGCGCCCGGCAGGTGACCCTGGAGGTAGGTGTCACGACCGGAGGCGACGTGCGCACCGTCGGCGTCGAAGCTCAGGTGAACCGTCGCGTCGACGATGCGCAGGCGCCCCTCACCGAGGCGCTTCTGCAGTTCGTTCGGGGTGATCAGAGGTGCGGAGGTCATGCCTGACACGGTAGTCCGGCAGCCGCCACGCCGGTTCTCAGGGATCGAGCGGTTCCGCCGTGATGGGTTCGGTGTGGAAGTCGGCGAGATCGACGTGTCGGGTCTTCGCCCAGTAGTCGACGATCCGCCACGGCAGCACGGCCACGACCCGCCCGTCGGGGTTGCGATACCAGTTGGTCATCGCGGGATGCGTCCACACCATGCGTGTGTGCGCGCGGTCGACGGCATCGTTGTACTCATCGGTGACGTCACGACGCACCTCGAGAGCGCCGAGGCGGCGCTCGATCATGGCGCGGATGGCGTCGCAGACGTAGCGCACCTGGTATTCGAGGATGCTGATGAAGCTGCCCCCGTGTCCGAGCGCGGTGTTGGGACCGGTGAGGATGAACAGGTTGGGGAAGTCCGGCGCGGTGATGCCGAGGTAGGCGTACGCGTCGTGATCGCCCCAGGCCTCGACCGTCGTCTTGCCGCTGCGGCCGACGACGTCCATCGGGTACAGGTAGCGGTCGCTGTGGAAGCCGGTCGCGAAGACGATGATGTCGAAGTCGTGTGCCCGGCCGGTGGAGTCGACGAGCCCGGTCTCGGTGACGGAGTCCACGCCGTGGCCCACCAGCTCCACGTTCGGCTGCCGCAACATGCGGAACCAGCCGTTGTCCAACAGCATTCGCTTGCCGAAGGGCGGATAGTCCGGCGTCGACAGCTCGACGAGATCGTCGCGGTCGCCGAGCTCGGCACGCATGTACCGCAGGTAGAACTCGCGGTGGCCGTGGTTCGCGGCGTTGATCGACGCGGTGGGTTCGGGCCATTCGGGGTCGACGTGCAGAGTCGAGTGGACCTTGTCGTTGAAGGTCCAGGACAGCCGTGCGCGGTACCACTCCCGGTACCCGGGCAGGTTGTTCATCAGCCAGTGCACGTTGTCGCCGACCGGCGCGAAGTAGTCGTCGTTGGGGGCGATCCACTGCGGCGACCGCTGGAAGACCGTCAGCGACCCGACCTTGTCGACGATGGCCGGCCCGATCTGCATCGCCGACGCGCCGGAGCCGACGATGGCGACGCGCTTGCCGGCCAGGGCGCCGGGCTCGTCGAGTTCGGTGGGCCAGTGGGCGGAGTGGAACATCCGGCCGGTGAAGGTGTCCATGCCGGCGAGTTGGGGGAGTTTGGGCCGGTTGAGGATGCCGACCGCGCTGATGAGGATGCGCGAGGTGAGGGTGCTCTCGTTCCCGTCCCGGTCGCGGACCCGCACCACCCACTGTTGGGCGTCGGAATCGTAGGCGGCCGAGAGGACCTCGGTGCTGAACCGGACGCGGTCGCGCACCGCGTGACGGTCGGCGAAGGCCTGCAGGTAGCCCTGGACCTCGTCGCGCTTGCCGAAGTGGGTGGACCAATCATGGTCGAAGGAGGAGATCGAGTACAGGTAGCTCGGGGTGTCGACGCCGGCGCCCGGGTACTGGTTCTCGTACCAGGAGCCGCCGACCTCGTCGTTCTTCTCCAGCACGGTGTGCTCGATGCCGGCCTCGGCGAGCTGCGTGGAGATCAGCATCCCGGCCACGCCGGCGCCGATGACCAGGGCGTTCATCGTCGAACCGAGGTCGTCGGGCAGTTCCGGCAGGTGGGAGTCGCGCAGGTCACCGCGCACGATCTCGCTCATCATCGGCGCGAACTCCGGTGCCACCGGTTCGCCGGCGGTGAAGGACATCAGTGTGGCGACGAGATCCTCGTCGGCCGGCACCCGTGCCGGTGACCCCTGCTCGTACCAGTCTTCGAGGGCATCGACGACCGCGTCGCGGATCTCGGCCTGCACGTCCTCGGGCAGGCCACCGGTCGAGTTGTCGTCCATGCCGCGGCTACGGGTCGGACGGTAGCGATCGGCCAGCCAGCGGCGATCGCCGGTCATCTCCACCAGCACGGCGAGCAGCGTCGGGATGTTGCCCGCGTCGACCGCGGTCCGGATCTCCGAGGGGGCCGGACGCGTCTCCGGGCGCAGGGAAACTGAAGTCATGGTTGCAACTAACCACTGTTAGTCCCAGTTCGTCAACACTGGGAAAGTGTCGATTTTTGATGCTTGACGGCCGCGATCTCGTGTGGAACTGTGTCCCCAGTCATACTAACAACGGTTAGTGATCACGGAGGTTGACATGGAACTCAGCGAGGCAATGCGCACTACCGGCACGTGCCGCTACTTCAGCGACAAGCCCGTCGAGGGCGAGGTGTTCTACCGGGCGTTCGACGACGCGCGCTTCGGTCCGCAGGGCGGGAACCGGCAGCCGGTCCGCTGGGTCGTCGTCCGTGACGACGTCACCAAGAAGGCGCTCGCCGACCTCTACCTGCCCTTCTGGGAGCCGTACTACAACTCGATCCTCGAGGGTTCCAAGAAGGTGGGCGCCGTCCCGAAGACCATCGAGAGCGCCAACTACTTTGCTCACCACCTCGCCGAGGTGCCCGCGCTCGTGGTGGTGTGCGCCGACGCGGAGGGACTGCATCCCACCGATCACGAACTCGGCCGACTCAGCGTCGTCGGCGGCGCGTCGATCTACCCGAGCGTGCAGAACCTGACCCTCGCACTGCGTCAGCAGGGTGTCGCCACCGCACTCACGACTCTGTTGTGCGCAGCGGAGAACGAGGTCAAGGACCTGCTCGGCATCCCCGACGGATTCATCACCGCGGCACACATCGCGGTCGGCTACCCGCAGAACGGCTTCCCGCGCAAGCTCACCCGCAGCCCCGTCGAGGAGATCGCCTTCCTCGACCGCTTCGACAATCGGATGTTCGCGTGAGCGCCCCCGCCATGACCGCAGAAGGACATCTCACCGACCGCAGACTCACGGAGAACCAGACGTCGCCGTTGGGGCGCGCGACGATCGGTGACCAGCTGCGCAGGCTCTCGCGGTCGCAGGGCAACAAGCCCGCGATCATCGCCTACGACGCCGCCGGCGGCCGCACGTCGACCAGTTACGGCGACCTCAACCGCATGGCCAACCGGGTCGCGCACGTGCTCGTCGACCTCGGCGTCCGGCGCGGCGGCCGGGTCGCGGTGATGAGCCGCAATCGCGTCGAGACCGTGGCGTCGTACTACGGCGCATTGAAGGTCGGCGCTGCGTACTCCGGGGTCAGCCCTCTGTTCCGCGAGAAGGAGGTCGCCCAGCAGCTCGGTCATCTCGAGCCCGCGGTCCTCGTCGTCGAACGCGACCTGGCACCCCTGGCAGGCCCGATCGCCGACAGTCTCGGCATCTCGGTGCTCGTCGTCGGGGAGCCCGCATCGGACTCGTGGAACTCCTTCGACGAGCTGGTCGGACGGGCCGACGACGCCGAACCCGACTCCGACGTCGACGAACACGACCTGGCGATGATCGTGTACACCAGCGGCACCGAGTCGACCCCCAAGGGCGTCGAGATCGCGCACCGCAACTACCTGATCTCCACCGCACCCGCGTACACCTGGGGTCTGCGGTGTCTGAACGACGACGTCTGGCTGTACGTCATGCCGTTCCACACGATCGCGGGTATCGGATCACTGACCTCGCTGACCCTGCTCGGCGCCACGCTCGTGCTGCCGGCGGCGGTCGACCCGGCGACGTCGTTGCGGATGATCCGCGACGAGAAGATCTCGGTGCTCGCCCAGACCCCGACGTTCTTCATCGCCCTGGCCAATCACCCCGACTTCGGGCCCGACACCGTCGGCACCGTGCGTCGCTGCCTCACCTACGGCGGTCAGGTGTCCCCGCACGCCGTCGACGCCTGGGCCACCGCCACACCGGATTCGGTGTGGGGCACCTACTGGGGCCAGTCCGAGCTCACCCAGCTCGGCTCGGTCGGATGGTTCAAGCGCCTCGAGGACGTCCCCAACCAGGACCCGACCTGGATCGGCAAGCCGGTCGGCCACCTCGAGGTCCGTGTGGTCGACGCCGATGGCAACGAGGCCGAGGAGGGCGAACTCCTCTGTCGCACACCGTCGGTCATGCTCGGTTACTTCAAGGACCCGGAGAAGACCGCCCAGGTCCTCGAGGGTGGCTGGGTGCACACCGGCGACATCGTGCGCATCGACGACGAGGGCAACATGTTCTTCCGCGACCGGCGCAAGGACATGATCAAGACCGGTGGATACAACGTCGCCTCCCAGGAGGTCGAGCGTGTACTGCAGGCGCATCCCGACGTCGAGCGGGCCGCGGTTGTCGGCCTCCCGGATCCGTACTGGTCCGAGGCCGTCACCGGTTTCGTCGTGGTGCGTGCGGGTAGCTCGGTGTCCGCGGAGGACATTCGCGAGTACTGCCGCACCGACCTGGCGTCGTACAAGGTCCCCAAGTCGGTGCACGTCGTCGACGAACTGCCGACCGACGCCCAGGGCAAGCTGCTCAAACGTGAGTTGAGGAGAACGTATGGAACCCCTCAGGGCTGACGACGCCGCCGACACCGCCGCGAAACCCGTGGTGACGGAGGAGCGTCCGCGCACCCGTCGCGACGAGATCGTGGAGGCCGCCGCTCGGTATTTCGCCGAACACGGTTACGCCAACGCGGGAATGCGCGACATCGCCGAGGCCGTCGGCATGCGAGGCGCGAGTCTCTACAACCACTTCCACTCGAAAGAGGAAATCCTCTACGCCATCGCGTTGCGGATGACCGAGGACCCGCAGCAGGACCTGCTGGTGCTCGACGGTGACGGTGGCCCCGTCCAGCGCCTCACCGGCCTGGTCGAGGCGCACATCCGCAGGCTCGCGCGCTACCGGGTGGAACACCTTGTCGCGCTGCGGGAGCTGTCGGCGCTGACGCCGGAACACCGGCGGGTGGTCACCGATTACCGCAAGTACTACCAGCGGCGCATCCGCGACGTCATCGAGGCGGGCGCCCGGATGGGCGTCTTCGAGGCCCGTGACGCCCACCGGTCCGCCATCGCCGTGCTCGACCTGATGAACGGCATCAGCTGGTGGCTGCGCGACGAGCACGACGTCGAACAGTTGGTCTCCGACTACGTCGATTTCACGATCCGTGGCGTGCTTCACCACCAGGCGGATTCGTGACCGGTCCGCTCGCCGGCGTGCGCGTGGTCGAGATGCCGGGCCTGGGTCCGACACCGCACGCCGCGATGATGCTCGCCGACCTCGGCGCCGACGTCGTCCGGATCCGACGCCCCGGCCCCGAGGCCCCGGGCCCCGACGGCATCGTCGAGGCGGACGCCGGGCTCTACCGGTCCCGACGCAGCGTCGACGCCGACCTCAAGGACCCCGCCGACCTGAATCGTATCCGCGAGATGATCCGGCGCGCCGACATCCTCATCGAGGGTTTCCGGCCGGGCGTGATGGAGCGTCTCGGCCTCGGACCCGAGATCTGTGACGGCGCACCGGAACTCGTGTATGCCCGCATGACCGGGTGGGGTCAGGACGGTGACCGCGCGATGCTTGCCGGCCACGACATCAATTATCTGGCCGTGACCGGTGTGCTCGAGGCGATGGGCCCGGCCGGAGCGCCACCGGTTCCGCCGCTGTCCCTGGCCGGCGATTTCGGCGGGGGATCGATGCTGCTCGTGGTCGGCGTGCTGGCCGCGCTCCACGACCGGTCGCGCACCGGTCGCGGACAGGTCGTCGACGCAGCGATGGTCGACGGCGCCGGTCTGCTCGCGCAGCTGCAGTGGTCGTGGAAAGCGGCCGGCCGCTGGGTGTCCCGGTCGGAGGGCAACCTCCTCGACGGTTCCGCACCCTTCTACGCGACGTACGAGTGCGCGGACGGCCGGTTCGTCGCCGTCGGCGCGCTCGAGGAGAAGTTCTGGCGCAACCTGATCGGGACCCTCGGACTCGGCGACCTTCCCCACCGCTGGGATCGCGCGCACTGGCCGGTCATCTCCGCCGCCCTCGCCGCCCGGTTCGCCACGCGCAGCCGCGACGAGTGGGCCGACGAGTTCACCGGCGTCGACGCGTGTCTCACCCCGGTACTCGACTTCGACGAAGCGGCCGCCGATCCCGTTGCGCGGCAACGCGGCAGCTACGTCACCGTCGACGACGCCGTACAGCCCGCACCCGCCCCACGGTTCTCTCGAACCGTCCTGCCCACGCCGTCAGGATCCTCGACCGTGGACCTGACGCAGATTCTCGATCAATGGTCGACCGATTCACCTGTGGAGGTGTCGTGAGTTTCCCCAGCCCGTTCCCCGACGTCGAGATCCCCGAGGTCAGCGTCCACGAGTTCCTGTTCGGCTCGATCGCCGACGACGAGCTCGCACGCACCGCCCTGGTGGACCCGAAATCCGGTGCGGTGACGTCCTATCGAGAGCTGATCGCCCAGATCGACGCGGTCGCCGGCTGGCTGACGTCGCGGGGGATCGGGGTGGGTGACGTCGTCGGCATCCTCTCGCCCAACATCCCGGCGTTCGCCTCGGTCTTCCACGGCATCCTGCGTGCCGGAGCCACCGCGACGACGATCAACGCGCTGTTCACCGCGCCCGAGATCGCCAAGCAGTTGCGGGATTCCGGCGCCACGATGCTGGTCACGATCTCGCCGATGGCCGCCCAGGCGAAGGCCGCCGTCGCCGAGGTCGGACTGGACGACGCGAGCCTCGTCGTGCTCGACGGTGAGGGGCAGGACGCCTCGGGTCACCCGAATGCCGCCGACGTGCTCGGCGCGGGATTGCCCGCGCCGCAGGTGTCCTTCCATCCGGCCAGCCATGTCGCCGTCCTGCCTTACAGCTCGGGTACGACCGGCAACCCGAAGGGGGTCGCACTCTCGCACCGCAATCTGGTCGCCAACGTCGCCCAGCTGAAGCCGTTGCAGGGCATGACCGCCGACGACGTGGTGATCGCGGTGCTGCCGTTCTTCCACATCTACGGCATGACCGTGTTGCTGAACGCGGCGCTGTTCAACCGGTCGTCGCTGGTCGTGATGCCGAAGTTCGACCTGGTGGAGTTCCTGGAGAACATCCAGAACCACAAGGTGACGATGGCCTACATCGCGCCGCCGGTCGCGGTGGCGCTGGCCAAGCATCCGATCGTGGACAACTATGACCTGTCCTCGCTGCACACGATGATGTCGGGTGCGGCGCCGCTCGACGACGAGCTCGGTCAGGCCGTCGCCAAGCGGCTGGATCTGCACATGCTGCAGGGCTACGGCATGAGTGAACTGTCCCCGGTGTCGCACATCATCCCGTTCGACACCCAGGCCACGCTGGGACGTGAGGACCCGCCGTTGTCGTCGACGGGCTGGCCGGTGCCGAACACGGTGAACAAGGTCGTCGATCCCGCCACCGGTGAGGACATCTCGCTTCCGCAGGAAGGGCTCTCGGAGCCGGGTGAGCTGTGGGTGAAGGGGCCGAACGTGATGCTCGGCTACCTCAACAACGAGCAGGCGACCGCCGACACCATCGACGCCGACGGCTTTCTGCACACCGGCGACATGGCGCAGGTCGACCCGACCGGTTGTGTCTACATCGTCGACCGCCTCAAGGAGCTCATCAAGTACAAGGGCTACCAGGTGCCGCCGGCGGAGTTGGAGGCGTTGCTGCTGACCCACGACAAGATCGCCGACTCGGCGGTCATCGGTGTGATCGATGCGGAGTCGGGGGAGGAGATCCCCAAGGCGTTCGTCGTCAAGCAGCCCGAGGCCGAGCTGACCGAGGACGAGGTGATGGAGTTCGTGGCGTCGAAGGTGGCCCCGCACAAGAAGGTTCGTGCGGTGGAGTTCATCGATGCGATCCCGAAGTCGGCGTCGGGCAAGATTCTCCGCAAGGACCTGCGCAAGTAGGAGGCCGGAGCAGCGTCTACCCCAGGTCGCGACGGGCCAGTCCGACGAAGCCGACCGCCGGCGCGACAGCGGCGAGAGCCGTGACGGTGAGGATGCCACCCGCCGTCACGGCGTCGAGCGGGGCCTGCGGGAGATGCTGGAACGGTGACGCCGCGCGCGTCCACTCCGGCAGGTCGAACGATTCGGCGAGGATCTCGGCGACCAGGCAGTACGCGAAGTACGTCCAGGCGATGGCCGCGGTGGCCCTGGGTAGTGAACCGACGCAGGCCACTGCGACCGAGACGATCAACCACACCGCGGGGACGTACACCGTCGCCGCGGCGAGCAGACGCGGGACCTGCTCGAGATCGTCGACGGTCAATCCGTAGGTGAGACCCTCGCCGATCGCACCCGCGGCCAGGACGATCGCAGTGCCGCCGAGTGCCATCGCGACGTGACCGCCGAACCAGGACAGCCGGTTGGTGTTCGCTGCCACGACCGACTCGGCCAGTTCGGCGGTCTCCTCGCGTCGGGCCCGCAACGCGCTGTTGACGCCGTACCCGGCTGACAGAAGAGCGGCGATCGTGAGGGTCAGCGCGAGGTACGCGTCCACGGCGTCTTCGGCGCCGCCGGGCAGGAACTCCGCGATCTGCGGGTTGTCCTCGATGAAGTCGGTGATCGCGTTCCCGAACGATCCGTATGCCGCCGACAGCACGAAAACCCCGGTGGCCCATGCGACTGTCGACCCGCGGTGCAGCCGCCAGGCGAGTCCCGTCGTCGAGGTCAGGAGCCATGACGCCTCCGCGCGCCCGGCGCGGTTGCCGAAGATCCCCGCGCCGAAGTCGCGGTGTTCGGAGACGGCCACCGCCACTGCGGCGGTGAGCAGAGACGCCACGAGCGGCATCAGAAGCGGCCACCAGGTGTCGTCGACGTACGGGAATGTGCGCTGGCCCCAGCCGATGGGGGAGAGCCACGACGCGAACCCGTTACCCACATCGCCCACTGCGCGGAGGACGTACGCCAACCCGAGCATGGCGGTGATGGATCCGTAGACGCTACGCGGGTTCTCGAAGATCTGGGCGGCGAGCGCGGTGAGCGTCGCGAACGTGAGACCCACCCCGGCCAGCGCCGCACCGAAGAGGAACGAGCCCCCGAGCGGAAGACCGGTGGCGGTGGCGGTGACCGCGACGGCGATGCCGGCGGTGAGGTTCGCGACGGTCGCGAGGGCGAGGGCTGTGGCGACCGGGGCATCGCGGCCGACTCGCGTCGACCGTAGGAGTTCGGCGCGTCCGTTCTCTTCGTCGGTGCGGGTGTGGCGACCCACGAGGAACATCGACATGAGACCGAGAACGATTGCGGCATAGCCGAATATCTCGAACACCGCCTCGCCGCCGATGGTGGCGAGCAGCTCTTCGGGTCCGCTGAGCGCGATGACCGCCGGACTCCCGCCGATGGTCTCGCGCAGCGCCGCGAGCTTCGCCGGGGTGTCGTAGAGGTTCTGACTGGCGACGGCCTGGAATCCCACCAGCGCGGCGGTTCCGCCGATCCACGCGATGAGGGCGACCCGTTCGCGCCGGAGGTAGAACCTCAGGAGTGTGCACAGACCCGTGGCGTCGGCACTCCGGCCGGCACTTCTCGCCGAGGTCGGCTCCGCGATCTGCACCGTCTCGATGTCCGCCATCGGAAGTCTCCGCAGACCTCAGTCGCCGTAGTGTCGGAGGAAGATGTCCTCCAGAGTCGGTGGGGCGCTGGCCAGATCGCGGACGCCGAGGGTGGCGAGTTCGCGGACCACGGTGTCGAGGGCGGCGGCGTCGACGGTGCAGCGGATGCGGTGTCCGTCGCGGATCAGGTCGTGTACACCCGGGACGCCGTCGAGGGCGGCGGGATCGTGGGCGGTCTCGGCACTGACCTCGAGGCGGCCGAGATGACGCAGGTCGGACAACGACCCGCTGTCCACTGTCCGGCCCGCGCGGATGAGGGTGACCCGGTCGCAGAGCGCCTCGACCTGGGCCAGGATGTGACTCGACAGGAGAACAGTGCGCCCGCTGCGGCGTTCGTCCTCGATGCACCGCTGGAACTCGGCCTCTTTCAGCGGATCGAGGCCGGAGGTCGGCTCGTCGAGAAGTAGGAGTTCGGCATCGGAGGCCAGGGCCGCGATCAGCGCGACCTTTTGCCGATTGCCCTTGGAGTAGGTGCGCGACTTCTTGCGCGGGTCGAGTTCGAAACGCTCGATCAACTCGTCACGACGACGTCGATCGCGGTCTCCGCGGAGGTTGCACAGCAGATCGATGATCTCACCGCCGGTGACACCCGGCCAGAGATTCACCTCGCCGGGCACATACGCGATCCGTCCGTGCAGATTCACGTTGTCGCGCCAGGGATCTCGACCCAGAACGCGGACAACGCCCGAGTCTCCTCGCAGCAACCCGAGCAGAACCCGGATGGTGGTGGTCTTGCCCGCGCCGTTGGGTCCCAGGAAGCCGTGGACCTCGCCCCCGGCGACGGTCAGGTCGAACCCGTCGAGGGCCCTGACATGGCCGAACGACTTGGCCAGCTCCTGGATCTCGATCGCGGGCACATTCCCAGACTAAGACCGCTGGGCGCCCCGATCGCGGGGCCGAAAGTCACCTGATTCCGGCCCCGCGAACCTTGCGATTGACTCAGCTGGAACCGAACAGGCCGTCGAGTGAGCCGCCGCCACCGCCGCCACCGCCGGCGCAGCCGGTCACGGTCACGTGATGCCAGTTGCGGTCTCCGAGCCACTCGGGGCCGCCGTCACCGAGATTTCCGGGCGGGCCGAGGACCATTCGGTAGGCGACGTCATGCGTCGCGGCCTCCGGATTCGGCAGCGGTGGGTTGTAGGGGGAGTCGTTGAGGTTCTTCAGATCTTTGATGTAACTGACGGTCGACACGGGACGGTCTTTCACCATCCAGATGTTGTCCGGGGCGTTCGCACCCATGGAGCCTTCGTCATCCGGCCACCTCGGGTAGTCCTCGACGGTCGTGTGCATCCCACCGGTCCGGCCGACCTGGAAGTCGGCGTAGTCGACGTCGCGCAGAGGCTCGTCGTCGATGCGCCAGTCGAGCGTGTAGGACGTGATGTTGGTTTCGTTCGTCAGGGTGAACTTCACCTTGCAGTTGCCGAGGTTCTCCGCCCAGAACTGGACGGGACCCGTTCGCTGACCGTTGTCGGCTGCCTGCGCGACACCGGGTGCGATGGAGAATGCGAGTCCCGCGGCGGCGACTGACGCCAACCCGGTCACCATTGCCCGTTTGATCATTACCTCACCTGTTCCTTCCAGCCCGACCCGTTCGGGACGCTAGGTACGGGTCAAATGTCCGAATTCGAGATCTGGATCACATGGCACGGATTTGGCGTCGGTGGGCACGCCGAAGGCACAGAAAAGCCCCGGTCCTCAGGACCGGGGCTTTCCGTTTGCGAGCGGATGACGGGATTCGAACCCGCGACCCTCACCTTGGCAAGGTGATGCGCTACCAGCTGCGCTACATCCGCATGTCGCGAGCGTTGGCGCTGCTCGCGTGGCCAAGAGAAAGCCCCGGTCGGGGACCGGGGCTGACTTCTCTCGTGGTGCGCGATACAAGGATTGAACTTGTGACCTCTTCCGTGTCAGGGAAGCGCTCTCCCACTGAGCTAATCGCGCGGGACTGTGTTGAGTTGTGATGCGTGGAGGTGGCGACGGGAATCGAACCCGTGTACACGGCTTTGCAGGCCGTTGCCTCACCACTCGGCCACACCACCAGATGCGAGGTCGACTCGCGCCGAGCGGATGACGGGATTCGAACCCGCGACCCTCACCTTGGCAAGGTGATGCGCTACCAGCTGCGCTACATCCGCATGCCCACGAGCGATCTTGTGGATCTTGCTGCTCGCGGTGCGAAGAGAAACTTACGCGATCGATTCCGAACTTTACAAATCGGCAGGTCAGAGGCCTGAGGAACGGCGAATTCCCAGCGTGTGATTACCGGAGGCCGCCGAATCAAACGTTTGTGACGTGGAGCACGTCGGCGATTTGGGAACTCTGGGCAAGCCGTGTAATCTTCTGGCTCGTGCGCAGGCGCCCCTGTCACAGACTTCAGGCGCCCGACACGGTCCCGTGGCTCAGTGGAAGAGCGTCCCGTTCACACCGGGAAGGTCGCTGGTTCGATCCCAGCCGGGACCACCGAGGAAAGCCCCGCCGAGAACTCCGGCGGGGCTTTTCGCTTGCTGGGTGCTTTTCGATGCGAATCGGCAACGACTCGTGAACCCACCGGCGTTTCTCGTGACCTGGATCACAGCTCGGGCGTAATCTCGCCCGCGTGCCGGCACCGACTGTCCACTCGCGTCCCATCCCGACGTGGGTGCTCGTGCTGGCCGGGATCGCGGCGCTTGGCGTGATCGTCTGGCACATCACCGCTTTTCCGATCACCAATCCGTTCTACGGGCTGTTCGAGAATGCGACCGACGTCCGCGTCTACCGTGCGGGTGCCGATACCGTGCTCGACTCACGTCCCCTCTACGAGGCGCCGGTGTTGTGGCGCCTGCACTTCACGTATCCGCCGTTCGCGGCGATCGCTTTCGTCCCGCTGGCCGTCCTGGGTGCCGGCGTCGCCAACATCGTCTGGTGGGCAATCGGTTTCACGGTGCTCGTCGCGGTGGTGGCGCTGGGTACGCGCAGCCTGGGTTACCGGTGGGATGCCCGCCTGGCCGGGTTCGCGGTGCTGTTCTCCGTCGCGGTGACCGCAGTCGAGCCCGTGCGGACCACCATCTGGCTCGGCCAGGTCAATCTCGTGATCATGGGGCTGATCCTGACCGACCTGGTGTTCCTGCGCGCCGACTCGCGGTGGCGGGGGATCGCAATCGGGATCGCCGCCGGACTCAAGCTGATGCCGCTGTTCGCTGTCATCTACCTGCTCCTCACCCGGCAGTGGCGCGCGGCGGCCACCGCGATCATCACCTTCGGTGGCACGGTTGCAATCGGGTTTCTCGTCATCGGGTCGGATGCGCGGGCGTACTGGGCTCGTCACCTGTTCGACTCCGCCCGCATCGGCCGTGCCGATTCGCCTGCCAACCAGTCGGTCCGCGGATTCGGGTCGCAGATGCTGGCGCACCTCGATGTCCGGCGGTTCACCCATCCCGGCCCGGGTGGGCCGGTCTTCGAGGCGCCGTCGTGGTTGTGGGTCCCCGCGGCACTGGTGGTCGCGGTACTCGGTCTGTGGGCCGCGGTTGTCGCCCGGCGGATGTCGCAAGCGCTCCTGGCCGCGACGATCGTGGGGATGACGATGTGTGCGGTGTCGCCGTTCGCGTGGGGGCACCACTGGGTGTGGTGCGTGCCGTTGCTGCTGGTGACCTTCGACCTCGCCCTGCGTCACGGCGGCTCGCGGTGGTCCTGGTGGTACTGGCTCGTGCCTGCCGGCGTCGTCGCGCTGACCTTCACCTGGTGGCGGCACTGGTGGGACAGCGGGCCGTATCTGACATCGGATCACGCGATCTCGCTGGGGCTGTTCATGATGCCGAGGGCAACCGACCCGGGCCCGGTCGGCCACGCACTGGTCCTCCTCTACGCCGGCTGTTACCCGTTGATGCTCGCAGTGACCGTCGTGGCGACCCTGCTGGCCGGGCGTCGGAAACGGGATCGCCGACCTCCCGTTGACGAGTCGCTCGGCCCGGAGGACGTCGTCGCGGTCGCCTGAGGGGCCGGTGGTCCGTCAGGCCGCCGTCGCGGGAGACGCGGCGCGATTGCCGTCGGCGCGTCGGCGAAGTGCCGGATCGTGGAGTGCCGGCGGGTCGTAAGCCATGTCGAGTCGTCCCACATCGGTGCCCGGTTCGACGATCCGGTCGATCTCGTCGAGGATGTCGTCGCCGAGCGCCAGGCCGGCACCCGCGAGATAGTCGTCGAGGTGGGCCATCGTGCGTGGTCCGAGGATGGCCGAGGTCACGCCGGGATGGGCGATGGTGAAGGCGATGGCCAGGTGGGTGAGTTTGATGCCGGACTGCTCGGCGAGCGAGATGAGCCGTTCGACGACATCGATGCGGCGTTCGTCGCTGAGGTGGGTGAACCGCTGTGCCCGTCGCAGGTCGATGGGCTGGCCCTTGCGCACGCGGCCGGTGAGCAACCCCTGGGCGAGGGGACTCCACACCAGCACCCCCATGCCGTGTTGTTCTGCCACGGGGAGGATCTCGCGTTCGATCCCGCGGTCGAGGATCGAGTAGTTCGGCTGCTCGGTGCTCGGGGACTCCAGGCCGCGTTCGCGCGCCAACCACTGCGCTTCGACCATGTCGGAGGCGAGGAAGGCAGAGGTGCCGAAGGCGCGGATCTTGCCGGCACGGACGAGATCGGTGAGGGCGGAGAGGGTCTCACCGAGATCGGTCGACGGATCGGGGCGGTGCATCTGATAGAGGTCGATGTGGTCGGTGCCCAGGCGTCGTAGGGAGTTCTCGACGGCGGTCGTGATCCATCGACGGGAACCGCCTCGCCGGTTCGGGCCGTCGCCCATCGGCAGGCCGAACTTGGTCGCGATGACCAGGTCGTCGCGGCGCCCCTTGATGGCCTTGCCGACGATTTCCTCCGACTCGCCACCGGAATACATGTCGGCCGTGTCGATGACGTTGATGCCGGCGTCGAGTGCCTTGTGGATGATGCGGATCGAGTCCGCGTGGTCGGGGTTGCCGGCCTGGCCGAACATCATCGCGCCCAGTGCATACGGGCTGACCTGGATTCCGGTTCGACCCAACGTGCGGTGCTGCATGTCGCTCTCCTTGTCCGCACCCGGTGGGATGCTGTGCGACGATAGAAGTGGAACGTTGTCCCGATTAACGATATGGGACAGTGTCCCACTTATCAACCCGGAGATCTGACAGCGAGGACACAGGCCCATGCCCCGTGCTGATGCCCAGCGCAACGTCGATGCCCTGCTGGCTGCGGCGAAAGAGGAGTTCGCCGCTCACGGAGTGGATGTCAGCGTGCGGTCGATCGCCGCACGCGCCGGCGTCGGAACCGCGACGCTGTACCGGCACTTCCCGCTGCGCTCCGACCTCGTCGCCGCGGTCTTCCGTCACGAACTGGATGAGTGTGTGGCCGCCGCGGGTCCGCTCGCGGAGCAGTACGCGCCGGGGGAGGCCCTCGAGATGTGGGTGCAGAGGTACCGCGAGTTCCTGCAGACCAAACGCGGTCTCGCGAGCGCGCTGCACTCGGGCGATCCCGCGTACTCGTCCCTCCCGGAGTACTTCCATTCCCACGCGGCGCCCGCGCTCGGTGCGCTGCTGGAGAATGCGGCGAACGCAGGTGAGATTCGCGCGGACGTCGCAGTCGCCCCGCTGGACCTGCTCGGGGCGATCGCGAACCTGTGTGTCCCGTTTCCCGGCAGCGACAGCGAGACCGCGACCCGACTGGTCGCGCTGCTGCTGGACGGGCTCCGGTACCGCGCGTAGGAATGCGTGCCCGGGCGTACACGCCTGCCTTCGGTAGCCTGGACCCGACTTTTGACATTGACGGGTCCGATGTAGGGGGAACATGGCGGAGTCGTGGTGGAAGCGCCTGCGGGTCCGCGCGCGTCATCGCCGGTACGTGGTGAGGTCCAATCCGCGCTGGCATCGCGTATACCGCATCGCGGTCGCCGTCGTCGGCACGATCGTGTTGCTGTGCGGCATCGTCACCATCCCGTACCCGGGGCCCGGTTGGCTCATCGTCTTCCTCGGCCTCGGGATCCTGGCGTCGGAATTCGACTGGGCTCACCGGCTCCTCAAGTTCGCCCGATCGAAGTACGACGCCTGGATGGAGTGGATCGGCCGGCGGCACTGGTCGGTGCAATCGGTGTTCTGGATCGGCACCTTCGTCATCGTCGTGGGAACGCTCTGGCTCCTGGGAGCACTGCACACGGCGGCCGGCTGGGTGAACCTCGACTATCAGTGGCTCGCCAGCCCCATCTTCTCCTGATCGGCTTTCCCGGGCCGCGCCCCGCGCCGGGAGAGGAGGGGTACGGCCGGTCGGGATGACACGCGGATACCATCGGAGTCGCAAACGTCCGCCCGGACGCGTACTTCGCGTGTCCGAAACTATACGAGGAGCGTCCCGTGCCCGACGACGTCCAGGTGACCAGCCCAGCCACGATCCGTGTGCCGGCTGGAACTACCGCGGGCACCGCACTCCGTGACCACGACCTGCCCAACAAGGGTCCCGAGGCGATCGTCGTGGTCCGCGACGCCGCCGGCAACCTGCGCGACCTGTCCTGGGCGCCCGCCGAGGACGCCGAGGTCGAGCCCGTGGCGGCCAACACCGAGGCCGGACGCAGCGTCATCCGACACTCGTGCGCGCACGTGCTCGCGCAGGCGGTCCAGGAGCTGTTCCCCGACGCCAAGCTGGGCATCGGCCCGCCCATCAAGGACGGCTTCTACTACGACTTCGATGTCGCCGAACCCTTCACGCCCGAGGATCTCAAGGCCCTCGAGAAGAAGATGAAGCAGATCATCAAGTCCGGTCAGCGTTTCTCGCGCCGCGTCTACGAGTCGAAGGACGAGGCACGCGCCGAGTTGGCGAACGAGCCGTTCAAGCTCGAGCTGATCGACGACAAGGGCGCCGCCGACGACGCCGAGGTGATGGAGGTCGGCGGCGGCGAGCTGTCCGTCTACGACAACCTCAACCCGCGTACCGGCGAACGCATCTGGTGCGATCTGTGCCGCGGTCCGCACGTGCCGACCACCAAGTACATCGCCGCGTTCAAGCTGACCCGCTCCTCGGCCGCCTACTGGCGCGGCGACCAGGACAACGCCGACCTCCAGCGCGTGTACGGCACCGCGTGGGAGTCCGCGGAGGCCCTCGACACCCATCTCGAGCTGCTCGCCGAGGCGGAGAAGCGCGACCACCGCAAGCTCGGCGCCGAACTCGACCTGTTCAGCTTCCCCGACGAACTCGGCTCGGGCCTGCCGGTCTTCCATCCCAAGGGCGGCATCATCCGCAAGGAGATGGAGGACTACTCACGGGCACGCCACGTCGCCGCGGGGTATGAGTTCGTCAACACGCCGCACATCACCAAGGGACACCTCTACGAGGTCTCCGGTCACCTCGACTGGTACCGCGACGGGATGTTCCCGCCCATGCACGTCGACGCCGACATCGACGAGAACGGCGAGGTGCGCAAGCCCGGCCAGGATTACTACCTGAAGCCGATGAACTGCCCGATGCACAACCTGATCTTCCGTGGCCGCGGGCGTTCGTATCGTGAACTGCCGCTACGGATGTTCGAGTTCGGATCGGTCTATCGCTACGAGAAGTCCGGCGTGATCCACGGCCTCACCCGGGTGCGCGGCATGACGCAGGACGATGCGCACATCTACTGCACCCGCGAGCAGATGCGCGACGAGCTGACGTCGATCCTCAACTTCGTCCTGGGCCTGCTCAAGGACTACGGCCTCGACGACTTCTACCTCGAACTGTCGACCAAGGACCCGAAGAAGTTCGTCGGCTCCGACGAGGTGTGGGAAGAGGCGACCAACACGCTCGCCGAGGTCGCCGAGGCTTCGGGCCTCGACCTCGTGCCCGATCCGGGCGGCGCCGCGTTCTACGGACCGAAGATCTCGGTGCAGGCCAGGGATGCGCTCGGCCGCACCTGGCAGATGTCGACGATCCAGCTCGACTTCAACCTGCCGGAGCGCTTCGAACTGGAGTACACCGGCCCCGACGGCACCAAGCAGCGCCCGGTGATGATCCACCGCGCCCTGTTCGGGTCCATCGAGCGGTTCTTCGGCGTGCTCACCGAGCACTATGCGGGCGCCTTCCCGGCCTGGCTGTCGCCGGTCCAGGTGATGGGCATCCCGGTCGCCGACGCATTCGCCGATCACCTGCAGGGTGTCGTCGACGCGCTGCGTGCCGCCGGTGTCCGCGCCGAGGTCGACCATTCCGACGACCGCATGCAGAAGAAGATCCGCAACCACACCACCGGCAAGGTGCCGTTCATGCTGCTCGCCGGCGAACGCGACGTCGAGGCGCACGCCGTGAGCTTCCGGTTCCGCGACGGTTCGCAGATCAACGGTGTCCCGGTGGGTGCCGCGATCGCGGCCATCACCGACTGGGTGGGCAACAGGCGCAACGAGTCGCCGACCAAGGAACTCCTGGAGGCGAAGCTCGGCACCGTGGGGGCCGTCGATGACTGAGGCACGCGGCGAGATCCGCGACGAGGGCGTCGGGGTCGGGGATCGTCTGGAGCGGCTGTGGAGTCCGCACCGGATGACCTACATCGCCGACCCGCAGCCGGCGGCCAAGACCGGCCACCCCTTCCTCGACATCCCGACGATGTCCGACGAGGACGGGCTGATCGTCGCGCGCGGCGAGTCGGTGTACGCGGTGCTCAACCTGTACCCGTACAACCCCGGGCACACGATGGTGGTCCCGTACCGCCAGGTCGCCGACCTCGAGGATCTGACGCCCGCCGAGTCGTCCGAGCTGATGGCGTTCACCCAGCGGATGATCCGCACGATCAAGGCGGTCTCGAATCCGAATGCCTTCAACGTGGGACTCAACCTGGGCTATGCCGCCGGCGGCTCGTTGTCGGAGCACCTGCACCAGCACATCGTGCCCCGCTGGATGGGCGACGCGAACTTCATCACCATCGTCGGCGAGACCAAGGTGATGCCGCAGCTGCTGCGCGACACCCGGGGACTGCTCGCCGAGGCGTGGCAGCGTCTCGATGACTGAGGGGGGAGCTCGCGGATGCTGAGCATTCTGGGTCGGGCGTCGGTCTCGAAGGTGACGTTGCCGATGGGGCGGGCGCTGCTGCGCACCGGCCTCACGCCGGACAGCATGACCGTGATCGGGACCGTGGCGAGCGTGGCGGCCGCGCTCACGCTGTTCCCGATGGGGCACCTGTTCGTGGGCACCCTGGTCATCTGGCTGTTCGTCATGTTCGACATGCTCGACGGTGCGATGGCCCGCGCCCGCGGCGGCGGGACGCGCTTCGGCGCGGTGCTCGACGCCACCTGTGACCGCATCGCCGACGGCGCGATCTTCGCCGGTCTCGTGTGGTGGTGCACCGTCACCGAACCCCACCGCCTGCTCCTGATCGCGACCCTGATCTGCCTGGTCACCTCGCAGGTGATCTCGTACGCGAAGGCCCGCGCCGAGGCGAGCGGCCTCTACGGCGACGGCGGCCTCATCGAGCGCCCCGACCGGCTCATCATCGTGCTCGTCGGTACCGGCCTCACCGGCCTCGGCCTGCCGTGGGCGGTCCACGTGGCCATGTGGCTGCTCGCCGTCGGCAGTGTGATCACCGTCGGCCAGCGCATGTGGTCGATCTCGAACTCGCCGGGTGCGCGCGACCTGATCCCGCTGAAGGCAGAACCCGAGTCCGCCGATTCCGCGTCTGCCGATTCCGGCCCCGCCGACACCGACGGCCCGACCCCGCCCGCCGAGTCACGATGACCGACCTCGCCGCACTCGCCGCCGACCTGGGGTACCGGGCCGGCTGGGCGGCGGTGCGGTACGCGCCGGAGCGTGCCGCCCGCACCGTGTTCGACCGCGCCGCAGGAGTCGCCGGACGCCGCAACGGCGGTCCGGAACAGTTGCGCCGCAACCTGGCCCGGGTGATCGGGGTCGCCGACCCCGCCGACGTGCCCGACGAGTTGGTCGCAGATGCGGTGCGTTCCTATGCGCGGTACTGGTGCGAGGCCTTCCGGTTGCCCGCCCAGGACCGAGCGACCGTGGCGTCGACCGGGAACCTGCCCGAGGCCGACCACGCCCGACTCGACGCCGCCGTGTCGCGGGGTAAGGGCGTGGTGCTCGCCCTGCCGCACACCGGTAACTGGGACATGGCCGGCGTCTGGCTGGTCCAGCACTACGGGAAGTTCGCGACGGTCGCCGAACGGCTCAAGCCGGAGTCGCTGTTCAACCGGTTCGTCGAGTACCGCGAGTCGCTGGGGTTCGAGATCTTCCCGCTCAGCGGTGGTGAGCAGCCGCCGTTCGGGGTGCTCGCCGACCGTCTGCGGGCCGGTGGGATCGTCTGCCTGCTGGGGGAGCGCGACCTCGCCCGCCATGGCGTACCGGTCACCTTCTTCGGTGAACGCACCCGGATGCCGGCCGGATCGGCGCGGCTGGCGATCGAGACCGGCGCGGCCCTGTTCCCGGCCCACCACTGGTTCGAGGAGGCGCCCTACTCGTCGATGAGCGTCGGCGAGGAGATCGACGTCTCCGGCGGTGTGGAGGCCGCGACCCAGGCGCTCGCCGACGCGTTCGCCGCGAACATCGCCGCACATCCCGCCGACTGGCACATGCTGCAACCGCTCTGGGAAGCCGACTGGACCGATCGGCAGAAGGCACGGATGAACGGAACCGGGGGAGCTGCATGAGAATCGGGATGATCTGCCCTTATTCGTTCGACGTCCCCGGCGGTGTGCAGGCGCACGTCACCGAACTCGCACACGTCTTCATCGACCGCGGTCACGAGGTCAGCGTCCTCGCCCCGGCGTCGCGCCGCACCGAACTGCCCGAGTACGTCGTGCGTGCCGGGCCGTCGCTGGCCATCCCGTACAACGGGTCGGTGTCGCGGGTGAACTTCAGCCCGAAAGGCTATCTGCGACTGCGTCGTTGGATCGCCGAGAACGGTTTCGACGTCCTGCACGTCCACGAACCCAACTCGCCGTCGATCTCGATGCTCTCGTTGATGGTGGCCTCCGGCCCGATCGTCACGACCTTCCACACCGCGACGTCGAAGTCACTGTGGCTCAGCGCTTTCCAGGGCATCCTGCGCCCCTACCACGAACGTATCGCCGGCAAGATCGCGGTCTCCGAACTGGCCCGGCGCTGGCAGATGGAGTCGCTGGGCTCCGATGCCGTGGAGATCCCCAACGGCATCAACGTCGCCGGCTTCGCCAACGCCAAGCCGCTCGACGGCTACCCGCATCCCGGCGGCACCATCCTGTTCCTCGGCCGCTTCGACGAACCCCGCAAGGGCATCGACATCCTGATGCGCGCGCTGCCGTCCGTGGTGGAGAAGTTCCCGGATGTGCGCGTGCTCGTCGTCGGCGGCGGTAACCAGGCCGCCCTGCGACGGCGTGCGGGAACCCTCGCCGACCACCTCGTCTTCCTGGGGCAGGTCGACGACGCCACCAAGGCGCGCGCCCTGGCCTCCGCCGACGTCTACTGCGCCCCCAACCTCGGTGGCGAGAGCTTCGGCATCGTCCTCGTCGAGGCGATGGCCGCCGGTGCCGCAGTGATCGCCAGCTCGCTGAACGCCTTCCGGCGCGTCCTCGACGACGGCCGGGCGGGCAAGCTCGTCGACACCGGTTCGCCGGATCAGCTCGCGGCGGGCATCATCTCGCTGCTCTCCGACGACGAGGCGCGCGAGCAGCTCGTCGCCCGGGGACGTGTGCGCGCCGACAAATACGACTGGTCACGCGTGGCCGACCAGATCCTCCGCGTCTACGACACCGTGACCGTCGGTGCCGGCCCGGTGGTGGTGTCGGACTGATGGCGACCTGGATCGTCCTCGGGATCGTCGCGGTCCTGCTGGCCGTCGGCTGGGCCTATCACACCGCCAATCGCCTCGACCGCCTCAACGTGCGCGTCGACCTCGCCCGGCAGTCCCTCTACGCCGGTCTCGACCGGCGCGCCGTCGTCGTGCGGGCCATCGCCGCGGAGCTGCCGGGTTCCGAGCTGACCGCACTGGCCGACCGCGCCGAACGGGCAGCGCCCGAGGCACGCGAAGACGCCGAGAACGCGCTGTCGTCGGCGCTGGCCCGCACCGACGCCTCCGGCCGGTCTCCGGCGCTGGTCATCGAGCTCGCCGACGCCGAGACGCGGGTGATGATGGCCCGCCGGTTCTACAACGACGCGGTACGCGACACCCGAGCCCTCGCCGAACGGCGACTGGTCCGGTGGTTGCGGCTGGGCGGCCACGCGTCGCCGCCGACGTACTTCGAGATCATCGAACGCGTCACACCGGGCCAGGGCGAGTGATCCTGGTACCAGGGCATTTCGCCGGCTGACCTAGACTGGTCCCACGCTGCCGCGGGGTCCGCCGAAGGGGGATCGGCTGCGGCACGCCGAGACAGCGACATGAGGAGAAATCAGTGAGTCACAACGGCGCGACCGTTCCCGAGGTCGGACAGGGCACTGCCCGGGTCAAGCGGGGAATGGCCGAAATGCTCAAGGGCGGCGTGATCATGGACGTGGTCACCCCCGAGCAGGCGAAGATCGCCGAGGACGCCGGCGCAGTGGCCGTGATGGCTCTCGAGCGCGTTCCCGCCGACATCCGCGCCCAGGGCGGTGTCTCGCGGATGAGCGATCCGGACATGATCGACGGCATCATCTCGGCCGTCTCGATCCCGGTCATGGCGAAGGCACGCATCGGTCACTTCGTCGAGGCGCAGATCCTGCAGAGCCTGGGCGTGGACTACGTCGACGAGTCCGAGGTCCTGACCCCGGCCGACTACTCCAACCACATCGACAAGTGGGCGTTCACCGTGCCGTTCGTGTGCGGTGCGACCAACCTGGGTGAGGCGCTGCGCCGGATCACCGAGGGTGCGGCGATGATCCGCTCCAAGGGCGAGGCCGGCACCGGCGACGTGTCCAACGCCACCACCCACATGCGCAAGATCCGCGATGAGATCCGTCGCCTCACCTCGCTGCCCAAGGACGAGTTGTACGTGGCGGCAAAGGAACTGCAGGCTCCCTACGACCTGGTGGTCGAGGTCGCCGAGGCCGGCAAGCTGCCGGTCACCCTGTTCACCGCCGGCGGCATCGCCACGCCGGCCGATGCAGCGATGATGATGCAGCTCGGCGCCGAGGGTGTGTTCGTGGGTTCGGGGATCTTCAAGTCCGGCAACCCGGCTCAGCGTGCGGCCGCCATCGTGCAGGCCACCACCTTCCACGACGACCCCGACGTGCTGGCCAAGGTCTCGCGCGGACTGGGCGAGGCGATGGTCGGCATCAACGTCGACGACATCCCGCAGCCGCACCGCCTGGCCGAGCGCGGCTGGTGATGCACTCGGGCAGGACCGCGCATGCGGTCCTGCCCGACTTCAGGCGGTGACGCCCCCGGCGATGGCATCGGCGAGTCGGGATATCTCCTCTTCGACCTGGTCCGGCCGTCCTGACAGATCGATCGCCGTCAACGTCAGGTTCTTGCCAGCATTGCGGACGGTGACTGTTCGGCGCCGTCGTTCGTCGGGACGCCGGCAATAAATGAGCATGCCATCGGGCAGATTCAGAGCAGTTGTGTAGGCCAGCAACTGGTAGTGATCGGCACTCGAACCGCGGGCGTTGTGAGCGAGTTTGTACTTCAGGTCCGCGACAAATCGAACTTCACCTGTCTCGGGCGAGCGGAACACGAGGTCGGGCTGCATCGGCACCTCCCGGCCCACGCCGAGGTGCACAGTAGGCTCCGCGACGACGTCAAGCCGTCCGCGGAGCTCTCGGCGCAACCGCTCGGTGACGAATCGCTGGAACAGGTCGTTCATGTCGACCATGAACGACGATGCCGTCGTCGAACCCCGCGCATCGGACAGCGTGAGGTTCGCCAGCACGAGTCGCGCAAGTCCGAGCGCAGGGGAGTAGTGCTGGTTCAGGCGTGTGATGTGAACGGAGTCAAAGGTTTCGGCCCGGACAGAGACGTCCGCGACGTTGTCGAGCGCCGCCAATTGTCGCGTCAGTCGTTGCCGGTCCTCGGGGTCGACGCGCGGTACCCGTAGCGCGAGACGGACGGCGGCTCGCAACACACGGTTCTCAAGCACATCCTCGGAGAAGTCGTCGTATCGGCAGGCTACCGGGGTCAGCATCCCGGCCCGCTTGAATTGGCCCACGATGTCGGGGCGGCCGCGCAGGGCGACCAGAGCCTCTTCTCGTCCGTGGTAGGCGCGCAGGACGCCTCGCCCCAGCGTGGTCTCGACGGTTCGGGCGAAGAACGCGATCACCGACGGCAGCAGGTCGCCTGATGCTTCGTACTCATATGCCTCTCGCAGCCAGGCGCTGGGCGGCAAGCCGGGCTCGAGTAGTAGGAAGAGATTCTCCGCGTTGATCTTCGGGCGCACCAACAGTTCGACTCCGTCGACGACGAGCGACCCGACGTAGGAGGTAGCCGTCACCTCCCAATGTCCGCCGGGCGCGGGACCGACGTCGACGAACCCCGTGCGACGCAGCGACTCGGCCTGACCGCGCGATAGGTCGATGGTGATCGTCGAGTACTCGGAGAGGTTCGCCATCCTCGTCAGTTCTCTGCGACGGGGTCCGCGGTATCGGCGGACGGCGCCTCGGCGTCGGCGGTGATCGACTCCGCCGCGACTTCGGCGAACCGTGCCCAGACCGACTCGAATCGGAATCGATCGATGCGGGTCGGATCACCGAAGAACTGGTCCTCTATGAACGGCTCGATGTCGTATTCCCAGATTCGGCGCATCGATTCGCGGTCGAGTCCGTGCTTCATGAAGTGGCTCGGACCGAGCTGGAGATGGGGACCACCGAGTTCCTTCTCCAGCTCGTCGTTGACCTGGGCAACGATCTCGCCCACCCACGCCGGCTCGGCCTCTCGGTCGAGCCAGCGATCGAGCAGCCCGGCCATCGGTCCGTGGTTGGGGAAGAACGGAATGAAATGGAAGCGCCGCCGAAGTGCCGCGTCTACCAGCGCGATCGACCGGTCAGCGGTGTTCATCGTGCCGATGAACCAGACGTTCTCCGACAGTTCGAACGGCGTCGACCGGTACAGCGTTCGGACGGGGGTGTTTCGGTACTCGAACAAGAACAGAAGCTCTCCGAGCACCTTGGGCAGATTCGCCCGGTTGATCTCGTCGATGATCATCACGTGCCGCCGATCGGGCTCGGTGTGCGCGTTCTCCGCCAACTCGGCCAGCGGACCCCTGACCAGTGAGTAGGTCATGACGCCGTTGGCGTTGGTCTCGGGTCGATACCCCTCGAAGAAGTCCTCGTAGGACGTCGACGGATGGAACTGGACCACCGGCCGCCGTTCGGGCTCGGCGACTAGAGCCTCGGCCAGCTTGCGAGCGAAGTATGTCTTCCCCGTGCCAGGCGGGCCGTAGAAGACCACCTGTTTCTTGTCCTCGAGGAGTGCGACGACGTCGTCGAGAAAAGCGCGTTCGACGAGCAGCTCATCCGCCAGGTCGGCGAATGGATCGTCCGGAACGACGGGTTCGAGCGGAGTCGGGTCCGATTTCGGCACGGTGGACGGTTCTGACACGTCGGTGAACAGGCCGAACAGGGGCGCGACCTGGCTAGCGGTCCGCAGAATCTCTGCCCGCAGGTCGAGCCCCGCTACCGCCTCACGATCGAACCAACGGCCATAGAAGACCTCGCCTGAGCCGCCCCCGATGAATCCGACGTCTCGTCCCGCCTTCGAGCGCCCGCCGGCGAGGAATTCGTAACCGGGCAGCGGCCGACTCTCGATCGCCGCGATCGCGCGTTCGGTGGCACCGGACTCACCGTCGGGGTATGGGCGCAGGCCGACACCGAGTCCATATCCGTTCAACCACAGGCGTATACCGAGTCCATAAGTCTTGGGAACCCGCCAGTCGACCCACAGATCTCCGCGCGGCCAGGTGGCGTCCCACATCACATCGGGTGTTCGGGTGCGCAGCTTCGACAGTTTCCGGCCCGCCGCGTCGTTGACCGGCCCCTGGAGGACTGAACCGATGTGTTGAGCTACCGCGACCATCGCTCTCGCGTTCGGCCGGTACCACTCGGGATCGTCGTCACGTTCCTTGGCACCGTCGCGCAATCTTGCTCGGTCGCAAAGGACTTCGTCGGCAAATATCGGTCGCTCGTCCGCCCACCACGCCGCGACTTGCTCGAACCTGTTCGGGTCGCCGTCGATCTCCATCGCGAACCGGTATAGAGCGGCATATCGGAGGCCTTGATCGTCGAAATCTGTCTCTCCGGTAGCGAATGCCAGGTAGTCAGTGGAATTGGGCCACGCGACCGGCCAGACATTCGGACTGGCCAAGCCCCAGAAGTAGGAGGCCACGAAAGGGGCCCGCTTCGGACTCGGATGCGCGCCAATTCGGATGTTTTGGATGTGGTCGGCGAGCAGAAGAATTTTCCTTGTAGCGTCTGGCAGGTCGGCCGGCGTGGTGAGTGCATCGAGCAGAACTGAGGCAGCCACTTCCTGGTCAGGGGACATCTTCTTGATCTGATTGATGATCATCTGACCAGCTGTGCCGCTGTACCCGGATTCGAAACTGCGCACCCATCGGTCCGTCGCTCCCTGAAAAGTAGCGAGGTCGCGAGTCCGGCGGAACGAGTCGAGGAGTTGCCGGGCCTCCGCCGCGTGGGGTGATAGGCGGCGTTCCCGCCAGGCCTTTCGATCAGAATGGGCGCTGGACTCGAAACGTTCGATGTGGGCTCGGTGCCACCGCCGCCGGAATTCCTGTTCGGCGGCTCGTAATCTATCGGGGTCAGTCACGTACACCTCCTGGTTCAGCAGAGGGTATCTATGATCTGACCTCAGGAACGCCGTAGCCGATCACTCCACTTGTATCCCTCCGTTCAACACGCCGAGACCGAACAGTCGACATGCGTAGCGAGCCGGGGGTGTTCCGGCGGTAGGATCTGCTGATCATGGATGCGGCGACCATCGTTCGGGATGCCTCGGTCTCGGGCACACACATCGTGGGTGAATTGCGGCTCGAGTGGTCGGCGGCGTGCAACGTCGGCCGGGTCCGCGAGACCAACGAGGATGCCGCACTTGCACTGCCCGGCATGTACCTCATCGCCGACGGCATGGGCGGGCACGACAGCGGCGAACTCGCCAGCGAGGCCGCACTGCTCACCCTCTCCGAGGCGACGAGCGCCGGCGAACTGAACGCCACCAAGGTGCAGCTCGACGACCTGCTGGTCGCGGCGCAGCGCCGCATCGGCCAGATCGATACCGAGACCGACCGTCGGGCGGGAACCACCGCCACCGGCGCCGTCCTGGTCACCCACGAGCAGAGCCCGCACTGGCTGGTCCTCAACATCGGCGACTCGCGCACCTACCGATACCAGAACGGTTCGCTGCAGCAGCTGACCACCGATCACTCGCAGGTCCAGGAATTCATCGACGCGGGCTTCCTGACGCCCGAACAGGCGCGGACCGACCCGCGGCGCAACGTCATCACCCGTGCACTCGGTGCCGGGATGGTCGATCCCGTCCCGGACTTCTTCAACACCCCGGCCTTCCCGGGCGATGTCCTGCTCCTCTGTACCGACGGGCTCACCGGTGAGCTGCCCGACGAGGAGATCGGCGACATCCTCGCCAACGCGTCGAGCTCCGAAGAGGCGGCCGAACGTCTCGTCGACGCGGCGCTCGCACTCGGCGCCCACGACAACGTCACCGTCATCGTGGTGACCGTGCACGAGTCGGTTCCGACCCTGACGATGCCTGCTCTCGACGGCGCCGCCGAGGGGGAGTCCACCGACGAGGCGACGGTCTCCGACCCCAACTGATCGAGGTGATCTGATGAACACAGGTCACGATCCCTCGGTCCACGACCCCGCCGGCGCCGCCGACACCGGACTCGACGACGCAGCAACGTATGTCGAATACTGCGGCGAACGCACCGCTCTCGACGCCGGCCGGCGCTTCTTCATCGGTCGCGAGGCCGATCTGTCGATCGACGACAACCCTTATCTCCACCGCCGATTCCTGGTGGTGCACAACGAGAACGGCCTGTGGTGGCTGACCAACCTCGGCACCCACCTGTCCGCGAGCGTGTCGGCCGGCGACGTCGGCTTCTCGGCCACCCTCGGCCCGGGCGCACGCATGCCGCTGGTGTTCGGTGAGACCACCATCGTGTTCACCGCCGGTCCCACCACCTACGAGCTCAGTGTGTTCGCCCGTGCGCCGCAGGTGAAGTCGGTGACCCGCCCCGAGTTCAGCGGCGGCCACACGACCCAGGGCGTGCCGACCCTGACCGAGAGTCAGAAGCTGCTGATCGTCGTACTGGCGGAGGAGATCCTGCGCCGTGAGGGGACCGGCGCCTCGTCGATCCCGTCGTCGGCCCAGGCCGCCCGACGCCTCGGCTGGCCGCTGACCAAGTTCAACCGCAAGCTCGACAACGTCTGCGACAAGCTCGATCAGCTCGGCGTCAGCGGGATGCGCGGCGGTGGCGGCAAACTCGCCAGCAACCGCCGGACCAAGCTTGTCGAATACGCGGTGTCCTCACGCATCGTGACCCGCGAGGACCTGCCGTTGATCGACGCGGAGGCCGCGCGGAACGCGGCGAGCTGACCGATCCTCTGACCTGCGGTTACGGCATGGGTAGTTCTCCCCATGCGGTGGGGAGTTCTCCCCATCGACCAGGGCACGGAACGCCCATAATCTTCAACTCATCGCCGGAGAAACCCGGCACCGACCACCCGGTTCGATGAGTGAAGAGGAAGCACACATGACTGCGATCGCCCACCAGGCCCCCCAGCACCCGCGCCAGATCAACGCTCGACGCGATGCCGAGGCGCAGGCCCGCCGCCAGGAGGCACTGGCCCGTCTCGCGGCCCGCCGGATGCCGCTCCCCGGACAGGTCTCCCGCCAGAACCAGCCCGGCCTCGGCCACCGCGCCGGGCACCCGCACCTGCACCGCGCCAATTCGCCCATGCCGGCGCCCGAGACCGCGGTGACCGCCGAGGTGTCCACGGGTCGCGCGAAGCCGAATCTCACCTCCCGCGAGGTCGAGGTGCTGCGTACTTGGATGCTCGTCGACTCCAAGCCCGCCGTCGCCCAGGAGCTCTACATCTCCCTCGGTACGGTCAACACGCACCTGACCCGCATCCGCGCCAAGTACGCCGAGATCGGTCGCCCGGCTCCCACCAAGGCCTCGCTGGTGGCCCGCGCCATCCAGGACGGGATCATGACGCTCGACGAGCTGTAGAGGCTGACGTCCGGAACGGTTGCCACGTGCGGGATACTGGACCGCGTGGCAGCCATCGAGGACATACTCCAGGTCGAGCAGATCGAGACCGACATCTACCGGGGTGGTGCTTTCCCCAGCCACCTCCAGCGCACCTTCGGCGGACAGGTCGCCGGCCAGGCGCTGATGTCGGCGACGCGGACGGTCGACGCGGACCATTACGTCCACTCGCTGCACGGATACTTCCTGCGACCCGGCGATCCCGACATCCCGGCGGTGTTCCTCGTCGACCGGATCCGCGACGGGCGGTCGTTCGTCACCCGGCGGGTCACCGGCATCCAGCACGGCGAGGCGATCTTCACGATGTCGGCGTCGTTCCATGTCCGGACCGACCAGGGCTATGAGCACCAGGACCGCATGCCGCCGGTGCCCGAACCCGAGGAACTCACCGACCGCCTCGACGAGCTCGGCGAGGAAGAGCGCGCGGTGTTCAAGGAATGGCGTAACTTCGACCTCCGCATCGTGCCGCCGGAGAAGATGGTCACCTCCCCGTATCTCGCTGCGCAGCAACGGGTCTGGTTCCGGTACCGGCACCCGTTGCCCGACGACACGGTGTTCCACGTGGGGACGCTCGCCTACATGAGCGACATGACGCTGCTCGGGTCGTCGCGCGTGCCGCACCCCGAGTCCAATCCCCAGGTCGCCTCCCTCGACCATGCGATGTGGTTCATGCGCCCGTTCCGCGCCGACGACTGGCTGCTCTACGACCAGACGTCGCCGTCCGCGGACGGGGGTCGTGCCCTGACTCAAGGCCGCATCTTCGACCGGCAGGGACGCATGGTCGCGGCGGTCACGCAGGAGGGACTCGCCCGCACCGGACGCCAGATGCCCGAGGACCAGCACGCCCGGACCGATCGGTGAGCGCCGGATCGCGACCGCGGATCGGGGTTCTCGCACTTCAGGGTGACGTGCGCGAACACATCCACGCCCTCGAGGCCAGTGGGGCCGACGCGCTGCCCATCCGCAGGCAGTCCGAGCTCGACGAGATCGACGGCATCGTCATCCCCGGCGGGGAGTCGACGACGATGAGCAAGCTGCTCGGCATCTTCGACCTGTTCGACCCGCTCGTCGAGCGGCTCTCCGATGGGCTGCCCGCCTACGGGTCCTGCGCGGGCATGATCATGCTCGCCTCCACGATCCTCGACACCCGCCCCGACGCCCGCCACCTCGACGCACTCGACATCACGGTGCGGCGCAACGCCTTCGGCCGTCAGGTGGAGAGTTTCGAGACCGATCTCGACTTCGCCGGAATCACCGATCGGGCCGGTTCACAGCCGATGCGGGCGGTCTTCATCCGGGCACCCTGGGTGGAATCGATCTCACCGGATGTCCAGGTTCTCGCCCGGGTCCCGGAGGGGCCGGCCGAGGGGCGGATCGTCGCGGTCCGCCAGGGAAATGTGCTCGCGACGTCGTTCCATCCGGAGGTCACCGGCGACCGACGCGTACATGAATACTTCGTGGAGATGGTGCGTCGGTAAGATCGTGCCGAACCAGCGACAGTGCAAGCGCCTGCGGCAGCAGTCGGCAGGCTTGAGGATCGCCGGATGCGGGGCCACGGGCCCGGCATGCGTGCCGCGGGCATCCACCCGCCGCGCACCGGCACCGGGAAAGGATGCGACGACATGAGCGGCCATTCCAAATGGGCCACCACCAAGCACAAGAAGGCGGTCATCGACGCCAAGCGCGGCAAGATGTTCGCCAAGCTCATCAAGAACATCGAGGTGGCCGCGCGAACCGGCGGTGGTGATCCGGCCGGCAACCCGACCCTCTTCGACGCCATCCAGAAGGCGAAGAAGTCGTCGGTGCCCAACGACAACATCGAACGCGCCCGCAAGCGCGGCGGTGGTGAAGAGGCGGGCGGCGCCGACTGGCAGACCATCATGTACGAGGGCTACGGCCCCAACGGTGTGGCGATCCTGATCGAGTGCCTCACCGACAACCGCAACCGCGCGGCCGGCGAGGTCCGCACTGCGATGACCCGCAACGGCGGCAACATGGCCGACCCGGGTTCGGTGTCGTACCTGTTCACCCGCAAGGGCGTCGTCACCCTCGAGAAGAACGGCCAGTCCGAGGACGACGTCCTGATGGCCGTGCTCGACGCCGGTGCCGAAGAGGTCACCGACCTCGGCGACACCTTCGAGATCGTCAGCGAGCCGACCGACCTGGTCGCGGTGCGCACCGCCCTGCAGGAAGCCGGCATCGACTACGACTCCGCCGAGGCCAGCTTCCGCGCATCGGTGGAGGTCGCCGTCGACGCCGACGGTGCGCGCAAGGTCTTCAAGCTGATCGACGCGCTCGAGGACTCCGACGACGTACAGAACGTCTACAGCAACGTCGACATCAGCGACGAGGTCCTCGCCGAGCTCGAGAACGACTGATCGGCACCGCCCCCGCGAGGGCGTGTTGCTCACCGGAGATGTCCGCCCACCCGGATAAGATCTCGAACAACTGTTCGTAACACTGTTCGGATGCCTGGGAGGGTACGAGTGCGCGTCATGGGCGTCGATCCGGGTCTCACCCGGTGCGGTATCGCGCTGGTCGAGTCGGGTCGCGGCAGGTCGGTGACCGCACTCGACGTGGACGTCGTGCGCACGCCGAGCGACATGGACCTGGCCGAGCGTCTGCTGGCCGTCTACACCTCGGCGTGCCACTGGCTCGACGTCCACCAGCCCGACGCGGTCGCGATCGAGCGGGTTTTCGCCCAGAACCAGGTGTCGACCGCCATGGGCACGGCGCAGGCCGGCGGCGTGATCGCGCTCGCCGCCAGCCAGCGCGACGTCCCGGTGCGTTTCCACACGCCCTCGGAGGTCAAGGCCGCCGTCACCGGCAGCGGTCGCGCCGACAAGGCCCAGGTCACCGCGATGGTCACGCGCATCCTCGGCATGCAGACCAAACCGAAGCCCGCCGACGCCGCGGACGCGCTGGCGATCGCCATCTGTCACTGCTGGCGCGGGCCCATGATGGAGCGCATGGCGGCCGCGCAGAAACAGGCCGACGCGGCCGCCGCGAAGCATCGTCAGCGGCTCGCCCAGGCACGAGAGGGGAGTCGCGCATGATCGCGTCAGTCCGCGGTCCGGTTCTCGAGATCGCCCTCGATCACGCCGTGATCGACTGTGCGGGAGTCGGTTACCGGGTTCTGGCGACTCCGGTCACGCTGTCCCGGCTGCGTCGCGGCGACGAGGCGACGCTGTTGACGTCGATGATCGTCCGCGAGGACTCGATGACGCTGTACGGGTTCACCGAACCCGACGCCCGCGCCCTGTTCGCGCTGCTGCAGACGGTCACCGGAGTCGGCCCGCGGCTGGCGATGGCTACCCTCGCGGTCCTCGAACCCGACGCGCTGCGTCGTGCACTGGCCGACTCCGACACCAAGGCGCTGACGTCGGTGCCCGGCATCGGTAAACGAGTCGCCGAACGGCTCTGCGTCGAACTCCGCGACAAGGTGGACCGCCCGACGGCAGACACGGCCGCCGGCAGCGTCCCCGCCGGCGGAATCCGCGAGCAGGTCGCCGAGGCTCTCGTCGGTCTCGGCTTCACCGCCGCCCCGGCCGAGAAGGCGGTCACCGCGGTGCTCGCCGAGAATCCCGACGCCGACGCCTCGACCGTGCTCCGCCGGTCGCTGGCGATGCTGGGCAAGGCGTCGTGATGACCGGCGATCCCGACGACCTCGAGGATCGCGAGGTCAGCGCCACCCCGGTCCGGTCCGACGGCGACCTCGACGCGGGCCTGCGCCCACGCTCGTTGGCCGACTTCATCGGCCAGCCGCGTGTCTGCGAGCAACTCGAACTCGTCCTCCACGGCGCGAAGGGCCGCGGCGGGACCCCCGATCACATCCTGCTGTCCGGCCCGCCGGGACTCGGCAAGACCTCGCTGGCCATGATCATCGCCTCGGAGATGGGTGCGGCGATCCGGGTGACCTCGGGTCCGGCGCTCGAACGCGCCGGGGACCTCGCCGCCATGCTGTCGAACCTCGTCGAGGGCGACGTGCTGTTCATCGACGAGATCCACCGCATCGCCCGGCCCGCCGAGGAGATGCTCTACCTCGCGATGGAGGACTTCCGTGTCGACGTCGTGGTCGGCAAGGGCCCGGGCGCCACGTCCATCCCACTCGACGTCGCCCCGTTCACCCTGGTCGGCGCCACCACCCGTTCGGGATCGCTGACCGGCCCGCTGCGGGACCGCTTCGGGTTCACCGCGCACATGGAGTTCTACGATCCGGCCGAACTCGTCCGGGTGCTCAACCGTTCCGCGGGCATCCTCGGCATGGAACTACGGCTCGACGCCTCCGAGGAGATCGCACGGCGGTCGCGTGGGACGCCACGAATCGCCAACCGTCTGCTCCGCCGGGTCCGCGACTACGCCGAGGTCCGCGGTGACGGCTCGATCACCGTCGACGTCGCACGTGCCGCCCTCAAGGTCTACGACGTGGACGAACTCGGCTTCGACCGACTCGACCGCGCCGTCCTCGACGCCCTGATCCGGGCGTTCGGCGGGGGACCGGTCGGGGTGTCGACGCTCGCGGTGGCCGTGGGCGAGGAGCCCGCGACCGTCGAAGAGGTCTGCGAGCCGTTCCTGGTCCGGGCCGGGATGATCGCCCGCACCCCACGTGGGCGCGTCGCCACCGCGGCGGCGTGGCATCACCTCGGCCTGACCCCGCCGGCAGGCGCGATGAACGCCTCCTTCGGCGCCCGCCCCCGCGACATCGGGGGCGAGTCCCTGTTCGACGACCTCTGACCCGACCCGCACCGAAAACCCGCGTGTGACGCGGGGCACCACCTGCGGGGATGCCCTCACGGGTGGACGTGGCACACTGTGTGGAGCACAGCGTGGCCACATGACGCCTCTCGCCGATCGGCGCGGGGCGGTGGTGCACGCGGTACAACCCGAAACAAAAGGACTGACTCTCACCCATGGACGCTCTGCTCTTCCCCCTCTTGCTGGCTCTCCTCGCCGGCTTCATGTTCTTGTCGATGCGGAAGCAGAAGAAGCGCGCGGCCGAGATGCAGGACATGCAGGCCTCGGTGTCGACGGGTACCCGCATCCAGCTGACCTCGGGCCTGTTCGGCACCGTCATCGACGCGGCGTCGTCCGACTACGTCGACGTGGAGATCGCCACCGGTGTGGTCACCCGCTGGAACCGTCTCGCGATCATGCGCGTCATCCCCACCGACGAGGCCGCCGCGACCTACCCGGGCCACACCGCGCCGGAGGCCGACTACACCGACTACGCCGACGACTCGGACTCGGTCAGCCTCGACAAGCCGTCGTCCGACGACGCGCGCGACACCGACAAGTAATCCCGGAGCAGCGCCGCGCCGTCGACCGGCGTGGCGCCTCCTGCCCACCTCCCGCGCATCCTGTCTTGCCGAGGTCTGCGTGCCCCCGCTGTGCTGAACAGCGCGTGCGCGCAGACCTTTCGGAGTCGGTGGGTCATGCGGTCCGAGCGCCCTCGGCCGGTTGACGTTCCCAAAGGAGACCTGAACAGCTGTGACAAGTCCTCGTTCGACCGCGAAGGCGGCCAAGTCCGCCGGCAAGCGGTCGCGACCGAGTCGAGAGATCCCGCCGTGGCGTCCGCTCGTGGCCTTCCTCGCTCTGCTCGCCGTCGTGTACGGGTTGATCTACTTCACCGGTCCCAAGACGCTCGAGCCCAAACTGGGCATCGACCTGCAGGGCGGAACCCGGGTGACGCTGACCGCGCGCACCGAGGACGGCAAGGAACCGACCCGCCAACAGCTCGATCAGGCCAAGCAGATCATCGAGCAGCGTGTGAACGGTCTCGGTGTCTCCGGATCCGAGGTCGTCGTCACCGGCAACAACCTCGTGATCACGGTGCCCGGTGAGGACGGCGCACAGGCCAAGTCGCTGAGCCAGACCGCGCGTCTGTACGTGCGGCCGGTCGTCGGCGCCACGGCGGCGACCCCGCAGCCGCCGAAGCCGGAGGACCAGGACGAGGACCAGGCCGACGGGATGCCCACCGAGGTGGCCGCGGCGGCGATCGCCGAACAGCGCAAGATCCGTCAGGCTCCGGGCGACGCCAAACAGGAGCAACTGGTCCCGCTGCAGGAGCAGATGGCGAAGATGGACTGCTCGCCGACCGCCAACGACCCACTGCGCGGCAACGATCTGCCCGATCAGTACCTGGTGGCGTGTTCCACCGACGGCAAGGAGGTCTACCTCCTCGGTCCGCAGATCATCGACGGCCGCGACATCAAGGACGCGTCGGCCGGCACCGATCCGCAGACCGGCGAATGGGTCGTCACCCTCGAGTTCAAGGGCAAGGCCGCGGACTTCTGGCCCAAGTACACCGCCCAGGAAGCGCCCAACCGCACGCAGACCGCGTTCACCCTCGACTCGGCCGTCGTCTCCGCGCCGGCCATCAACGAGCCGATCCCGGGCGGCCAGACCCGCATCAGCGGCAGCAGCGCCGACCCGTTCACCGAGAAGTCGTCCAACGAGCTCGCCAACGTGCTGAAGTACGGCTCGCTGCCGCTGTCGTTCAACGCCTCCGACGCCGAAACCGTCTCGGCCACACTGGGTCTCTCGTCGCTGAAGGCGGGCCTCCTCGCCGGCGCGATCGGCCTCGTCGCGGTGCTGATCTATGCACTGGCCTACTACCGGATGCTCGGCATCCTGACGACGCTGTCGCTGGTCCTCGCCGGCGCGATGGTCTACGGCATCATCGTCCTGCTCGGCCGCTGGATCGGGTTCACCCTCGACCTCGCGGGCATCGCCGGTCTGATCATCGGTATCGGTATGACCGCGGACTCGTTCGTCGTCTACTTCGAACGCATCAAGGACGAGATGCGTGAGGGTCGGAGCTTCCGCTCGGCCGTGCCACGCGGTTGGGCGAGTGCCCGTCGCACCATCTGGTCGGGTAACGCGGTGAGCTTCATCGCCGCCGCGGTCATCTACATCCTGGCGATCGGTGAGGTGCGCGGCTTCGCGTTCACCCTCGGACTCACCACCATCCTCGACGTCATGGTCGTGTTCCTGGTGACCCACCCGCTGGTGGTCTACGCGAGCCGGTCGTCGTTCCTGTCCAAGCCGAGCGTCAACGGCCTCGGCGCGGTCAGCGAGGTGGCCCGCGAGCGCAAGGTCGCGGCCCGCCGCCAGGCCGAGGCCGCCGAAGCAGCCCGTGCCGACGCGTCCACCAGCGAGAAGGGGACTGTGCGATGACCCGTCCGGACAACCCGAACAAGGACTCGCGGGAGCCCGGCGACACCGCGGTCGTCGAGCCGCCGTCACCGTCGACCGGTACCGACGCGGACTTCGTCTCCGACACCAAGCGCGGCTTCTTCGCCCGCCTCTACACCGGTACCGGTGCCTTCGAGATCGTCGGCAAGCGGAAGTTCTGGTACATCGTCACCGCCGCGATCATGCTGATCTGCCTGGCGTCGATCGCGATCCGGGGCTTCACCTTCGGCATCGATTTCGAGGGCGGCACCCAGATGTCGGTGCCGGTCGCCTCGTCGGAGATCACCGCCGACTCCGTCGAGAAGGTCGTCACCGAGGCACTCGGTGAGGAGCCCGAATCGGTCCAGACCGCCGGTGCCGGCAACAGCGCCACCGTGCAGGTGCGCACCGAGACCCTCGACCTGGCCCAGGCCGAGGCCGTGACCCGCGCTCTCACTGCGGAATTCGGTCCGGCACTGACCGCCTCGGAGGTCAGCATCTCCGACGTGAGCTCCACCTGGGGCCGTGAGATCACCGAGAAGATGGTCATCGCGCTCGCGGTGTTCCTCGTCATCGTGTTCGTCTACATCGCGGTCCGGTTCGACCGGGAGATGTCGATCGCGGCGATGGCATCCCTCGTCTTCGACATCGTGGCCACCGCGGGCGTCTACTCGCTGGTCGGCTGGGAGGTCACCCCGGCCACGGTGATCGGTCTGCTGACCATCCTCGGCTTCTCGCTCTACGACACGGTCGTGGTGTTCGACAAGGTGCAGGAGAACACCCGCTCGGTACTGCAGACAACTCGTCGGACCTATGGCGAGCAGGCGAACCTGGCGGTCAACCAGACGCTGATGCGATCGATCAACACGACCATCATCTCGGTCCTGCCGATCATCGCGCTGATGGTCGTGGCCGTCTGGCTGCTCGGCGTCGGCACGCTGAAGGACCTGGGTCTGATCCAGCTCGTCGGCGTCGTCGTCGGCACGTACTCCTCCATCTTCTTGGCCTCGCCGCTGCTGGTGACGCTGAAGGAACGCCGCGAGGACGTCTCCCGGCACACCGCCAAGGTGCTGAACCGTCGCGCCGGGATCGAGTCGGGCGTGGCTCCGAGCGCCGACGTCCGGCCGGTGCGCCGTCGTCGTGGCGCGGCCGACACGGACGACGCCGAACGGGTACCGACCGGCAAACGCCGTCGCAACCGTTAGTCTCACCCACGTGATCGTCAGGCACCGGGAGTTCATCAGGGTCCTGAGCCTGCTCGTCGGGATCGTCACGGGCGCCGGCGTCCTGACGGCCTGCGGCGACGACGGGCCCCCGACCATCGACTACGTGGTCGACGCCCACGTGACCAGCTACAACGCGAACACCGTCGACGGCAACGCCGACGGTGTGCTCATGGCCACCAGCCGTCTGTTGCCGGGTTTCAGCCTGCTCGGACCCCAGGGGCAGGTCATCCCGGACCGCGACGTCGGCACCGTGACCCGGATCCCGGGACGCGCACCGGCGCTGCGGTACGAGTTCACGCCCGAGGCGGCCTTCACCGACGAGGTCGCACTCGACTGCGACGACCTGATGCTGGCGTGGGCGGCGATGAGCGGACGTTTCCCGGGGTTCACGCCGGCGACGACCGCCGGGTACCGCGACATCGAGAAGGTGGAGTGCTCGCCCGGCGAGAAGTCGGCGACGGTCACGTTCGCGCCGGGTCGTGAGTACCGCAACTGGCTGTCGTTGTTCGGCGCGGGCACCTTGCTGCCGGCGCACATCGTGGCCCGCGAAGCCGGGCTCGCCAACGTCGTCGACCCCATCCGCGCGAAGGACCGCGGCGCGCTGGCCCGCATCGCGACGGCCTGGAACACCGGTTTCGACCTCACCTTCGGACCGGTAGACCATGCCCGGTTCCCGTCCTCCGGGCCGTACCGCATCGACCGCTACTCGCGGTCGGGCGGACTGGTCCTGGTCGCCAACGAATCGTGGTGGGGGGACAGGCCGGAGACCTCACGCATCGTGATCTGGGGTCGCGGAACCGATTCGACGCGCCGCCTGCCCGACGGCAAGTTCGACATCGTCGACGTCACCGCGGGCGTCGTAGAGGGCGACCTCGCCGGGACGTCGGGGCCCGACGGGCCGGCGTCACCCGCCCGGGCGATCGGTGTGGAACAGATCGTGCTCGCCGGCAAGGGCGTCTTCGGGGACGTGCGGATGCGCCAGGCGTTCGCCTCGTGCGTGCCGCGCGCCGACCTCGCCCGCGATTTCTCCGGTGGCGCCGCCGTCTGGAATCTGCGCGTCCTCGCACCCGCCGACAACCTCGCCGGTCCGATGAACCCCGAGTTCGGCCGCGCCTACCAGACTCCCGACCTCGAGCGGGCCCGGAACCTGCTGCGCGCCGCGACCGGTCAGGGTGCAGGGGACGGGAGCACGACCACCGCGAGTCTGCAGCCGCGGCGCGTCCGCATCGGTTACGTGGCGCCTACCCTGCGCTGGCAGCAGATGGTCGCGGCCATCGCGGCGTCGTGCCGGGATGCCGGCTTCGTCGTCGAGGATGTCGCCACACCCGACGTCCAGCCCGGCTCGCTGGGCAAGGACGTCGACGCGGTCATCATGGCCAGCGGCGACTCCTTCGCCGCGGCCGGCGCCGCCGACCCGAGCCGGGACGCCTACTCGTTGCGCGGCGGCGACCCGCTGAACCTCTCCGGGACGCGGGACCCACAGGTGAGTCGCGGGATCGATCAGTTCGCGGTCACCGTGTCCGAATCCGACCGGCTGCGGCTGGCCCGGTCGATCGAGAACGCGAGCTGGTCGTCGATGCCGTCGATACCCCTGTTCGCCTCGCCGCGCATCCGGCAGTGGAAGGATCAGGTGGGTGGTGTCGCCGCGGGACTCAGTCGCGCCGGCACCGGATGGAACATGGATCGATGGACGATCAGCAAGTGACAGTGCAGACAAATGGCAGGGGAGTTCTGATGGCCGGCGTGGTACCGGAACGGACCGCGGAAGCGGTCACACGTGCCCAGGCGGCGATCGCCCGGCACACCCGACTCGTCGACGACTTCCCGAGCCCCGGGATCGCCTTCAAGGACCTGACCCCGGTGCTCGCCGATGCCGTGGGGCTGTCGGCGATCGTCACCGCGCTGACGCACGGCTGTACCGAGATCGACCTCGTCGCCGGCATCGACGCCCGCGGCTTCCTCCTCGGCGGTGCGGTCGCCCGTGAGCTCGAGGTCGGGGTCCTCGCGGTGCGCAAGGGCGGCAAGCTGCCGCCGCCGGTGCACGCGGTCACCTACAGCCTCGAGTACGGCTCGGCGACGCTGGAGATCCCCGCGGACGGCCTCGACCTGACCGGGCAGCGTGTACTGCTCGTCGACGACGTCCTGGCCACCGGCGGTACCGCGGTCGCCGCGGCGGATCTGCTCAACCGGACCGGAGCGCGCGTGGTCGGGGTCGCGGTCATCATGGAGCTCGTCGGCCTCGGCGGCCGGGACACGATCGCCCGTGGACTCGGTCCGGACGTCCCCGTCCACTCGGTGGCGCTCGACTGACCGTCGGGGATCTAGACTCGAAAAGACCACGACACGCGGAGGAGGACCGGCAATGCCCGATGAATCCGGCACGGCTCAGCACTCCGTGACCCCTGCCGACGCGACCGGCGACGCCGTCGTCCAGGGTGCACCCGCCGCGACGTCGACCTCCCCGTCCGCCTCACGGCGCGTGCGCGCCCGCCTCGCCCGGCGGATGACCGCCACGCGCAGCCAGGTCCGCCCCGTCCTCGAGCCGCTGGTCACCCTGCACCGCGAGATCTACCCGAAGGCCGACGTCGCGCTCCTGCAGCGGGCCTACGACGTCGCCGAGGAGCGCCACAGCGGGCAGAAGCGCAAGTCCGGTGACCCCTACATCACCCATCCGCTGGCAGTCGCGACGATCCTCGCCGACCTCGGCATGGACACCACGACCCTGATCGCCGCGCTGCTGCACGACACGGTCGAGGACACCGGCTACTCACTGCAAGCGCTCGAACGCGACTTCGGTCAGGAGGTGGCACACCTCGTCGACGGCGTCACCAAACTCGACAAGGTCGCGCTGGGCAGCGCCGCCGAGGCCGAGACGATCCGCAAGATGATCATCGCGATGGCCCGCGACCCGCGGGTGCTCGTGATCAAGGTCGCCGACCGGTTGCACAACATGCGGACGATGCGTTTCCTCCCGCCGGAGAAGCAGGCGCGCAAGGCCCGCGAGACGCTGGAAGTCATTGCGCCGCTTGCTCATCGACTCGGTATGGCGACGGTCAAGTGGGAACTCGAGGACCTCTCCTTCGCGATCCTGCACCCCAAGCGGTACGAGGAGATCGTGCGCCTGGTCGCCGACCGCGCCCCGTCGCGCGACACCTACCTCGCCCGGGTCCGGGCCGACATCAACAACGCGCTGTCCGCGGCGCGGATCTCGGCAACCGTCGAGGGTCGGCCCAAGCACTACTGGTCGATCTATCAGAAGATGATCGTCAAGGGACGCGACTTCGACGACATCCACGACCTCGTCGGCATGCGCATCCTCTGCGAGGAGGACCGCGACTGCTACGCGGCCGTCGGCGTCGTCCACTCGCTGTGGCAGCCGATGGCCGGACGCTTCAAGGACTACATCGCGCAGCCGCGGTTCGGTGTCTACCAGTCGTTGCACACCACCGTGATCGGGCCCGAGGGCAAGCCGCTCGAGGTTCAGATCCGCACGCACGAGATGCACCGCACCGCCGAGTTCGGCATCGCCGCTCACTGGCGGTACAAGGAGAGCGGCTACCGCAAGTCGGGCAAGAAGTCCGACACCGCCGAGATCGACGACATGGCGTGGATGCGGCAGCTGCTCGACTGGCAGCGTGAGGCCGCCGACCCCGGCGAGTTCCTGGAGTCGCTGCGCTACGACCTCGCCGTCCGCGAGATCTTCGTCTTCACTCCGAAGGGCGACGTGGTCACGCTGCCCGCCGGATCGACGCCGGTCGACTTCGCCTACGCCGTCCACACCGAGGTCGGTCACCGTTGCATCGGCGCCCGCGTCAACGGCCGGCTGGTCGCGCTCGAACGCAAGCTCGAGAACGGTGAGGTGGTGGAGGTGTTCACCTCCAAGGCGCCGACCGCCGGGCCGTCGAAGGACTGGCAGACGTTCGTGGTGTCGCCGCGGGCCAAGGCCAAGATCCGGCAATGGTTCGCCAAGGAGCGCCGCGAGGAGGCCCTCGAGGCCGGCAAGGACGCGATCGCCAAGGAGGTCCGTCGCGGCGGACTCCCGTTGCAGCGCTTGCTGTCCGCGGAGTCGATGGCGGCGATCGCCAAGGAGTTGCGGTACAACGACGTCACCGCGCTGTACACCGCGGTGGGCGAGAACCACGTCTCCGCACGGCACGTCGTCAACCGCCTCGTCGCATCCCTCGGCGGCATCGAGGACGCGGAGGAGGCGCTCGCCGAGCGGTCCACCCCGTCGACGATGCCCACCCGCTCACGTCAGGGCGGCGATGCCGGCGTGGTCGTCGACGGCGTCGACAACGTGGTGATCAAACTCGCCAAATGCTGTACGCCCGTACCGGGTGACGACATCATGGGCTTCGTCACCCGCGGCGGCGGCATCAGCGTGCACCGCACCGACTGCACCAACGCGACCTCGCTGCAGCAGCAGTCCGAACGCATCCTCGACGTGTCGTGGGCGCCGTCCCCGGAATCGGTGTTCCTGGTGGCGATCCAGGTCGAGGCACTCGACCGCCATCGCCTGCTGTCCGACGTCACCAAGGTGCTCGCCGACGAACGCGTGAACATCCTGTCGGCGTCGGTCACCACCAGCCGCGACCGGGTGGCCATCTCCAAGTTCACCTTCGAGATGGGCGACCCCAAACACCTCGGCCACGTACTGAACGTGGTCCGCAACGTGGAGGGCGTCTACGACGTCTACCGCGTCACCTCGGCTGCGTGATCCACCACGCTGGTTGAGTAGGCGAGGAGCTTGCGACGAGCCGTATCGAAACCAGAGATCCCGTTGCGTTTCGTCCCGGATTCCGGGACAAAACGCAACGGGATCTTCGTTGGCTCAGCGGGTTTCGCTAGTCGATGACCGCGGTCTCGACGGTCACCGGGAGCTTCGGCTTGCCGTCACCGGGCTGGCTGCCGGCCGGGCCGGGGGTGATCCCGCCCTCGTAGATCTTGTCCAGCACGGCGAGTCCGGGCTCGTCGACCTTGCCCACGACGGAGTAGTCGGGACCCAGCTCGCTGTCGTTGATGACGATGAACAGCTGGCTCGACCCGGTGTTGGGGTTCTGGCCGCCCTGGCTGCTGTTGGCGATGGCCACGGTGCCGCGCGGGTAGACGACCGGCTGCGATCCGGTCATCGGATCGGGCTGCCCGACCTTCTTCAGGTCCGTCGGCGGCTCGTCGGGGCTGGTCCAGCCGGGACCGCTCATGCCGGTGCCGGTGGGGTCGCCGCACTGCAGGATCTTCAGCTTGTCGCTGGTGGTCATGCGGTGGCAGGTGGTGTCGTCGTAGAACTTGTTCTCGATCAGCGAGGTGACCGCGGCGACGTTGCAGGGGGCGCCGTCACGCTCCAGCGTGACCGGCAGGACGCCCTGGGTGGTGGTGAAGGTGGCCTGCTCGGTGCCGGACTTCAGGACCTTGTCGTCGGGCCTGGGGGACTTGCGCTCGTTCTTCGCGGCAGCCTTCAGCTCGTCGAGTTCGGCCTGGTACTGCGGACGCTGGTCCGCCGGCACGTTGTCGGGAACCTGGTCGGGGAGCTGGTCGAAGCGGCTCGGGGAGTCCTCGAACGCGCAACTCGTCCAGCGGGCGGCCTCGCGGTCGTCCATGATCTTCTTCACCACGACGGCGGTCACGCCGGCGACGACGGCGACCACGACGGCAGTCGAGACCGAGGCGATGACGATCTTCCGCTTGCGCCGGGCGCGGCGCTCGGTTTCGAGGCGTTCCTCGAGCTTCCGCTTCGCTGCCTCGCGGCGCTCCTCATTGGTGGTCACGCGGGTGGATCCTCCTGAATCCCGGCACATGGTGCCGTCTCAGCTGTACAGCATCGTCGTGCCGACAATCTGCGCGGATGTCACTTACTCGAGAGGCAAGTGTGCCAGTTGTACCTGAGAACGTCGCTCAGCGGGTGTTGGAGTGGGGTGTCGCGGTCGGCGAAACGACGCGTGGAGAACCGGCTGTCGGTCGCCGTGGGCAGCTAGGACACAATGGAAGGACCCGCGACCCTCGAGGAGTGCCATGCTGATCACCGGATTCCCCGCCGGCATGTTCCAGACGAACTGTTACCTCGTGGCGGCCGAAGCCGGATCGGATGCGGTGATCATCGACCCGGGCCAGGACGCCGCACCCCGCGTGCGCGAATTGCTCGCCGAGCACGACCTCACCCCGGTCGCCGTCCTGCTGACCCACGGGCACCTGGACCACACCTGGAACGCCACCCAGCTCTGCGACGAGTACTCCATCCCCGCCTACATCCATGCCGCCGACCGGCCGATGCTGACCGACCCCGGCCTGGGCATCGGGCGAGCGCTCGGCGCGATGATCGGGGACGAGAAGTTCCGCGAGCCGGAGAAGGTCATCGAGTTCGACGACGGTGAACCGGTCGAGCTCGCCGGCATCCACTTCGCGGTGGACCTCGCGCCCGGGCACACCCAGGGGTCGGTGCTGCTGACCGTCGACGTGGCCGTGCCGGGGGAGTCGGAGTCCGACGCCCCGACGACCGTGCCGGTCTGCTTCTCCGGCGACGTGCTGTTCGCCGGCTCCATCGGACGCACCGACCTGCCCGGCGGCAGCCATCAGCAGCTGCTCGACTCGATCGCCGCGAAGCTCCTGCCGATGCCGGACGACACCCTGGTGCTGCCCGGCCACGGGCCGCAGACCACCATCGCGCAAGAACGCGCCACCAACCCCTTCCTGGTCGACCTGCGGGCTCCGGGAACCGACACCACCATCCCCACTGATCGACCGAAGGGACGACACGGACTGTGAGCGGAGCATTTCAGGCACCCCGGGGTATCCCGGACTACTTCCCGCCGAACTCGGCGGATTTCCGGAAGGTGCGGGACACGCTCACCGACGCGGCGCGTCGTGCGGGATACGGGCACATCGAGTTGCCGATCTTCGAGGACACCGCGCTGTTCGCCCGCGGCGTCGGCGAGTCGACCGACGTCGTCAGCAAGGAGATGTACACGTTCAACGACCGCGGTGACCGATCGGTGACGCTACGTCCCGAGGGCACCGCAGGTGTGGTGCGCGCGGTCATCCAGCACGGACTCGACCGCGGACAGCTGCCGGTCAAGGTCTGCTACGCGGGACCGTTCTTCCGCTACGAGAAGCCGCAGACCGGTCGCTACCGTCAGCTGCAGCAGGTCGGCGTCGAGGCCATCGGCGTCGACGACCCGGCACTCGACGCCGAGGTCGTGGCCGTCGCCGACGAGGGCTACAAGCGTCTCGGACTCTCCGGCTACCGCCTCGAGATCACCTCACTCGGCGACGATGCGAGCCGTCCCCGCTACCGGGAGGCGTTGCAGGAGTTCCTGTTCAAGCTCGACCTCGACGAGGCGACCCGAAAGCGCGCCGAGATCAACCCGCTGCGCGTGCTCGACGACAAGCGTCCGGAGATCAAGGAGGCGACCGCGAACGCGCCGCTGCTGATCGACTACCTGTCCGACGAGGCGAAGGCGCACTTCGACCTCGTGCTGGCCAACCTGGACCGGCTCGGCGTCTCCTACGAGATCAACCCGCGACTCGTGCGCGGCCTGGATTACTACACCAAGACCACCTTCGAGTTCGTCCACGACGGCCTCGGCGCGCAGTCGGGCATCGGCGGCGGTGGCCGCTACGACGGCCTCATGCGTCAGCTCGGCGCCAAACAGGATCTGTCCGGCATCGGCTTCGGCATCGGCGTCGACCGCACGATGCTGGCCCTCGAGGCCGAGGGTGTCGCCGGCACGCAGGCGGCACGTTGCCAGGTTTTCGGTGTCCCGCTCGGCGCGGACGCCAAGGCCGAACTGGTCGGCGTCGCAGGTGCTTTGCGTGCCGCGGGCGTCAGCGTCGACCTCGCCTACGGCGACCGCGGACTCAAGGGTGCGATGAAGGCCGCCGACCGGTCCGGCGCCCGTCTGGCACTGGTGCTCGGCGAGAACGAACTCGCGGAGCGCCAGGTCGAGGTGAAGGACCTGAGCAACGGTGAGCAGCACCGCATCTCGCTCGACGACGTCGTCGCCGAGGTCAACCGACTCCTGCGCTGAAAAGCGCCCCTGAGATCCGCCCTCCACAGGTCCGCCGCCGACATATCGTCGGCGCCGGTCCTCTGGAGGGTGCTTTCTAGGGGCGGATTTCGTCGCCGTCGCGGGTCATCTCGTCGGCCAGCACATCCAGCGACACCCCGCCCAGAGCCAGTGCGCGCGAGTGGAAGTCCTTGAGCGTCCACTCCGGGTGAGCGCTGAGGGCGGCGTGCCGCGTCTGTTCCCAGACCCGTTGTCCCAGTGCGTACGACGGCGCTTGACCCGGCCAGCCGAGGTAGCGGTCGAGTTCGAAGCGCAGCACGGAATGGTCCATGGCCACCGAGGCGGTCAGGAACTCCCACGCCTTGTCGGCATCCCAGATCCCGCCGCCCAGGGACTCCGGCGCGGGCAGGCGGCAGTGCACGCCGATGTCGACGACGACCCGCGCCGCGCGCAGTCGCTGCGAGTCGAGCATGCCCATCCGGTCGCCCGGATCCTCGAGCCAGCCGAGCTCGTCCATCAGTCGCTCGGCGTAGAGGGCCCAACCCTCGCCGTGACCGGAGGTGAACGACGCCAGTTTGCGCCAGGCGTTCAGGTCGGGATCGACGATGGCCGAACCGAGTTGGAGGTGATGGCCGGGGACACCCTCGTGGTAGACGGTCGTCTTCTCCTGCCACGTGTGGAAGACGGTCTGGTCGTCGGGGACCGCCCACCACATCCGGCCCGGACGGGAGAGATCGGCGGTCGGCTGCGTGTAGTAGATGATCCCGGTCGACGACGGCGCGAGCCGGCATTCGAGCCGAGACAGGCGGGCGGGGATGTCGAAGTGCCGCCCGGCGAGTCCGGTGACGGCGGCGTCCGAGGTCTCCTGCATCCAGTCGACGAACTCGTGGCGATCGTGGATCTGGTATTGCGGCTGGCGATCCAGCCAGGCGAGTGCCTCGGCGACGCCGCGTCCGGGCAGGAGCGACTCGGCGATCTCGTGCTGTTCGGCGACGATCTGCTCGAGGCGGGTCAGCGCCCAGGCGTAGGCGTCCTCGGGATCGGCGTCGGCACCGAGATACGACGGCAGGTGGAGCAGATAACGATCCCGGCCCACCGCATCGTCGTCGACGGAGGCCGGCAGGACCTCGGTCTCCAGAAAGTTGGCGAACGTGCCGAACGCGGTGCGGGCCGCGTCGAGGGCGGTGCCGAGCGTTCCGGCGAGCGCCGGGTCGGCAGCGATCGGCGCCGTGTTGTCGGTGATGGCGTCGGTGGCCGAATCAGCCTGTCGTACCACGGCCACGACCTGTCGTCGCGCGATCGGGGGACCGTGCCGCAGGCGGTGCGCCAGCCCGTCGACGGCCCGGTTCAACGCACCCGGGATCGCGGTGAGCCGGGCGAGGAACACCTCGCGGTCGGCACGGGTGTCGGTGGGCATCAGGTCGAAGATGTCGCGCAGCGCCTGAAGCGGTGACGCGATCACGTTGCACTCGCCGATGTGCTCGCCGGCCTCGGCGAGGGCGAGTTCGCGCCGCAGCGACGCGGACATCGTCGCGACCGTCACCCGGTCGATCGCGTCGACGACGGGTGCCTTGCCGAGCACCGCCAACGTGTCGGCGGCGACCGCGGCCCGTTCGGCACAGGCCTGCGCGGAGAAGTCGGTCAGGGCGTCGTCGTGCCCGCCGTGGCCGATCTCGGTGCCGAGCAGGGGATCGAGTTCACACAACCGGTCGAGGTGCGCCTCGGCGATCGCATCCACCTCGGTGCGTTCGCGGGGGCTCGTGGGGGTCGCGGCGGTGGGGGTCATCTCGGAGTCGCGTCAGAGATCGTTGGTCGCGAAGGTGTCGCAGCGGTTGGGGTCGCCCGACTGGTATCCGATGCCGAACCACTTCGCGCGCTGCGTGGCCGAGCCGTGTGTCCAGCCCTCGGGGTTGGAGCCGGGCCCCTGGATGGTGTCGTCGCCGATGGCCTTCGCGGTCTGGATGACGGTCGCGATCTGCTGTTCGGAGATGGGGGCGAGCAGCGCGTCGGGACCGTTGTCGGCGTGCTGGGCCCAGACGCCGGCGAGGCAGTCGGCCTGCAGTTCCACGCGCACCGAACCCGACCGCGGTCCCTGTGAGCCCATCCGCTGGCCCTTGGCGAGGGCGCCGGTCAGGTTCTGCACATGGTGGCCGTACTCGTGGGCCACCACGTACTCCTGGGCGAGGGGGCCGTCGCTGCCGCCCATGCGGCGCAGCTGCGTGAAGAACGACGGATCGAAGTAGGCGGTTCGGTCGGCGGGGCAGTAGAACGGGCCGGTCGCGGCACTCGCCGCGCCACACCCGGTGTTCACCGAGTCGGCGAAGATGACCGTCTTCGGCGGCTGGTACCCCGGCATGAGCTCCGACCACACGTCGTCGAGGCTGACGGTGGTCGCCTTGATCCGGCAGATGGTGTTCTCGTTGGCCATCTCCCAGGTGCAGGAGTCGAGCTGCTGCTGGATCTCGGCCGCATCCGACGAGGTGCCCTGCTGGGGAGCCTGGCTGCCGAGGAGTTCGCCGGGGTTCACGCCGAACAGCAGGGCCACGATCGTGATGATCAGACCTGCACCACCGCCGAGCGCGATCCGCCCGACACCGCCACCTCCGCCGCCACCGCCGGAGACGTTGCCGGTGCCGATCGATCCGCTGCCTTGGAATGTCACGCGGTCATTCTGGCACGATGCGGTGCGCGAACCGGACATCTCCGGGTGGCCGGGTTCAGGACACCGACGCCGATGCGGCACGATGGGTACCTGGCCTGCGTTTCCACCGGGTCACGAACAAGCCGACACAAACAACGCCGCCGACGCCGCCCGCGAGACCGGGCCGGCCGCATGACGTTGGGAAGGACTCTCAGTGCTCCGCACGCATTCCGCAGGTTCGCTGCGCCGGGCCGACGCGTCGCAGACCGTCACCGTCGCCGGTTGGGTCGCGCGCCGACGCGACCACGGCGGTGTGGTGTTCATCGACCTGCGCGACTCCACCGGTCTGGTGCAGGTGGTCTTCCGCGAGGAGTCGGTCGCCGCGGCCGCCCACCGCCTGCGCGCCGAGTACTGCGTTGCCGTCACCGGCGTGGTCGAGGTCCGTCCCGAGGGCAGCGAGAACCCGAATCTGAGCTCCGGTGAGATCGAGATCAACGCCGTCGAACTCGAGGTGCTCAACGAGTCGGCGCCGCTGCCGTTCCAGCTCGACGAGTCGCCGGGTGAAGAGGCGCGTCTGCGTCACCGCTACCTCGACCTCCGCCGCGAGGGCCCGAGCGCCGCGCTGCGCCTGCGCTCTAAGGCCAACGCCGCCGCCCGCGGTGTCCTCGCCGCCCACGACTTCGTGGAGGTCGAGACCCCGACGCTGACCCGCTCGACGCCCGAGGGCGCCCGCGACTTCCTGGTGCCTGCACGTCTGCAGCCCGGCACCTTCTACGCCCTGCCGCAGAGCCCGCAGCTGTTCAAGCAGCTGCTGATGGTCGCGGGTATGGAGCGCTACTACCAGATCGCGCGCTGCTACCGCGACGAGGATTTCCGCGCCGACCGTCAGCCGGAGTTCACCCAGCTCGACATCGAGATGAGTTTCGTCGACCAGGACGACGTCATCGCGGTCGCCGAGGAGATCCTGGTGGCCTTGTGGAAGCTGATCGGCGTCGACATCTCGACCCCGATCCCGCGCATGACCTACGCCGACGCGATGCGTCGCTTCGGCTCGGACAAGCCGGATCTGCGTTTCGGCATCGAACTCGTCGAGTGCGCCGAGTACTTCAAGGACACCCCGTTCCGCGTCTTCCAGGCCCCGTACGTCGGCGCCGTCGTCATGCCGGGCGGTGCCTCGCAGCCGCGTCGTCAGCTCGACGCCTGGCAGGAGTGGGCCAAGCAGCGCGGCGCCCGCGGTCTCGCCTACGTGCTCATCGCCGAGGACGGCACGCTGTCCGGCCCGGTCGCCAAGAACCTGTCCGAGGAGGAACGCGCCGGTCTCGCCGCTCACGTCGGCGCGAACCCGGGCGACTGCGTCTTCTTCGGTGCGGGCGAGGTCAAGCCGACACGCGCGCTGCTCGGCGCGGCCCGCGGCGAGATCGCCTCGAAGCTCGGCCTCATCAAAGACGGCGACTGGGCGTTCACCTGGGTCGTCGACGCGCCGATGTTCGAGCCGACCGCCGACGCCACCGCCTCCGGTGACGTCGCGCTCGGCCACTCGGCCTGGACCGCGGTGCACCACGCGTTCACCTCGCCCAAGCCGGAGTCGATCGAGAAGCTCGACACCGATCCGGGCGAGGCCCTGGCCTACGCCTACGACATCGTCTGCAACGGAAACGAGATCGGCGGCGGCTCGATCCGTATCCACCAGCGCGACGTCCAGGAACGCGTCTTCGAGATCATGGGCATCGGCCACGACGAGGCGCAGGAGAAGTTCGGCTTCCTCCTCGACGCCTTCGCCTACGGCGCCCCGCCGCACGGCGGCATCGCCTTCGGCTGGGACCGCATCACCGCGCTGCTCGCCGGTGAGTCCTCCATCCGCGAGGTCATCGCCTTCCCGAAGTCCGGCGGCGGCGTCGACCCGCTGACCGATGCACCCGCGGCGATCACCCCGCAGCAGCGCAAGGAGTCGGGTATCGACGCCAAGCCGGCACCGCGCGGCGGAGCCGAGCAGGCCGAGGGTGCGGCCGAGAAGGCAGCAGCCGACAAGTAGACCCCGGAGCAACGAAAAGCGGTGGCCGAGCGTGAGTTCGGCCACCGCTTTCGTCTCGGCGGTTTCGACGGCGGGCGGTCGCAGTCCATCTGTGGTGAGATCGATTCCATGTCTGCGAGCGCGTGCATTCCGGAGGTACGTCGGTGACGATCAAGGTGGCCCTCGAACACCGGACGAGCTACTCGTTCGACCGCCCGACGAAGATCTACCCGCACGTTGTCCGTCTGCGACCGGCACCGCATTCGCGGACGCCCATCGAGGCGTACTCGCTGAAGGTCGAGCCGGGGGAGCACTTCCTCAACTGGCAGCAGGACGCGTTCAGCAACTACCTCGCACGGCTGGTGTTCCCCGAGCCGTCGACGACTCTGAGCATCACCGTCAGCCTTGTCGCCGACCTCACGGCGATCAACCCCTTCGACTTCTTCATCGAGGACTGGGCCGAGCACTACGGGTTCGAGTACCCGGAGGAGCTGCGTCGCGACCTGGAGATCTTCCTGCGTCCGGTGGGTGTCACCGAGGGTGAGTTCGCCGGTGCTCCGGTTCATCCCGAGGTCGCCGCGTTCGCCGCGAGACACAAGCCGATCGGCAAGACCCGCGTCATCGACTTCCTGGTGGCGCTGAACTCCGCGGTCCGCGAGGCCGTCGGCTACACCGTGCGTCTCGAGGCCGGCGTGCAGACACCGGAGTACACGCTGGAGAGCGCGATCGGTTCCTGTCGTGACTCCGCCTGGCTGCTCGTGGCCCTGCTACGCGAACTCGGCCTGGCCGCACGATTCGTGTCCGGTTACCTGGTGCAGCTGACCTCCGACATCAAATCGCTCGACGGCCCGTCGGGCCCGGACGCCGACTTCACCGACCTGCACGCGTGGACCGAGGTGTACCTGCCCGGAGCCGGCTGGGTCGGCATGGACCCGACGTCGGGGCTGTTCGCGGGCGAGGGGCACATCCCGCTGGCCGCGACGCCGCATCCGGTCGGTGCCGCGCCGATCACCGGCGCGACCGGTCCGTGCCACGCGACACTCGACTTCTCCAACACCGTCACGCGTTTCCACGAGGACCCGCGCGTCACCCTGCCGTACACACCGGAGCAGTGGGACCGCGTCGTCGAGCTCGGTGCGGCCGTGGACGAGCGCATGGAGCGCAACGGCGTCCGCCTCACGATGGGTGGCGAGCCGACCTTCGTCTCCATCGACAACCAGACCGCGCCCGAGTGGAACACCGCTGCCGACGGTCCGCACAAACGACTCCTCGCGTCCCGGCTCGCCGAGCGCCTCAGGGAGGCGTATGCACCCCAGGGTCTGATCCAGCGCACCCAGGGCAAGTGGTATCCCGGAGAACCGTTGCCGCGCTGGCAGATGGAGATCATGTGGCGCGCCGACGGCAAGCCGATCTGGCGGAACCCGGAGCTGCTCGCCGACCCGTGGTCGACACCCGAGCAGTGTGCTGCGGCGATCGAGACCGAGACCAACGGCGCCAACCCGGACGGCACCGTCGGTGAAGACCCGGCCCGGGCCGAACGCGCCCAGAAGCTGCTGGCCGCCTTCGCGGCGAATCTCGGGCTGCCCGCCGAACAGGTGATGCCCGCCTACGAGGACCCGCTGGTGCGGATGCGCGAACTGGCCACCATGCCGCCCGGAGACCCCGGCGACGATCCGACCCTGCCGACCGCCCGCACGTTCACCCAGGCGGAGTTCGACGTCGACCTGGAGACCCTCGAGGACGGCGACGAGGAGGAGCTGGCACCGGAGAAGGACTCGGTGGCGCGACGCCGTTCGCTGCTGGCCCGACTCGACGCCGCGGTCAACGACCCCAGCGCCCATGTCCTCCCGTTGAGTCGGTCGGAGGACCGGACCGCCTGGCAGAGCGCGGTGTGGTCCCTGCGCCGCGGCCGCGTCGTCCTGACCCCGGGTACTTCGCCGGCGGGTCTCCGCCTGCCGCTGAACTCGCTGTCCTGGGGGCCGGCACCGACCATGTTCGAGGCCGACCCGACGGCGCCCCACGGAGCACTTCCGGCCGATCCGGCAGAAGCGCTCGGTCACACCGTCCGCCCGGTGGACCCGTCCGAGTTCCTGCCGCGCACGGCGCTGGTCGCCGAGGTCCGCGATGGCGTGACGTACGTGTTCATGCCGCCCACCTCGACCGCCGAGGAGTTCCTCGCCCTCGTCGAACTCGTCGAGGGTGCCGCCGCGGCGACCGCGACCCCGGTCGTCATCGAAGGCTATGGGCCGCCGTCGGATCCGCGTCTGACGTCCCTGTCGGTGACCCCCGACCCCGGCGTCATCGAGGTCAACATCCAGCCGACGGCGAGCTTCGCCGAACAGTCCGAACTGCTCGAATCCCTCTACGATCACGCCCGCCACGTCCGGCTCGGCACCGAGAGCTTCGACCTCGACGGCAGTCACGGCGGCACCGGCGGCGGCAACCACATCACCCTCGGCGGGACGACGCCGGCCGACTCGCCGATGCTGCGCCGCCCCGACCTGCTGGCGTCGATGCTGACCTACTGGCAGCGTCACCCGTCGCTGTCGTACCTGTTCTCCGGCCGCTTCATCGGCACCACCTCGCAGGCGCCGCGCGTCGACGAAGGCCGGGAATCTGCGCTCTACGAACTCGAGATCGCGCTCGCCGAGATCGACCGGCTCTCCGCCACGGTCGCCGACCCGCGGGGGACCGGCCCCAAGGGGGCCCACAGTGCCGACGATCCCGAGTCGAACGCACCCAATCCGTGGGTCGCCGACCGCGCTCTCCGCCATCTGCTCACCGACATCACCGGCAACACCCACCGTGCCGAGTTCTGTATCGACAAGCTCTACAGTCCCGACTCGGTCCGCGGCCGACTCGGCCTGCTGGAACTACGCGCCTTCGAGATGCCGCCGCACCACCGGATGGCGATGGTCCAGTCGCTACTGGTGCGCAGCCTGGTGTCGTGGTTCTGGGAGAAGCCCTACCGCGCCCGGCTCATCCGCCACGGCGGCGACCTGCACGGCAAACATCTGTTGCCGCACTACGTCATCGAGGACATCGCGCTCGTCGCCGAGGAACTACGCGAGGCCGGCTATCCGTTCGAGACCGCCTGGCTCGACCCGTTCACCGAGTTCCGTTTCCCGCGTCTGGGAACCGTGCAGATCCGTGATCAGGAAGTGGAACTGCGCGGCGCCATCGAACCCTGGAACACGCTGGGGGAGGAGTCGACCGGAGCCGGCACCGCCCGCTACGTCGACTCCTCCGTCGAGCGGGTCCAGGTGCGTGTCCTCGGCGGCGAGGACGATCGCTATCTGTTGACCTGCAACGGTTTCCCCATCCCGCTGCGGTCCACCGGCCGGACCGGCGAACGGGTCGCCGGTATCCGGTTCCGGGCCTGGCAGCCGCCGAGCGCACTGCATCCGTCGATCAGCATCGACACCCCGCTGACCTTCGATCTCGTCGACACCGTCAACGGTCGGTCGGTCGGCGGTGCGACCTACCACGTGGTCCACCCGGGCGGTCGCGCCTACGACCGTCCGCCGGTGAACGCCGTCGAGGCCGAATCCCGCCGCAACGGGCGCTTCGAGGCGTCCGGTCACACCACCGGCGCCGTCGACATCGGATTGCTCCGGGAACGACAGGCCCGGCAGGCCATCGACTTCGGGGTCCCCGGGATCCTCGATCTACGGCGGGCACGTACAGTTCTCCGGTGACCTCCACACCGGGCAACGCTTCCGCGGTGTTCGATGCATCCACGGTTTTCGACCGTTACCGTGACGAGGGTTACACGCTCTTCGACCTCGCCGGACCCGGTGATCCCGACCTCGTCTCGGGAACCCATTACGACGAGCTCCTCGACTCCGCCGGCATGGTCCGTCCCGCGTGGGAAGACCTTGTGCGGCTGTATCAGCGGCGCGGTGACACCCGCCTGCGCGAGTCCGCGGACCGGCTCGCCGCGGCCGTCCGCGACGACGGCGTGGTCTACAACGAGTTCGACGGTCAGACCACCCACACCCGCGACTGGGACATCGACGCGGTGCCGCTCATCGTCGACGGCGTCGAGTGGGCGGAGCTGGAGAAGGCGATCACCCAGCGCTCGATGCTGCTCGATCTGCTGCTGCGCGATCTCTACCGCGACCAGAAGACCATCACCTCCGGTCTCGTGGCGCCCGAGATGGTCTTCGGACACCCCGGCTACATCCGCAAGGCGGCACGCCTCGAGGTCGCCGGACCCCACGCCCTGTTCCAGCACGCGGTCGACGTCTCGCGTGCCGCCGACGGCCGGTTCGTCGTCTACCGCGACCGCACCCAGGCCCCGTCGGGCATCGGCTTCTCGATCGTCGGCCGGCGTCTGCTGACCAAGACCCTCCCGCAGCTCTTCCAGGCGTGCGCGCCGCGTCCGGTGACCGGTTTCGCCGGGACGATGCGCCTCGCGCTCGCCGAGTACGCCCCACCCGGCGTCGACGACCCGACGGTCGCCGTCCTCAGCCCCGGCAGCATGTCGGAGACCGCTTTCGACCAGGCATATCTGGCCTCGGCGCTCGGCTACCCGCTGGTCGAGGGTGCGGACCTCACCGTGCGTGACGGCGCGGTCTACATGCGCTCCCTCGGGCGGTACAAGCGCGTCGACGTCCTCCTGCGACGCGTCGACGCCGCCTACGCCGATCCACTCGATCTTCGGACCGACTCCCGGCTGGGCGTCGCCGGTCTCGTCGAGGCGATCTCACGCGGTAACGTCACCGTGCTGAACACACTCGGTTCCGGTGTCCTCGAGAATCCTGCCCTGCACACGGTGCTCGAACGTCTCGCACCCGTCCTCCTCGACGAGGAGCTCGCGCTCGGCTCCGTCACCACGTACTGGGCCGGAGATGACCTGCAGCGCAGCAAGATCCAGAGCCGGATCGGATCGCTGGTGCTCACCAACACCCGCACCGCCGAGGAGTTCATCGGCCCGCTGCTCGACACGCGGACCCGCACCGAGGTCGCCGCGCGGATCGACGCGCAGTCCTGGCAATGGGTCGGACGCGAACTCGACGCCTACTCGGTGGCGCCGACCATCACCACCGGCTCGCGGCCCGGACGTCACACCACCGCGCTGCGCGCCGCACCGGTGTCCATCCGCGCGTTCAGCGTCGCCCAGGGGCCGACCTACGCCGTCATGCCCGGCGGTCTCGGCGCCGTCCTGGCCGACGGTGTCGAAGGGGCCGCCCACCACATCGTCGCGGCCAAGGACGTCTGGGTCACCAGCACCGAGGTCGGCGGCCATGTGTCGCGCCGCTCGGAGACCCGCGCCGAACCCGCCGGCGAGGTCATCCCGGAGGCGGGGCGTCCCGTGTCGCTCGAGTACTCCGAGGTCGCGGCCGCCGCGAGTCCGCGTGTGCTCGCCGACCTGTTCTGGCTCGGCCGCTACGCCGAGCGCACCGAGCAGGTCACCCGCCTCGCGAAGGTCTCCCGGCAGCGCTACCAGGACTTCCAGTACCGGCCGTGGATGTCGGGGACCCCGGCGGTGCCGCTGCTGCTGCATGCGGTCGCGACGATCACCGGCACCGACGGGTACCTCGACACCGCGGATCTGTTGCTCTCGGACACCGACCGCCAGCCCTCGCCGGATCAGGTCAACGAGGCCATCGAGAAGATCGCCGACCTCACCGTCGCCCGCTCGATCCCGGGCTCGGTCGCCTACTCGGTCGAGCGCCTCGTCGCCTCCGCCCGCGCGGTCCGCGATCAGATGTCGACCAGCACGTGGATGGTCCTGGCGCCCGTCGAACGCGTCGTCGCGAGCACCGCGCGCCTGGTCGCCCGGTCGCGGGCCGATGCCTCCGACGCCGGCATCGAGGGTCTGGGCGACGCCGCCCTCGACCTCGGTCCCGACCTCGGACGGGCGCACGAGGAGGTCCTGCACGGCGTGCTCGCACTGACCGGACTCCAGGAGGAGTCGATGGTCCACGACCCGGGCTGGATGTTCATGGACCTGGGTCGGCGCATCGAGCGCGCGATCACCCTCGCCGACCTCACCAGGGCGATGTTCACCGAGGCCCACGACACCGACGTCGAGCAGACGTTGCTGGAGTCGTACCTGGCCGCCAACGAGTCGTCGGTGATCTACCGGCGCCGCAACCGCGGTCTGTACCGGTTCGCGAGCGTCGCCGAACTGCTGCTGTTCGACCCGACCAACCCGCGCTCGATGATCTTCCAGCTCGAGAAGATGAACCACGATCTGACCTCGGTCCCCGAACCGCTCCGCTCGGCCGGGGCCGAACGAGGAGTGCAGGACATGATCGCCGAGCTGCGCCGGAGCGGACCGGTCGACCTTTCCGGCGTCGACGCGCAGGGGACCCGGACCGAACTCGCGGAGCTGATGACCACGCTGCGCTCCGGTTCCCGCGACCTGTCCGACCTGCTCAGCCGGACCCGCTTCGCCGTGCCGCGCCAGGCGCAGCCGATCTGGGGCGGGGGTGAGATGTGAGCACCCGCGTCTACCGGGTCATGCATCGCACCCGGTACACCTACAACGACGACGTGTCCTCGTCGTACGGCCGCTGCTACCTGACCCCCCGCGACCTTCCGGGGCAGCGAGTCCTCTCGGCCACCGTCGACATCGAACCCGAGCCCGACGACAGGTCGACGGGCATCGACGTCTACGGCAACAACGACACCTACTTCCACGTGCGCACCGCCCATCGGGAGCTTTCGGTCACCGCGCGCTCGGTCGTCGAGGTGGACGGCGTCGACCAGGGCATGCTCATCGGTCCGGCGGCGCGGGCACCGTGGGAGTCCGCGCGCCCGGCGGCGGTCGGGAGCCGCGGGGCCGCGCTCGCCGCCGAGTTCGTCCTCGACCTCGATCCGCCGGAGATCACCCCCTCGGTACGCGACTACGCCGCTCAGGTGTTCACCCCCGGACGACCGCTGATCGAGGCCGTCACCGACCTCACCACGCGGATCTTCGACGACTTCACCTACCGCTCCGGGTCGACGGCGATCTCGACGAAGGTCGACACGGTGATGCAGCGCCGCGAGGGTGTGTGCCAGGACTTCGCCCGGGTCGCGATCGCGTGCCTGCGCTCGGTCGGGCTCGCCGCCCGCTACGAGTCCGGTTACCTGGCGACCGACCCGCCGCCGGGCAAGGAGAAGATCTTCGGCGCCGACGCCAGCCACGCGTGGGCGGCGGTGTGGATGCCCGACGACCGCTGGCTGCCGTTCGACCCGACCAACGACAAACTGGTCGACGAACGCCATGTGACCCTGGCCTGGGGTCGTGATTACGATGACGTCCCGCCGCTGCGCGGGGTCATCTACACCGACTCGACCAAAAGCCACATCGACGTCTCGGTCGACGTCCGGCCGGTCGAGGACGAACCGGCGGAGGCCGGTACGACGCCGGCGGTTGCGTCCACCGAGGGCGCAACCCGGCACGATTTGTGAGCCGGTCCGCTAAACGCCTGGGAGGCAGCGGAATCGACGTGACTGAATCGTGATTCACCGGTCACGACGTCGTACAGAAGGATGAACACCGGTGTTGCGACGGAGTTGCAACGGGTACCTTGGGACACGACATGACGGTCATTACTGAAAGCCGCATCACCAGCGTGGTGCGGGCGGCAGAGGCGCTGCTGTCACACCGCGCCGGTTCCTCCGTTGTCCTCGACGACCCGGAGGACCTCGGGGGTAGCGGCCGTACGACGGTGGTCCGGGTGAGGGTGGCGCAGAACCCACTCAGCCTGGACCGTTCGCTGGTGATCAAGGCGCTGCCCGAACACGAGGACCCACAGGCGTTCCACCGAGAGATCGCCTCGTACAAGTACGCCACCGCGCTCCCGAACGAGTCGCGGCCGGGCCCGCAGCTCATCGCCTCCGACCCCGACCAGCGCCTCATGGTGCTCTCCGACCTCGGCCACGGCCGGTCGATGCTGGAGTTCCTCGACGGCGTCGATCCGGTGGAGACCTCCCGCGCGGTGAGCGCCTGGGGTCAGGCCCTGGGCCGGATGCACGCGGCGACCGTCGGCGGCGAGATCGACTTCGATGCCCTGGTCCGTCGCGGCCCGTCGGGCACCGAGGGCCGCGACATCCTCCGGGACGAGGCCCGACGCTCCGTCGAGGCGCTCGCCGGACACGCGGCCGCACTCGGCGTGCAGGTGCCGGACCGCGTGATCGGGGCTCTCGAGACCGCCGCCGCCCTGTTCGACGACGGTGAGCACCGCGCGTTCAGCCCGTCGGACGTCGGTCCCGAGAACATCATGCTCAACGACGACGGCGTGCAGTTCATGGATTACGAGTGGGGTGGTTTCCGCGACGCCACCCTCGACATCGCCTACGCCGTGGTGACCATGACCGCGCAGCTGCCGGCGCACGCCGCGGGACGCGCCACCGACCTCGAGGTGTCGATGGTCGACGCCTGGCGGTCGGAGGTGAACCCGATCTGGCCGACCCTCGCGCACGAGCGTGAGATGCAGCGCAAGGTGCTCGTCGCCCGGTTGCTGTGGGTGTGGCTGTCCACCGCGTGGATGCTGCCCGCCGACTCCGACCTCGTCGACCCGGAGAACGCCGGCGCGGACGCCGACGCGAGCGTGGAGATCACCCCGTTCGATCCGGACCTGCAGAACTCGGCCGCGGGCACCCCGACGGAGAGCGCAGGCGGCTTCACCCACGACTGGGCACTGCACACCAACGACCCGCGTGTGCTCGTGTCCCGCTGGACCGACCTCGCGGCCGCCGCCGGTCGCGCCGGCGAGGACGAGATCGCCGACTTCGCGACTGCAACTGGTCTGGCGTTGCAGCGCATCTGGATGGCCTGATCGGCTCGTGGACGGATTGTTCGACCCGCCCGTGGATCCCCGGGCCGGAGCCGGTGGGCCGACGTCCGGCGCCGACGGCCTGACGGCGGCTCCGAAACCGACGGCACCGCTGGCGGTCCGGATGCGCCCGCAGACCCTCGACGAGATCGTCGGCCAGCAGCACCTGCTCGGCGACGGTTCGCCGCTGCGTCGCCTGATCAGCGGTGTGGGCGCGGCCTCGGTGCTGCTCTACGGCCCGCCCGGCACCGGCAAGACGACGATGGCGTCGCTGATCGCGCGCGCGACCGGCGGTCGGTTCGAGGCGTTGTCCGCGCTGTCTGCGGGAGTCAAAGAGGTGCGTGCGGTCATCGACATCGCCCGCCGCCGACTCATCGACGGCCAGCAGACCGTCCTGTTCATCGACGAGGTCCACCGCTTCTCCAAGACCCAGCAGGATGCGCTGCTCGATGCAGTCGAGAACCGGATCGTGCTGCTGGTGGCGGCGACCACCGAGAATCCGTCGTTCTCCGTGGTGGCGCCACTGCTGTCGCGGTCTCTCGTGCTGCAATTGCGGTCCCTCACCGACGACGACATCCGTGAGGTCCTGACCAGGGCCGTCGGCGACCCGCGAGGCCTCGACGGGCAGGTCGAGGTGACCGAGGCCGCCTACGACCACCTGGTCGCGGTCGCCGGCGGCGACGCCCGGCGCGCATTGACCGCACTCGAGGCCAGCGCCGACTCGGCCACCCACGTCGACCTCGCCGACGTCGAGACCGCGATCGACCGGGCGGCGGTGCGTTACGACCGCGACGGCGACCAGCACTACGACGTGACCAGCGCGTTCATCAAGTCGATCCGCGGTTCCGATGTGGACGCCGCGGTGCACTACCTGGCGCGGATGATCGCGGCGGGGGAGGACCCGCGCTTCATCGCCCGGCGCCTGATGATCCACGCCAGCGAGGACATCGGGATGGCAGATCCCACCGCGCTGCAGACCGCCGTGGCCGCCGCCCAGGTGGTCAATCTCGTCGGTATGCCGGAGGCCAAGCTGGCCCTGACCCAGGCGACGATCCATCTGGCGACCGCACCGAAGTCGGCCGGCGTGGTGTCGGCGATCGGCGCGGCGCTCGCCGACGTCGAGGCGGGCAAGGCCCGGGCGGTGCCCGCCCACCTGCGTGACAGTCATTACGCGGGTGCCAAGAAGCTCGGCAACGGCGTCGCTTACCGGTATCCGCACGACCATCCCGACGGCGTGGTGCCGCAGCAGTACCCGCCCGACGAGCTCGTCGGCGTCGACTACTACGAGCCCACCGATCACGGGCTCGAACGCGAGATCGGGCCGCGCGTGGCACGCCTGAGATCCATCGTCCGGGGTGCCGTCACACGCCGCCGATCCCGCTGATCGCGCCGGATGTGCCGGGGATGACGCCCGGGACCGGTTCCGCGACGCGCCGACGGTACTCTGGGATGTCGCGACAACCAACGGCGAGGACGAGACCAACAGTGCAGACGCATGACATCCGGAAGCGTTTTCTGGACCACTTCATCAAGGCCGGCCACACCGAGGTGCCCAGCGCCTCGCTGCTGCTCGACGACCCCAACCTGCTGTTCGTCAACGCCGGCATGGTTCCGTTCAAGCCCTACTTCCTGGGCGAGCAGACCCCGCCGTACACCCGCGCGACAAGCGTCCAGAAGTGTGTGCGCACCCTCGACATCGACGAGGTCGGCATCACGACCCGCCACAACACCTTCTTCCAGATGGCGGGCAACTTCTCCTTCGGCGACTACTTCAAGCGCGAGGCCATCAACTTCGCCTGGACGCTGCTGACCAACAGCGTCGAAGACGGCGGCTACGGCATCGACCCGCAGAAGCTGTGGCCCACCGTCTATCTCGACGACGACGAGGCCGAGGCGATCTGGCGGGACGAGATCGGTGTGCCCGCCGAGCGCATCCAGCGTCGCGGCCTGAAGGACAACTACTGGTCGATGGGCGTCCCCGGCCCCTGTGGTCCGTGTTCGGAGATCTTCTACGACCGCGGCCCCGAGTACGGCATCGAGGGCGGCCCGGAGGCCGACGAGGACCGCTACATCGAGATCTGGAATCTCGTGTTCATGCAGAACGTCCGCGGCCCGGGCGGCGGCAAGGACAACTACGAGATCCTCGGGCCCCTGCCCAAGAAGAACATCGACACCGGCATGGGCGTCGAACGCGTCGCCTGCATCCTGCAGGGCGTCGACAACGTCTACGAGACCGACCTGCTCAAGCCGATCATCGACCTGGCCGCCGAGCTCACCGGCCGCACCTACGGCTCCGGATCGCATGCCGACGACGTGCGCTTCCGCGTGATCGCCGACCACGCCCGCACCTCGGCGTTGCTGATCGGCGACGGCGTGCTGCCCGGCAACGACGGTCGCGGCTACGTGCTGCGTCGCCTCCTGCGCCGCGTCGTCCGCTCGATGCGCCTGCTGGGCGCCGGCGACAACCAGGCCACCATGGGCACGATCATCGGCAAGGTCATCGACCTGATGGCCCCGTCGTACCCCGAGCTCGAGACCAAGCGTGCCGACATCGTGAAGGTCGCGGTGGGCGAGGAGACCTCCTTCGCCAAGACCCTCGCGGCCGGCTCCAAGCTGTTCGCCGACGCCGCGACCGCCACCAAGAAGTCGGCGAGCACCACCATCACCGGTGCCGACGCGTTCACCCTGCACGACACCTACGGCTTCCCGATCGACCTCACGCTCGAGATGGCGGCCGAGGCCGGACTCGAGGTCGACCAGGAGGGCTTCACCGCCCTGATGGCCGAGCAGAAGCAGCGCGCCAAGGCCGACGCGACCGCACGCAAGACCGGCCACGCCGACCTGAGCGTGTACCGCGATTTCCTCGACCGCGGACCCACCGAGTTCACCGGCTTCGACGAACTCGTCTCCGAGGCACGCGTTCTCGGTCTCGTCGCCGACGGCGCCCGGGTGCCCGTGGCGACCGCCGGGCAGGAACTCACCGTGGTGCTCGACCGCTCCCCGCTTTACGCCGAGTCGGGCGGCCAGATGGCCGACGTCGGCACCATCTCCACCGGTTCCGGTGTCCGACTGTCCGTGACCGACGTGCAGAAGCTCGGGAAGTCGGTGTGGCTGCACAAGGTCCGCGTCGACGAGGGCGAGATCGAGGAGGGCGACGAGGTCCTCGCCGCCGTCGACACCGCATGGCGCCACGGCGCCACCCAGGGCCACTCGGGCACCCACATGGTGCATGCCGCCCTGCGCGAGGTGCTCGGACCCGGTGCGACACAGGCGGGTTCGCTCAACCGTCCCGGCTACCTGCGCTTCGACTTCAACGCCAGCGGCCCGGTCACGGAGTCGCAGCGTCGGGAGATCGAGGAGATCGCGAACGCCGCGGTCGAGGCCAACTACCAGGTCAACACCTTCGAGACCGGACTGAACGAGGCCAAGGCGATGGGCGCGATGGCGCTCTTCGGCGAGAACTACGGCGACGTCGTGCGCGTCGTCGAGATCGGCGGCCCGTTCTCGATGGAGCTGTGCGGCGGCACGCATGTCGTGTCGTCGTCGCAGATCGGTCCGATCACCCTGATCGGCGAGTCCTCCGTCGGTTCCGGTGTGCGCCGCGTCGAGGCCTACGTCGGCATGGACTCGTTCCGCTTCCTGTCCAAGGAGCGTGCACTGCTCGCCGGCCTGGCGTCCTCGCTGAAGGTGCCCTCCGAGGAGGTGCCCGGACGCGTCGAACAACTCGTCACCAAGCTGCGCGACGCCGAGAAGGAACTCGCCCGGGTGCGCGCCGAGCAGGCGCAGGCGGCCGTGTCCGGTCTCCTCGACACCGCGACCACCGTGGGTTCCACGCTCGTGGTCGAGGGACGTGTCCCGGGACTCGACGCCAACGGATTGCGTTCGGTCGTCACCGATCTGCGGGGCCGGGTCGCCGACCGCCAGGCCGTGATCGCCCTGTTCTCGCCGAGCGGCGACGGACCGGATGCCAAGGTGCCCTTCGTGATCGCCACGACCGCAGCCGCCCGCGATGCCGGCATCAAGGCCGGTGACCTCGTCAAGGAGGTGGCACCGCTCGTCGGTGGACGCGGTGGTGGCAAGCCCGATCTCGCCCAGGGATCGGGAACCGAACCCGGCGGGATCGACGCCGCCCTGTCGCGCATCCGCGAGCTCGTCGGCTGATGCCGCTGCAACGAGGCCGCCGCCTCGGCATCGACGTCGGGAGCGTCCGGATCGGCGTCGCGGTCTGCGATCCCGACGGGATCCTCGCCACACCGGTGGAGACCGTCCGTCGAACACCCTCTGCCACAACCGATCTCGATCGGATCGTGGAACTGGTCGCCGAATACGAGGCGACCGGGGTCGTCATCGGGCTGCCGAAGACGCTGAAGAACACCACCGGGGTCGCGGCGGAGACCGCGCGCGCCTTCGGTGATCGACTCGCCGAGCGCATCGCGCCGGCCGAGGTGCATTGGCAGGACGAACGATTCACCACCGTGACCGCGCAGCAGGCGCTACACGCGAGCGGCCGGACGGTGAAGTCATCTCGAGGAGTCATCGACCAAGCGGCCGCGGTAGCTATCCTTCAGGGATGGCTGGATGCGCGACGGTGAGTCCGATGGTCCCTCGACAGAGTCGGGAGGGGAGCCGGCGGTGACCGAAGAACGGCGTCGCACGCGACACCGGGACAGCCAGGGACGCCGTGCCGACGCGCACCAAAGCGGTGCCGAGGGCATGGATCCGGAGCGTCTGCGGTACTTCACGCAGCCCGGCGAGGGAGCGCCGCACACCCGGCATCGTCGCCGGCGTGCGGCCCCGCCCGCGCCGCCCGGAGAGCCCACACCCCCGGCCCAGGGTGGTCGGCCGGGTGGGATCCCGGGGCGTGCGCAGCCCGTGCGGATCCCGCCGGGCGGTCAGCCCCCACAACCGCCGCGCGTGCAGCAGGCGCCTCCGCCGCCGGCCGCCCCGCGTCGGCCCGTGCCGCCGCCACCGCCGGTGGCCCCGCCTCAGGAAGCCGCCGACCGGTATGAGGACGCGGAGTTCACCGACGTCGACGCCCAACCCGTCTACGACGAACAGACCTACGACGAACCGGCCTTCGACGAGGCTGGATATGCCGAGCCCGCACACACCGAGCCCGTGACGACGACGCCGCGCGGTGTGCGCGGTCGCGACGAGGACGATTGGTGGCCGGGTGCCGACGAGGCGGAACCGGCGGCGGCGCCGCGACGTCCGCGCCGGCGCAACCGCGAGAACCAGAAGAAGCGCCGCGTGGTGCTGGCGCTGGCGATCGTGTTCATGCTCGCGCTCGTCGGCGGCGTCGGCTACTACGGTCTGCGCTCCATGGGAGTCCTGGAGTCGCGCAAGGACTACACCAACACCGCAGGCGCCAGCGACGTGATCGTCGACATCCCGGAGAACTCGACCCTGTCCGACTTCGGCCAGATCCTTCTCGACGCCGATGTCGTCGGCAGCATGCGTGCTTTCCTCGACGCCGCGGACGGCCAGCCCATGTCCGGCGGCCTCTACAAGATGCGGACCCAGATCCCGGCGTCGACCGCCGTGGAGATGCTCACCGACGACAGTGCCCAGCACCGGGTCGGACGCGTGGTGATCCCGCCGGGTCTGCAGCTCGACTCCAAGACCGGCATCGACGACAAGATCACGCCGGGCATCTTCCAGCTGATCGAGGACGCCACGACGACCGAGATCAACGGTCAGCCCGAGGGCGTCACCGTCGCCCAGCTCGAGGAGGCGGCCGCCACCTCGACCCCCGAGGCGCTCGGGGTGCCGGACTGGGCGAAGGAGAACGTCGCGTCGATGACCGGCGACCATCGCCGCATCGAGGGCCTGATCGCGCCCACCACCTGGGAGCGCGTCGAACCCGATCACACCGCGGTGCAGATCCTCAACGAGATGATCACCAAGAGCGCGGCGATGTTCGACCAGTGGGGTCTGGTGGACGACAACAAGTCCGGGCTCTCGCCCTACGAGACGCTGATCGCCGCGTCGATCGTCGAACGCGAGGTGCGGCACGTCGAGGACGCGCCGAAGGTCGCCCGCGTCATCCGCAACCGGCTCGACGAGGATCAGCGGCTCGAGATGGACTCGACGCAGAACTACACCGCCGCGGTCACCAACATCGACGTGCACGGTGACGCCTACAAGGCCGACAACGAGTGGAACACCTACCGCTACAAGGGTCTTCCGCCGACCCCGATCGCGGCCGTGGGTGTACCCGCACTCGAGGCGATGCTCGACCCGGCCCCGGGTTCGTGGCTGTACTTCGTCACCGTCGACACCGCGGGCACCACGCTGTTCGCCGACACCTTCGAGGAACACAAGCGCAACCGCAACGTCGCCTGCAAGAACAAACTCGTGTCGACGGGATGCCAGTGACCCGTTCGCCCAACGGTGACCGTCGCCGGGCGGCGGTGCTCGGTTCGCCCATCGCGCACTCCAAGTCGCCCGCCGTGCACCTGGCCGCCTACCGGGCGCTGGGTCTCGACGACTGGACCTACGACCGGATCGAGTGCACGGCCGACCGATTGCCCGAGATCGTGTCCGGCGCGGCGCCGGAGTTCATCGGGTTCTCGGTGACCATGCCGAACAAGCTGGCCGCGTTGGACTTCGCGACCGAGCGGACCGAACGGGCCGAGCTCGTCGGATCGGCGAACACCCTCGTCCGCATCGACGGCGGGTGGCGAGCCGACTGCACCGACATCGACGGCATGACCGGTGCGCTGGCCGAACTGGGCGTCGACGCCGACCTCGCCGCGGGGGCCGCGCCCGACGCGGTCGTGGTCGGTGCCGGCGGCACCGCGCTGCCGACCGTCATGGCACTCGCCGAGGTGGGAGTCTCGACGATCTCGGTCGTCGCGCGCGACGCAGGTCGGGCCGCGTCCGTCCTGGAGCTGTGCGAGCGCCTCGGCATCGCCGGTGAGGTCATCCCCTTCGACGCCGGGACAGCGCTCGAAAACCGTTGCCGGGCAGCGTCTGTCGTGGTGTCGACGGTGCCCGCACCGGCGGCCGGGACGCTCGCGCCCGCAATCGCCCATGCGCGCAAGGTCGTCGACGTGATCTACGACCCCTGGCCGACGCCGCTCGCCGCCACCGTCGAGGCGGCCGGTGGCGCTGTCGTCGGGGGACTGGTCATGCTGCTGAACCAGGCCTTCCGTCAGGTCGAGCTGTTCACCGGGCTCCCGGCACCCCGCGAGGCGATGACGAAGGTGCTCATCCCCAACGCCTGAGGCTGTGGAGACCGTCGGTCACTGTGTCGGCGATACGCGCGAAGCTCGGCACATGGTCGAACCCGCCATCCTGTTCTGGTTGCTCGCGATCGCGGTCACCGACGCGCGCACCCGGCGCATCCCCAATGCGATGGTGTGGCCCGGGCTCTGCGCGGTGGCCGCTGTCGCGATCGCCCAGCCTGCCGTGGGGCTTGCCGCCGCGGCGGCCGCGACGCCGTACCTGCTGACGTTCACGATCGGATGGTGCGGCGGCGGTGACGTGAAGCTCGCCTTCGCCTGCGGCGGTCTCGCGCAGCGCTGGGACACCGCGATCGCGATGGTGGCGTGCGCCTCGCTCGTGACACTGGTGATCGCCCTCGTGAGCGTCGGGCGAAGTGCCCCACGACGGGGACATGCGCACGCCCCGGCGCTCGTCGGTGCACTGATCGCCGTGTCCGATCTGGCCTGACGACGCCTGCCCCACGACCGCTGTCGGGGAGTTGTGGGGCACATGGAACAATTGATCACTGTGCTGCGCTGGATAACTGCCGGAGAATCCCACGGACCCGCCTTGGTCGCCCTCGTCGAGGGCATGGTCGCCGGGGTCGAGGTGACCTCGTCGGACATCGCCGAACAGCTCGCCCGCCGTCGCCTCGGCTACGGTCGCGGCGCGCGGATGAAGTTCGAGGCCGACAAGGTCACCGTGATCGGTGGCGTGCGCCACGGACGCACGATGGGCGGCCCGGTCGCCATCGAGATCGGCAACACCGAATGGCCCAAGTGGGAGACCGTGATGGCGGCCGACCCGGTCGATCCCGCCGAACTCGAGGGCAGCGCCCGCAACGCACCGCTGACCCGTCCGCGGCCCGGTCACGCCGACTACTCGGGCATGCTCAAGTACGGCTTCGACGATGCTCGACCGGTCCTCGAACGCGCCAGTGCCCGCGAGACCGCGGCCCGCGTCGCCGCCGGCACCGTCGCCCGCAACTTCCTGCGTCAGGTCTTCGACATCGAGGTCGTCTCGCACGTCATCTCGATCGGCGCGAGTGATCCCTACGTCGGCCCGCCGCCCCGCTACAGCGACCTCGAGGCCATCGACGCCAGCCCCGTCCGCGCCTTCGACGCCGCCGCCGAGAAGTCGATGATCGATGAGATCGAGGCCGCCAAGAAGGACGGCGACACCCTCGGCGGCGTCGTCGAGATCGTCGCCACCGGTGTGCCCGTCGGCCTCGGCTCGCACGTCAGCGGCGAGACCCGCCTCGATGCACGTCTGGCCGCCGCCCTCATGGGCATCCAGGCCATCAAGGGTGTCGAGGTCGGCGACGGCTTCACCACCGCCCGCCGCCGCGGCAGCGAGGCCCACGACGAGATGGTCCCCGGACCCGACGGTGTGCTGCGCTCGACCAACCGCGCGGGCGGCCTCGAAGGCGGCATGACCAACGGCGAGGACCTGCGCGTCCGCATCGCGATGAAGCCCATCTCGACGGTGCCGCGCGCGCTGTCGACGGTCGACATGGAGACGGGGGAGACCGCCAGCGCGATCCACCAGCGCTCCGACGTGTGCGCCGTACCCGCGGCCGGTGTGGTCGCCGAGGCCATGGTGGCGCTCGTCGTGGCCCAGGCGGCACTGGACAAGTTCGGTGGCGATTCGGCCACCGAGACCGCCACCAACCTCGGCGCCTACCTGACTGCCGTCCACGCGCGCCCGCCGCGCCCATGACCCAGACGCCGACCCCCACACGGGCGACCACGGGGCGACGCCCCAGCGCCGTGCTGATCGGCTTCATGGGCGCCGGCAAGTCGACCGTCGGGCGTCTGCTCGCCGACCGGCTCGGGGTCGACTTCGTCGACACCGACATCGAACTGGTCCGGCGCACGGGGCGTTCCATCCCGGAGATCTTCGAATCCGACGGGGTCGACGGCTTCCGCACCATCGAGGAGAACGTCGTCTGCGACGTCCTCGACAACCACGGCGGGGTCGTGTCACTCGGCGGGGGCGCGGTCACCACGGCCGGTGTCCGCGACGCGCTGGCCGACCAGCGGGTGGTCTATCTGCGCGTCAGCCCCGAACGCGGCTACGAGCGGGTATCCGGCACCGACCGGCCGCTGCTGGCCACCGAGGACCCGGCCGCCCGCTATGCGGAACTGCTCGCCGAACGCACCGACATCTACTCGTCGGTGTGCACCTTCGAGGTCGACGCCGACGCCGCCCCGGACGCCGTCGCCGACGCCATCGTCTCCGAACTCGCCCGCGAACTCGACGTGAGGACACCAGAATGACCGACACCGAACCCGTTGCGATCCGCGTCAACGCGGGTGCGCCCTACGATGTGACGATCGGGCGCGGGCTGCTCGGCGAGGTCGCCGAGGCCGCCGCCGGCGCCGACCGTATCGCGATCCTGTACCAGCCGCCGCTGAACAAGACCGCCGAACAGATCCGGGAATTCCTGGCGGACAAGGGTTTCGACGCCCACCGCATCGAGATCCCGGACGCCGAGGCGGGTAAGGACCTGTCGGTCGCCGCCTTCTGCTGGGAGGTTTTCGGGCGGATCGGTCTCAAGCGCAACGACAAGGTCATCAGCCTCGGCGGCGGTGCCGCGACCGACGTCTCCGGATTCGTCGCCGCCACCTGGATGCGCGGCATCGGCGTCATCCATGTCCCGACCACACTGCTGGCGATGGTCGACGCCGCGGTCGGCGGCAAGACCGGCATCAACACCGAGGCGGGCAAGAACCTCGTCGGCTCGTTCCACGAACCCGACGCGGTCCTCATCGACATCGGCACCCTCGAGACCGTGCCCCGCAACGAGATCGTCGCCGGGCTCGCCGAGGTCATCAAGACCGGTTTCATCGCCGATCCGACCATCCTCGACATCATCGAGGCCGACCCGGAGGCCGCGCTCGACCCCACCAGCCCGGTCCTACCGGATCTGATCCGCCGCTCGGTGCAGGTGAAGGCCGACGTCGTCTCGGCCGATCTCAAGGAGTCCTCGCTGCGCGAGATCCTCAACTACGGCCACACCCTGGGCCACGCGATCGAGCGCCGCGAGCGGTACCGCTGGCGTCACGGCGCCGCGGTGTCGGTGGGCCTGGTGTTCGCCGCCGAGCTGGCCCGCCTGGCCGGACGTCTCGACGACGCGACCGCCGACCGCCACAAGTCGGTTCTGGAGCTCGTCGGCCTGCCGACGACCTACGATCCCGATGCCTTCCCCGACCTGCTCGAGGGGATGGCGGGGGACAAGAAGAACCGTTCCGGTGTGCTGCGGTTCGTCGTGCTCGACGGGCTGGCCAAGCCGGGCCGTCTCGAGGGACCTGATCCGGGCCTCCTCGCCGCCGCCTACTCGGCCGTCGCGGGCGGGGCGGGCAAGAGCACGTCGGTCCTGCTCTAGGCCCATACCGCCAGAGACGAACGAACCCCACGACCTCGCGGTCGTGGGGTTCGTTGTTCGTCGGAGTGGGCTACTGGGCGGTCGCGTCGGCGTGATGGTCCTCGTGGACCGACCAGTCGTCCTCGGGGGCGCCCTTGTTCTGGTCGCGGCGGATCAGCCAGCGGCCGATGGCCGCACCGACGAACGCCGGGACGAACACCAGCAGCGCGGTGAACGAGGCGCCGGCGATCAGCTCGACGAACAGGCCGGCCTGGCCGATGCCGGCGAGGACCGTGTTGCCGAGGATCCAGGAGATCAGTCCGGCGATGACACCGGCCATGACACCCGCCTTGAGCCAGCGGACGGTGAGGTCCTCGTAGTCGTCCGGATCGGGGTTGGCGCGGGCATCGCGGATACCGTCGAAACCGCCCCAGACCAGGGCGATCAGGACGACCGCCGCGATGGTGACGGTGCGCCACACGGTGGAGTTCAGCGGGGCCTCGACCACCGCGACACCGAGCAGGATTCGGGCGAGGACGTGAACGGCGGTCATCGTCAGACCGCGTACCAACCACGAAGACATGCGCGTCATACTACGCATCTGTGCCGTGATCGCCGACACACCCGGTCGATCCGGCCGGTCCAGCGTGCCGGGTTCGCACTGGGCGTCGTCCCGCCGTAGCGTTGCCCGGGTGCCGATCATCCACGACACAGCAGCCCGGCGGGACCGGCTGCGGAACCAGTTACGCGAGCGTCCCGACGCCGAGCAGGTGTCGACGTTCGTGGTCTCCGACCTCGTCAACGTCCGCTATCTGACCGGCTTCACGGGGTCCAACGCGGCGGTCCTCATCGACGTGTCCGATCCCGCGGGGGATCGGATCGCCACCGATGGCCGCTACCTCACCCAGGTCGCCGCGCAGGTGCCGGACGTCGAGTCCGTCATCGAACGGGCCTGCGTACCGGCGCTGATCGCCCACGCACGGACCGCGGGTGCGTCGCGGATCGGCTTCGAGGCCGACGCCGAGACCGTCGCCGGCCACCGTGCCGTGACCGCGTCGATCGAGGACTCCGGTGTCGAACTGGTCGGCCTCACCGGCGTCGTGCAGGCGCTGCGTTCGGTCAAGGACGCGGGGGAGATCGCGCTGCTGCGTGCCGCCTGCGCGATCGGTGACGCCGCCCTCGCCCAGATCATCGCCGACGGCGTCCTGCGTGCCGGCACCACCGAGCGCCAGGCCGCCCGTGCACTGGAGTTCGAGATGTACCGCTTGGGCGCCGACGGCATCGCCTTCGAGACCATCGTGGCCGCCGGTGCGCACTCGGCGATCCCGCATCACCGGCCCACCCACACCGCGCTGGCCGACGGCGATCTCGTGAAGATCGACTTCGGCGCGGTCGTCGGCGGTTACCACTCCGATATGACCCGTACCTTCGTGTTGCGCCGCGCCGCGGACTGGCAACGCGACATCTACGACCTCGTCGCCACCGCGCAGGCCGCCGGCCGGGCGGCCCTGCGTCCCGGTGCGGAGCTGCGGGAGGTGGACGCCGCCGCGCGCGACGTCATCGCCGACGCGGGGCACGGCGACCACTACGTGCACGGCCTCGGCCACGGCGTGGGCCTCGAGATCCACGAAGCGCCGGGAATCGGCAAACTCGCGGCGGGTACACTGCCATGCGGTGCTGCGGTCACCGTGGAGCCCGGTGTGTACCTACCCGGATGGGGTGGGGTCAGGATCGAGGACACCCTGGTCGTCACACAAGGCGACCCGGAACTGTTGACCACCACCGACAAGACATTCACCGTCATCTGACTGCAAGGGAAGAAACACCACATGGCGACCACCGCCGATTTCAAAAACGGCCTCGTGCTGCGCATGGACGACCAGCTCTGGCAGATCCAGGAGTTCCAGCACGTCAAGCCGGGCAAGGGCCCCGCGTTCGTGCGCACCAAGATCAAGAACGTGCTGAGCGGCAAGACTGTCGACAAGACCTTCAACGCCGGCGTCAAGGTCGAGACCGCCACCGTCGACCGTCGGGACATGACCTTCCTGTACAACGACGGCACCGACTACGTCTTCATGGACGCACAGGACTACGAGCAGTTCTCGCTGCCGCCGGCCGTCGTCGGCGACGGCGCACGCTTCCTGCTGGAGAACATGACCGTGCAGGTCTCGCTCAACGAGGGCAACCCGCTGTTCGTCGAGCTCCCGGTCACCGTCGAGCTCATCGTCGCCCAGACCGACCCGGGTCTGCAGGGTGACCGCTCCACCGGCGGCACCAAGCCCGCCACGCTCGAGACCGGTGCCGAGATCCAGGTGCCCCTGTTCATCAACACCGGTGACAAGCTCAAGGTCGACTCGCGTGACGGCAGCTACCTCGGCCGCGTCAACTCCTGACCTGTGAAACAACCCGGAACCCGACACAAGGCGCGGCGGCGCGCGGTCGACCTTCTCTTCGAGGCAGAGGCCAAGAAGGTCAGCCCCGCGCAGCTCGTCGCCGAACGTCGTGAATACGTCCGCAGTGACGAGAGCGTCGGCTCGATCCACGACTACACCGCCACGGTGATCAACGGGCTTGCCGACGATCAGGATCAGATCGACGCGGTCATCTCGTCCCATCTGCGGGAGTGGACGTTGGAGCGTCTGCCCGCCGTCGACCGCGCCATCATGCGCCTGGCGACCTGGGAGCTGTTCAACTCGCTCGACGTCGACACCATCGTGGTTGTCGACGAGGCGGTCGAGCTCGCCAAGGAGCTGTCCACCGACGACTCGCCGGCCTTCGTCAACGGCGTGCTCGCCAAGATCGCCGAGCTCGCGCCGCAGGTCCGTGCCGCCGCGTCCGCCGAGCCGCGGCCGTCGGGTGACGCCGAGTAGTACGGAAGATCTCATGCCATCGGTCCCGGTCGTGTTCGCGACCGGGACCGATTGCTGTGGCGCAGGTCGCGGGAATTCGTCTGTCTCGCGACGCGGTGTAAAGTGTCGCAAGACAGACATCCTTTAACGATCCGTCCTGCGAGGCGGAGAAGGAGGTCGGCTTTGGCCAGCCCCGCCCCCAGGGTGCTGCTCGATGCCGCTGACGTGTCGCGCACGATTGCTCGTGTCGCACACCAGGTGATCGAGAAGACAGCTCTGGACTCGCCCGACGCCCCGCGCGTCGTTCTCATCGGAATCCCTACTCGCGGAACGTCTCTCGCGACCCGTTTGGGTTCCAAGATCGGCGAGTTCGCCAACGTCGAGGTGCCGGTCGGCTACCTCGACATCACTCTCTACCGCGACGATCTGCGCGGTAAGCCCCATCGCCCGCTCGAACGGACCATGGTCCCGGCCGGCGGCGTCGACGGCGCGATCGTGATCCTCGTCGACGACGTGCTCTACTCCGGACGCACGGTCCGCGCTGCACTCGACGCGCTGCGTGACCTCGGCCGCCCGGCCGCGGTCCAGCTCGCGGTGCTGGTGGATCGCGGTCACCGCGAACTGCCGCTGCGCGCAGACTATGTCGGCAAGAACATCCCCACCGCTCGCGACGAGCAGGTGTCGGTGCACCTCACCGAACACGACGGGATCGACCAGGTCGTCCTGAGTTCGGCTGCGAATACCGCTGCCGCCGAGGGTGATTCCTGATGCGGCATCTCCTCTCCACGCAGGACCTCAGTCGCGACGAGGCCACCGCGCTGCTCGACGACGCCGAGCGTTTCGAGCAGGCGCTGACGGGCCGCGAGGTCCGCAAGCTGCCGACGCTGCGCGGCCGCACCGTCATGACGGTGTTCTACGAGAACTCGACCCGCACCCGCGTCTCCTTCGAGGTCGCCGGCAAGTGGATGAGCGCCGACGTGATCAACGTCAGCGCCTCGAGTTCCTCTGTGGGCAAAGGCGAATCGCTGCGGGACACGGTCAAGACCCTGCACGCCGCAGGCGCCGACGCCCTGATCGTCCGGCACCCCGCATCGGGCGCGCCCGCCCAGATCGCCGACTGGACCACCGATTCCGACGGCGAGGGCCCGGCGATCATCAACGCCGGCGACGGCACGCACGAGCATCCGACGCAGGCACTGCTCGACGCGCTCACCCTGCGCCAGCGGCTCGGTTCGCTGGACGGGCGCCGCATCGCGATCGTCGGCGACGTGGTGCACTCGCGGGTCGCGCGGTCCAACGCGCACCTGCTGTCGACCCTCGGCGCCGAGGTCGTCCTCGTCGCCCCGCCGACCCTGCTCCCGGCGGGAGTGGGCGAGTGGCCGGTCACCGTCTCGGGCAACCTCGACGCCGAACTGCCGTCGGTCGATGCGGTCATGATGCTGCGGGTGCAGGCCGAGCGCATGAACGGCGGGTTCTTCCCGAGCGCCCGGGAGTACTCGGTCCGCTTCGGTCTCAACGACCGCCGCCTCGCGATGCTCTCCGACGACGCGGTCGTGCTGCACCCCGGCCCGATGCTGCGCGGCATGGAGATCGGCTGGTCGGTCGCCGATTCGCCGAAGGCCACCGTCCTCGAACAGGTCCGCAACGGCGTGCACGTCCGCATGGCGGTGCTCTTCCGCCTCCTCGTCGGCTCCGACTCGGCGGGAGCCCATCTGTGACGCCGAGTACGCCCACCGTCAGCACGTCAGGAGTTCGCAAGTGACCGCCCCGGCAACCGGAACCGTCCTGCTCGCCGATGTTCGCCCCTACGGCGAAGGCGAGCCGGTCGACGTTCTCGTCGTCGACGGTGTGATCACCGAGATCGGCGCGGGACTGTCCGCACCCGAGGACGCCGAGCGCATCGAGGGCAGGGGCGGGGTCCTGCTGCCCGGTTTCGTCGACCTCCACACACATCTGCGCGAACCCGGCCGCGAGGACACCGAGACCATCCGGTCCGGCTCCGAGGCGGCCGCCCTGGGCGGGTACACCGCGGTCTTCGCGATGGCCAACACCAGCCCGGTCGCCGACAACTCGACCGTCACCGACAACGTCTGGCGCTCCGGCCGCGAGGTGGGCCTCGTCGACGTGTACCCCGTGGGTGCGGTCACGGTCGGACTCGAGGGCAAGCAGCTCGCCGAGATGGGCATGATGAACGCCGGTGCCGCGGGCGTGCGGATGTTCAGCGACGACGGCAAGTGCGTCTACGACCCGCTGCTCATGCGCCGCGCCCTCGAGTACGCGACCGGCCTGGGCGTACTCATCGCCCAGCATGCCGAGGAGCCGCGCCTGACCGTCGGAGCCGTCGCCAACGAGGGCCCGACCGCATCCCGGCTGGGTCTCGCCGGCTGGCCGCGTGCCGCCGAGGAGTCGATCGTCATCCGTGACGCCCTGCTCGCCCGCGATGCCGGCGCGCGCATCCACATCTGCCACGCCTCGACCGAGGGCACCGTCGAACTGTTGCGCTGGGCCAAGGACCAGGGGATCGCGATCACCGCAGAGGTGACCCCGCACCACCTGCTCCTCGACGACTCGCGTCTCGAAACATATGACCCGGTCAACAAGGTCAATCCACCGCTGCGCGAGGTCCGTGACAAGGAAGCCCTGCGCCAGGCCTTGGCGGATGGGATCGTCGACTGTGTGGCCACCGACCATGCGCCGCACGCCGCGCAGGAGAAGTGCTGCGAGTTCGCCCAGGCCAAGCCGGGCATGCTCGGGCTGCAGACCGCGCTGCCGATCGTCGTCGAGACGCTGGTGAAGTCGGGACTCCTCGACTGGCGCGGCGTCGCACGGGTGATGAGCGAGCGGCCCGCGCAGATCGTCGAGCTGACCGATCAGGGCCGCCCGATCGAGGTCGGCGAGCCGGCCAACCTCACCGTCGTCGACCCGGACACCTCGTGGGTGGTCCGCGGCGACGAACTGGCCAGCCTGTCGCGCAACACTCCGTTCGAGGAGATGACGATGCCGGCGACCATCACCGCCACCGTCCTGCGCGGCGTGGTCACCACCCGCGAGGGCCGGGTGACCCGATGAGCGAGGAGTCCCGGCGCGGACTGGTCCCGGGCGTCTTCCTCATCCTCGTGGCCGCGTCGCTCTTCACCACCTGGCTCGGCTACGGCAGGTTCGTGTTCAACGCGTGGTTCATCGGCGTGTGCGTGCTGATCGTGATCGGCCTGCTGTCGATGTTCTACCTGCTGATCACCGGCAACAAGAAGAAGCAGGCGGCACAGGCCGAGCTCATCGGCGAACTGCCGCCCACCCCGGCCGATCTCGGGGCGGAGCAACGCGGCCCCGACACCGGCCTCTACCTCGGCAGCACCATGGCGCCGAGTTGGCAGAACCGCGTGGTCGTGGGAGACATCTCCGACCGCGCGTCGGCGACGATCGCCGAGTTCGCGGAGGGAATCCTCATCTCCCGGCAGGGTGCGAGCGACATCTGGATTCCGCGCGCGGCGATCACGGCGGTACGCACCGAACGCGGCATCGCGGGCAAGGTGATGAGCGCCGACGGTGTCCTGGTGATCCGATGGGTCCTGCCCAGCGGCACCGAGATCGACACGGGAATCCGCGCCGACGACAAATCGATTTATCCCGGCTGGGTGAACGCCTTTGCCGGGCAGCATGACAGTGGACAGGGGACACAGGAATGAACACAGCGGTCTTGGTGCTGGAGAACGGCCAGGTGTTCACCGGCCGGAGCTTCGGCGCAGTGGGCGAGACCCTCGGTGAAGCGGTGTTCTGCACCGCGATGACCGGCTACCAGGAGACCCTGACCGACCCGAGTTACCACCGGCAGATCGTCGTGGCCACCGCGCCTCAGATCGGCAACACCGGCTGGAACACCGAGGACGGCGAGAGCACCGGCAGCGCGGGCAGCACCGGGGTCGAGGGCGACTCCGGCAAGATCTGGGTGGCCGGATATGCGGTGCGCAATCCCACGCGTCGCGTCTCCAACTGGCGCGCCACCACCTCGCTCGAGGACGAGCTCGTCAAGCAGGGGATCGTCGGCATCGGCGGGATCGACACCCGCACCGTGGTCCGCATCCTCCGCGACCACGGCTCGATGAAGGCCGGCATCTTCTCGGGGCCGGCCCTGGCCGACACCGACGAACTCGTCGGCCGGGTCCGCAACCAGCCGGACATGAAGGGCGCCAAGCTCGCCGACGAGGTCACCACCTCCGACGGGTACGTCGTGGAGCCGGTCGATCAGCACCGGTTCACCGTCGCGGCCATCGACCTCGGGATCAAGACCAACACCCCGCGCATGTTCGCCGAGCGCGGCGTCCGCACGCATGTGCTGCCGTCGAACATCGCGCTCGACGCGATCGCCGACCTCAAGCCCGACGGCGTGTTCCTGTCGAACGGTCCCGGTGACCCGGCGACCGCCGACGACGTCGTGGAGCTCACCCGCGGTGTCCTCGGCCGCGATCTGCCGCTGTTCGGTATCTGCTTCGGCAACCAGATCCTGGGCCGGGCCCTCGGCCGGTCCACCTACAAGATGAAGTTCGGGCACCGGGGCATCAACATCCCGGTTGTCGACCATGCCACCGGCAAGGTCTCGATCACCTCGCAGAACCACGGCTTCGCACTCGAGGGTGAGGCGGGGGAGGAGTTCGACTCCGACTTCGGCCGCGCACGGGTCAGCCATGTCTGCGCCAACGACGGAACCGTGGAGGGCCTCGAGCTGCTCTCCGGCCGCGCCTTCTCCGTGCAGTACCACCCGGAGGCGGCCGCCGGGCCCCACGACGCCGCGTATCTGTTCGACAAATTCGTCACCCTGCTCGAGGGTGACCGTGCGCAAGGAGCGAGTGCCTGATGCCGCGCCGCGAAGACATCAACCACGTCCTGGTCATCGGCTCCGGCCCGATCGTCATCGGTCAGGCCTGTGAATTCGACTACTCGGGCACCCAGGCCTGCCGCGTGCTCAAGGCCGAGGGCCTGCGCGTCAGCCTGGTGAACTCCAACCCGGCGACGATCATGACCGACCCGGAGTTCGCCGACGCCACCTACATCGAGCCGATCACGGCCGAGTTCGTGGAGAAGGTGATCGAGGCCGAGCGCGACGCCGGCCATCCCATCGACGCCGTGCTCGCCACCCTCGGCGGGCAGACCGCGCTGAACACCGCGGTTGCGCTGCACGATCGCGGCTCGCTGGAGAAGTACGGCATCGAGCTGATCGGCGCCGACTTCGACGCCATCCAGCGCGGCGAGGACCGCCAGATGTTCAAGGACATCGTGGAGAAGGTCGGCGGCGAGAGTGCTCGCTCCCGCGTCTGCCACACCATGGACGAGGTCCGCGACACCGTGGCCGAGCTCGGTTTCCCGGTCGTCGTGCGGCCGTCGTTCACCATGGGTGGTCTCGGTTCGGGCATGGCCTACGACGACGCCGATCTCGAGCGGATCGCCGGCGGCGGTCTCGCCGCGTCGCCGACGGCCAACGTCCTCATCGAGGAGTCGATCCTCGGATGGAAGGAATACGAGCTCGAACTCATGCGTGACAACCGCGACAACGTGGTGGTCGTCTGCTCGATCGAGAACCTCGACCCGGTCGGCGTGCACACCGGCGACTCGGTGACCGTCGCCCCGGCGATGACCCTCACCGACCGCGAATACCAGATCATGCGTGATCTCTCGATCGACATCCTGCGCGAGGTCGGCGTAGACACCGGCGGCTGCAACATCCAGTTCGCCCAGGACCCGCGCGACGGTCGCCTCGTCGTCATCGAGATGAATCCGCGTGTGTCGCGGTCGTCGGCCCTGGCGTCGAAGGCCACCGGCTTCCCGATCGCCAAGATCGCTGCGAAGCTGGCCATCGGCTACAGCCTCGACGAGATCGTCAACGACATCACCAAGGAGACCCCGGCCTGCTTCGAGCCCACGCTCGACTACGTCGTGGTCAAGGCTCCGCGGTTCGCGTTCGAGAAGTTCCCCGGCGCCGACGACACGCTGACCACCACGATGAAGTCGGTGGGCGAGGCCATGAGCCTCGGCCGCAGCTTCGCCGAGGCGCTCGGCAAGGTCATGCGTTCGCTGGAGACCAAGGCCGGCGGGTTCTGGGTGGAGGCCAACCGGCCCGACCCGAAGACCGTCGACCTGCCCGCGCTGCTCGAGGAGATCAAGACGCCCAAGGACGGGCGTCTGTACAAGCTGATGCTGGCGTTCGACGCCGGGGCCACCATCGAGCAGCTCTACGAGGCCACCGCGATCGATCCGTGGTTCCTGGCCGAGATCGGCGGCATCGCCGCACTCGGTGCGGAGATCCGCGACGCCGACACCCTCGACGAGGCGCTGCTGCGCGAGGCGAAGTCGAACGGCTTCTCCGACCGTCAGATCGCCGCTCTCCGTTCGGAATTCGAGGACGAGGCCGCGGTGCGCGCGCACCGTCTGTCGCTCGGTGTGCGCCCGGTCTACAAGACCGTGGACACCTGTGCGGCCGAGTTCGAGGCGAAGACGCCGTACCACTACTCGACCTACGAGCTCGATCCCGCGGCGACCAGCGAGATCGCGCCGCAGCCGGATCGTCCGAAGGTGCTGATCCTCGGTTCGGGCCCCAACCGCATCGGTCAGGGCATCGAGTTCGACTACTCGTGTGTCCACGCCGCGCTCACCCTGAGCGAGGCCGGGTACGAGACCGTGATGGTCAACTGCAACCCGGAGACGGTCTCGACCGACTACGACACCGCCGATCGTCTGTACTTCGAGCCGCTGACCTTCGAGGACGTACTCGAGGTCTACTACGCCGAATCCCAGTCGGGCACCGTCGCCGGTGTCATCGTGCAGCTCGGCGGCCAGACCCCGCTGGGTCTCGCACGCCGCCTCGAGGAGGCGGGCGTCCCGATCGTCGGCACCAGCCCGGCCGCCATCGACCTCGCCGAGGACCGCGGCGAGTTCGGCAAGGTCCTCACCGAGGCCGGCCTCCCGGCCCCGGCCTTCGGCACCGCGACCAGCTTCGCCGAGGCCCGCGACACCGCCGCCCGCATCGGATACCCGGTGCTGGTGCGCCCGTCCTACGTCCTCGGTGGCCGCGGCATGGAGATCGTCTACGACGAGAAGTCCCTGGAGGACTACATCTCTCGTGCCACCGAGCTCACCCCCGACCACCCGGTGCTCGTCGACCGCTTCCTCGAGGACGCGGTGGAGATCGACGTCGACGCCCTGTGCGACGGCGACGAGGTCTTCATCGGCGGCGTGATGGAGCACATCGAGGAGGCCGGTATCCACTCCGGTGACTCCGCGTGTGCGCTGCCGCCGGTCACCCTCGGTCGCGCCGACCTCGAGATGGTCCGCACCTCCACCGAGGCGCTCGCCAAGGGCATCGGGGTGAAGGGGCTGCTCAACGTCCAGTACGCACTCAAGGACGACGTGCTCTACGTGCTCGAGGCGAATCCGCGCGCGAGCCGCACGGTTCCGTTCGTCTCCAAGGCGACCGCGGTTCCGCTGGCCAAGGCCTGTGCCCGCGTGATGCTCGGCTCGTCGATCGCGGACCTGCGGGAGCAGGGCATCCTGCCGAAGACCGGCGACGGCGGCGAGGCCCCCTCGACCGCGCCGATCTCGGTGAAGGAAGCGGTCCTGCCGTTCAACCGGTTCCGTCGCCACGACGGAAGCGGGGTCGACAACCTGCTCAGCCCGGAGATGAAGTCCACCGGCGAGGTCATGGGCATCGACGCCGACTTCGGTCGCGCGTTCGCCAAGTCGCAGACCGCCGCCTACGGATCGCTGCCCACCAGCGGCAAGATCTTCGTCTCGGTCGCCAACAAGGACAAGCGGGCGCTGATCTTCCCGGTCAAGCACCTCGCCGACCTCGGCTTCGAGATCCTGGCCACCGAGGGTACTGCGGACGTGTTACGCCGCAACGGGATCAAGTGCGAGACCGTGCTCAAGCACTTCGAGGCCGCCGAGGGGCAGCGCACGGTCGTGGACATCATCCGCGCCGGTGAGGTCACGATGGTGATCAACACCCCGTACGGCAACTCGGGCCCGCGTGTCGACGGCTACGAGATCCGCAGTGCAGCCGTCTCGGTCAACATCCCGTGCATCACCACGGTGCAGGGTGCCAGTGCCGCGGTGCAGGGCATCGAGGCCGCGATCAACGGTGACGTCGCGGTCCGCTCGATCCAGCGACGCCACGCGGACATGGCCGGCCGGTCATGACGGAGGCGTCCGGTTTCGGCGCCCGCTACCGGCGGGTGACGGCCGAACGCGGACGCCTGTGCGCGGGCATCGACCCGCATGCGGCGCTGCTGACCGACTGGGGCCTGGACGTGTCCGTCGACGGGTTGTCCCGTTTCGCCGACATCTGCGTCGAGGCGCTGGCCCCGTCGGCGGCGGTCGTCAAGCCGCAGGTGGCCTTCTTCGAGCCGTTCGGTGCCGCGGGTTTCGCGGTGCTCGAACGGGTCATCGCGGATTGCCGCGAGGCCGGTGCCCTGGTGATCGCCGACGCCAAACGCGGTGACATCGGCTCGACCATGTCTGCCTACGCGCAGGCCTGGTTGGCCGATGCCTCACCGTTGTGCGCCGACTCGGTGACCGCCTCGCCCTACCTCGGATACGAATCGCTGCGTCCCGCGCTGGATCTGGCCCGTGAGGGCCGGCGTGGCGTGTTCGTGCTGGCCCGAACGTCGAACCCGGAGGGTGGCGACGTGCAGAAGGCCCTGACAGAGAAGACCCCGGCGGGGGAGCGGACGGTCGCCCAGTCCATCGTCGACGCCGCGGCGGCCGAGAATGCCGACGGCACGGCCACGGTCGGTCTCGTCGTGGGCGCCACTCGCGAGCACGGACTCGACCTCACCCACCTGAACGGCCCGATCCTGGCGCCGGGTCTGGGCGCTCAGGGAGCCACCGCCGAGGACCTGAAGGTCGTCTTCGACGGTGCCGACCCGGCCTGGGTGCTCCCGGCGAGTTCGCGTGGCGTGCTCCGTGCAGGTCCCTACGTCGCCGCGCTGCGGAACGCGTTCGTACAGGCGCGGGACGAGGTCGAGGCCGCGCTCGGCTGACGCCGAGGTGGCCGGGGGAGCACGCGACACGCTCGAACCGCGATCGAATTCCGCGCGGATCTGGTCACATCACTCCAGTCACATCTGTCTCAGGGTGTGAATCGCGCGATCGCATGTATTTCGCATGGCTACCGACCTCCGTCGCCAGTGTCGCTGCTGTGACCTGCAGGTTCGGCGCAAAAGCCGTAGTCAGAGCGTTGCAACGATGAGTGAAGCGTCGATGTGGCGGAGCGAACCACCGCGGTGCACTACAACATGAGAAAACACCGCGAAAACGGGGGGTCGCGCTCGCAAATGCCTGATCACGTGGGTACGGTCGCATTCGCCGCCAACAATCGGTGATGCCGGACGGGTCCCCACCCGACCGCATCGTTGCGAATACGACGCAGCGTCACCAGTGTGGCAACAGCCGTCGGACGCCCCCGGGCGGACGATGACAGTCCCAATCAAGAACGAAAGACGGAGGAACCCGTGGCCCTTCCCCAGTTGACTGACGAGCAGCGCGCCGCTGCGTTGGAGAAGGCAGCTGCCGCTCGTCGCGTCCGCGCGGAGCTCAAGGAGCGCCTGAAGCGCGGTGGCACCGATCTCCAGCAGGTGCTCAAGGATGCCGAGAACGACGAGATCCTGGGCAAGATGAAGGTCTCGGCACTGCTCGAGGCCCTGCCCAAGGTCGGCAAGGTCAAGGCTCAGGAGATCATGACCGAGCTGGAGATCGCTCCGACCCGCCGCCTGCGCGGTCTCGGCGACCGTCAGCGCAAGGCTCTGCTCGAGAAGTTCAGCTCCTGAGCGTGAGCATTGCAACCGAACACGGCAGCGTGACGAGCTCGTGGGACCGGCGGTGACCAACCGGCCGGATACCGCGGGAGCCGCACGCACGAGGGGTCGACTGATCGTCTTGGTCGGCCCCTCGGCCGTCGGCAAGTCCACCGTGGTCGCCAAGGTGCGCGCCGCGTTGCCCGACCTGTACTTCAGCGTCTCGGCGACCACCCGCGCACCGCGCCCCGGTGAGGTCGACGGCCGCGACTACTACTTCGTCTCCGCTGCGGAGTTCGACAAGATGATCGCCGGTGACGAGCTCCTGGAGTGGGCGGAAATCCACGGTGGCCTGCAGCGATCGGGTACCCCGCTCGCGCCCGTCCTCGCGGCTCTGGAGGCCGGCAAGCCCGTGCTGGTGGAGGTCGACCTCGTCGGTGCGCGCAATGTCGTCGCCCGATTGCCCGAGGCGACTACCGTCTTCCTCGCACCGCCGAGCTGGGACGAACTGGTGGCCCGGCTGACCGGTCGCGGCACCGAGAGCCCCGAGGCGATCGAGCGCCGGCTGGCCACCGCGAAGGTCGAGATGGCCGCCCGTGACGAGTTCGACCACGTCATTGTGAACAGCGAAGTCGACCGAGCGGCCTCCGACTTGGTATCCTTGCTGGTCGGACCTGAGCAGCCCACCGCGCCCGCGACCTGACCAGCCTCTCTGACATCCCAGACCTCGACGCAGGAGTTTGTGTGACCACCCCGACCAATTTCGACATCACCGAGATCGCCGACGCACCGGCATACGACACGCCGCTGGGTATCACCAATCCGCCGATCGACGATCTCCTCGAGCGCGCCTCGTCGAAGTACGCTCTCGTCATCTACGCGGCCAAGCGTGCCCGCCAGATCAACGACTACTACAACCAGCTCGGCGACGGCATCCTCGAGTACGTCGGCCCGCTGGTCGAGCCGGGCCTGCAGGAGAAGCCGCTGTCGATCGCGATGCGCGAGATCCACTCCGACCTGCTCGAGCACACCGAGGGCGAATAGTCTCGGCGTCGGGATGACCAAACCGACCAAGACACGACGCCGAATTCTCATCGGCGTCGGTGGAGGTATCGCCGCATACAAGGTGTGCTCGGTGATCCGCCACTTCACCGAGTCCGGGCACGAGGTCCGCGTGGTGCCAACCCCCGCCGCACTCAAGTTCGTCGGCAAGGCGACCTTCGAGGCACTCAGCGGCAATCCGGTCAGCACCACCGTCTTCGACGACGTCGACGAGGTCGCGCATGTGCGTCTGGGCCAGGGCGCCGACCTCGTCATCATCGCGCCGGCGACCGCGGACCTCATGGCCCGCGCCGCTCAGGGACGCGCCGACGACCTGCTCACCGCTTCGCTGCTCACCGTGCGGTGCCCGGTGCTCTTCGTGCCGGCCATGCACACCGAGATGTGGGAGCACCCGGCCACCCAGGCCAACATCGCGACGCTGCGCGAACAGGGCTCGACGGTCATGACCCCCGCCTCCGGCCGTCTCACCGGCACGGATTCCGGCCGCGGCCGCCTCCCGGACCCGCAGGAGATCGCGCTCATCGGCGAGCTGCTCCTCGACCGCGCCGACGCCCTGCCCTACGACCTCGCCGGTGTCCGCGTACTGATCAGCGCCGGCGGCACCCGTGAACCCCTCGATCCCGTGCGCTACCTGGGCAATCACAGCTCGGGCAAGCAGGGATTCGCGCTGGCCCGCGCGGCCGCACAGCGCGGCGCGAGCGTCACCGTCGTCGCCGGTTCGACCGCCGACCCCGGCGATCCCGCCGGGGTGCACATCGTGCGGATCTCCAACGCCCAGGAACTCGCCGAGGAGATGACCAAGCGCGCGGCCGACGCCGACGTCGTCATCATGGCCGCCGCCGTCGCCGACTTCCGGCCCATCGCGGTGGCCGACGCCAAGATCAAGAAGGGCGATCAGGGTCCGGCCCCGATCGAACTCACCACCAACCCCGACATCCTCCGCGGGCTGGTCGAGGCGCGGGACGACGGTCGGATTCCGTCCGAGACCGTCATCGTCGGCTTCGCGGCCGAGACCGGCGACGAGACCGGCGGGGTCCTCGACCATGGCCGGGCCAAACTCGCCCGCAAGGGATGCGACCTGCTCGTGGTGAACGCGGTCGGCGACGGCAAGGCGTTCGGCACCGAGGACAACACCGGTTGGCTGCTGTCCGCCAAGGGTGACGAGACCGCTCTGCCCTTCGGATCGAAAACACTCATGTCGAGTCGGATACTTGACGAAGTGCGTCAACTGGTGCCTGATGGTCGGGGGGCCTGAGCGGCACCGCGACAGCAACTGCCTGCTGTGTAGTTTTGAAAGTGACTCCACCGGCCACAACGACGGCCGATACCTGCCAAACGGCGCCGGAACCATCCGCGCGCGAGATCTCGAGAGGATCTGATGACCACCTCGTCACGCCTGTTCACGAGCGAATCCGTCACCGAGGGACATCCCGACAAGATCTGTGACGCGATCAGCGACTCGATCCTCGACGCCATCCTCACCGACGACCCGAAGGCCCGGGTCGCGGTCGAGACGCTGGTGACCACCGGCCAGGTCCACGTCGCGGGCGAGGTGACCACCACCGCCTACGCCGACATCCCCGGCATCGTCCGCGCCAAGATCCTCGAGATCGGCTACGACTCCTCCACCAAGGGCTTCGACGGCGCGTCGTGCGGCGTCAACGTCGCCATCGGCGCGCAGTCCCCGGACATCGCGGGCGGCGTCTTCAACTCCCACGAGAGCCGCAGCGGTATCTCCGAGGACGAGATCGACAGCCAGGGCGCCGGCGACCAGGGCCTGATGTTCGGTTACGCCACCAACGAGACCCCCGAGCTGATGCCGGTGCCGATCGCACTCGCGCACCGTCTCTCGCGCCGTCTCACCGAGGTCCGCAAGGACGGCACGCTGCCGTACCTGCGTCCCGACGGCAAGACCCAGGTCACCATCGAATACGACGGTGACATCCCGGTCCGCCTCGACACCGTCGTCCTGTCGACCCAGCACGCCGCCGACATCGACCTCGACAACCTGCTGGCTCCCGACATCAAGAAGCAGGTCGTCGACGCCGTCCTCGCCGACATCGACCTGCCGAACCTCGACACCTCCGACTACCGCCTGCTGGTCAACCCGACCGGCAAGTTCGTCCTCGGCGGTCCGATGGGCGACGCCGGCCTGACCGGCCGCAAGATCATCGTCGACACCTACGGCGGCATGGCCCGCCACGGCGGCGGCGCCTTCTCCGGCAAGGACCCGTCGAAGGTCGACCGCAGCGCCGCCTACGCGATGCGCTGGGTCGCCAAGAACGCGGTCGCCGCGGGCCTGGCGAACCGCATCGAGGTCCAGGTCGCCTACGCAATCGGCAAGGCCGCTCCGGTCGGCCTGTTCGTCGAGACCTTCGGCACCGAGCACGTCGACCCGGCGGTCATCGAGCGCGTCATCAAGGAGAACTTCGACCTGCGTCCGCTCGCGATCATCCGCGACCTGGACCTGCTGCGTCCGATCTACGGTCCGACCGCCGCGTACGGCCACTTCGGCCGCACCGACGTCGATCTGCCGTGGGAGCGGACCGACCGCGCGGACAAGCTGCGCGCGGCCGCCGGACTCTGACCCCGAAGGGCGCAGTCCCTGCCCCCGAAAGGCGCACGGGTCCCGGCTGATTCGCTGCCGGTGGCCCGTGTGCTGCCCATACTCGGACTCGCACACCTCGACCGACCGTTCGACTACCTGGTCGATTCCGATCAGGATGCGACGGCGGTTCCGGGGGTGCGGGTCCGCGTTCGGTTCGCCGGTCGTCTGATCGACGGATTCCTCCTCGACCGGATCGAGAAGAGCGACCACCCCGGCAAGCTGGGCTGGCTCGACCGTGTCGTCTCCGCCGAACCTGTCCTGTCACCGGAACTGGCCTCGCTGTGCCGCGCCGTCGCCGACCGCTATGCAGGCACCATGGGAGGCGTTGTCCGGCTGGCGATTCCGCCACGGCACGCACGCACCGAGAAGGAGACGACGCCGGAACCGACGACCGTCGTCGAGGCGCCCGACCTGGATGCGTGGCGACGCTACCCGCTCGCCGAGTCGTTCTTCGAGGCGATCTCCGACGGTGGGCACCCGCGTGCTGCGTGGCAGGCGCTGCCGGGGGAGGCCTGGCCCCGCAGGCTCGCCGAACTCGCCGCGACGACCCTGGCGGCCGGGCGCGGCTGCATCATCATCGTGCCCGACCAGCGGGACCTCGACCGGGTCTGGGCGGAATGCGAACCGCTCATCGGCGACCGGGGAGTCGCGCTGGCCGCCGGTCTCGGTCCCACCGCGCGGTACCGTCGCTGGCTCGCCGCACGACGCGGCGCGGCGAAACTCGTGATCGGTACGCGCAGTGCGGTGTTCGCACCCGTCACCGACCTCGGTCTGGTCGTCGTCTGGGACGACGGCGACGACAGCATGGCCGATCCACGCGCGCCGTATCCGCACCCGCGTGAAGTCGCGGTCCTGCGCTCGCATCAGGAACGCTGCGGACTGGTGCTCGGCGGCTTCGCCCGGACCGCAGAAGCTCAGGCGCTCGTCGCATCGGGGTGGGCACACGACCTCGTCGCCGACCGGCCGCTCGTCCGCCATCGCAGTCCGCGTGTGCAGGCCATCTCCGACGACGACCGTCAGATCGCCCGCGATCCGATGGCGAGGTCAGCGCGGATCCCCGAGGTCGCCTTCGACGCGGCCCGTTCGGCGTTCGCCGCCGATCAGCCTGTGGTGTTCAGCGTCCCGCGCCGCGGCTACGTGCCATCGTTGGCGTGTACGCGGTGTCGCGAGCACGCTCGTTGCCGCGCGTGCAACGGGCCCCTGCAGATGGACGGCAACCAGCGTCTGAGTTGCCGCTGGTGCGGTCGCCCGGAGCCGGTCTTCCGCTGTCCCGAGTGCGGCAACACCAAAGTGCGTGCGACGGTCACCGGAGCCCGACGCACCGCCGAGGAACTCGGACGTGCCTTCGCCGGCGTGCCGGTCCACACCAGCGGCGGCGACACCATCCTCGACGAGATCGAGGCGGGCGCACGCCTCGTCGTCGCGACGCCGGGCGCCGAACCGGTTGCACCAGACGGTTACGGCGCGGCTGTCGTCGTCGACACCTGGGCGCAACTCGACCGAGCCGATCTGCGCGCGGAGGAACACGCCGTCCGACGCTGGATGGCGTTGGCCGGCATGGTCCGGCCGCATGGCGAGGGCGGACGCGTGGTCATCGTCGCCGACTCGACCCTGGCCCCTGTCCAGGCGCTGATCCGTTGGGACCCCGTCGGATTCGCGTCGCTTCAGCTGAACGAGCGCGTCGAACTGGGTTTTCCGCCTGCGGTGACGATGGCCTCGGTCGACGGTCCGACGCAGGTCATCACCGACTTCGTCGAACACCTCGAATTGCCCGAGGGTGCGGACGTTCTCGGGCCGGTACCGCTCCCGCCCGGGGTGCGACCGCCGGCCGGGAGTGCCGAGTGGGAGGCCGCCGCCGACGACGAGATGGACCGCATCCTGGTGCGGTTGCCGCGCAAGCACGGCCGGCTCCTCGCGCAGGCTCTCGCCGCCGGGCAGGCGCGGCGCAACACGCACCGGCAGACCGGGCCGATCCGGGTCCAGGTGGACCCGCCTACGATCGGATGAATGCGCATCGTTTTCGCCGGCACCCCCGAGGTGGCCGTGCCGTCGTTGCAGGCCCTGCTCGACTCGCCGTCGCATGAGGTCGTCGGCGTCATCACCCGGCCCGACGCGGTGTCGGGTCGTGGTCGCAAGGTCGTGCGGTCACCGATCGGCGTGCTCGCCGACGAGCACGGCCTCGAGGTGATCACCCCGCGACGCATGTCCGAACCCGACGTCGCCGAGACGTTGCGTCGCTGGGCGCCGGACTGTGCGGCAGTGGTCGCCTACGGCGGCCTGGTGCCTGAGGATCTGCTGGCGCTCCCGACCCATGGCTGGATCAACCTGCACTTCTCGGTGTTGCCCGCGTGGCGTGGCGCGGCACCGGTGCAGGCCGCGATCGCCGCGGGTGACGAGGTGACCGGTGCCAGCACCTTCCGGCTGGAGAAGGGGCTCGACACCGGGCCGGTGTACGGCATCGTGACCGAGACCATCCGGCCCACCGACACCAGCGGCGACCTGCTCGCCCGTCTCGCCGATGCCGGGTCCGGCCTGCTCGTCAACACGCTCGACGGCATCGAGGCCGGGGAACTCATCCCCGAACCGCAGCCCTCGGTCGGAGTCAGTCATGCGCCGAAGGTCGAGGTCGAGGATGCGCGTATCCGCTGGGATCTGCCCGCGCACATCATCGATCGGCTCATCCGCGCCTACACGCCGGCCCCGGGTTCGTGGACGAGTCTCGACGACGCCCGGATCAAGGTGGGCCCGGTGCGCCCCGTCGCCGAGGACGATGCGTCGCTCCCGGAATCGGTTCGTGCCGAGCCGTTGCCGGCGGGTGCGGTCGCGGTGACGAAGAAGGCGGTGTTCGTCGGGACCGGTTCGACGCCGGTGAAACTGGGCACGGTGCAACCGCCCGGGAAGAAGCCGATGCCGGCCGCCGACTGGGCGCGCGGCGCCCGACTGACCGATGGGACGGTATTGGGATGAGTGCAGATCGCCGACCGAGCCAGGGCAAGCGGGACAACAACTCCGCGAAGTTCCGGCAGAAGGACCTCGACCCGGCCCGCGTCGCGGCCCGGGACACGCTGCGCGCGGTTCGTGAGCGCGACGCCTACGCGAACCTGGTCCTCCCGAAGATGCTGCGGGATCGCAAGATCGAAGGCCGCGACGCGGCGTTCGCAACCGAACTCGCCTACGGCACGTCGCGTGCCCAAGGGCTCCTGGATGCCGTGATCGCCGCGGCGGCCAAGCGACCCGTCGAGGAGATCGACGGCCCCGTCCTCGACGTGCTGCGACTCGGCACCTACCAGTTGCTACGGACGCGCGTGGGTTCCCATGCGGCGGTGTCGACGTCGGTGGATCTCGTACGTTCTGAGAACGGCATGGGCCCTTCGGGTTTCGCCAACGCCGTGCTGCGCAAGGTGTCGCAGAAGGACGAGGACATGTGGGTCGAGGAGCTCGCGCCGTCGCCCGCCGAGGACCTCGTCGGCTACCTGGCCTTCCAGTACGCGCATCCGCGCTGGATCGCGGAGGTGTTCCGCGACGCACTCGGCGGTTCGGCCGGTCAGCTGCAGGCGGCGCTCGCTGCCGACGACGAACGGCCGCCTGTGCACCTGGTCGCCCGGCCGGGCTACATCACCGCCGAGGAACTGGCGCTGACCAGCGGGGGAGAGGAAGGCAACTTCTCGCCCTACTGCGTGTACCTGCCCGGCGGTGATCCCGGTGATGTCGACGCGATCCGCGAGGGTTACGCCGGTGTGCAGGACGAGGGGAGCCAGTTGATCGCGCGTGCGGTCACCGTCGCCGAGGTCGCCGACGACTCCGGCCGTTGGCTCGACATGTGCGCCGGACCCGGCGGTAAGGCCGCGCTGATCGGTGCGCTCGCCGAGATCGACGCCGCCCGACTCGACGCGATCGAGGTGTCGAAGCACCGCGCCGACCTGATTCGCAAGGTGGTCAGCGACCTGCCGGTGACCATCCACGTTGCCGACGCCCGGTCCAGCGGCCTCGAACCCGGATACGACCGCATCCTGCTCGACGCCCCCTGCTCGGGTCTCGGATCGCTGCGCCGGCGCCCCGAATCCCGTTGGCGCCGAACCGCCGCCGACGTCGAAGAGCTCGTCGTCCTGCAGAAGGAGTTGCTGACCGAAGCGCTGCGGTTGGTCAAACCCGGTGGCGTGGTCGTCTATTCGACGTGCTCGCCGCACCCGGCCGAGACCACGTCGGTCGTCGCTGATGTTCTGTCATCGGTGCAAGGTGCGCGTCAACTCGACGCCCGTCCGCTGGTGACCGTCGGCAAGCTCGGGCCGGAGCTTCTCGGCGACGGCCCGCACGTTCAGCTGTGGCCGCACATCCACGGCACGGATGCGATGTTCCTGGCGGCACTGACCCGGGACTGACCGTTCAGTTGCCGTGCGAGGCAGTGACCGCGCGGACGCCCTCGTAGTCTGCTACCGCCGCCTGGCCGGTCGGTTCGTATTCGAGGATCAAGAGTCCTCCGGGAGTCGCGGTGTGTTGCGTCATCCGGAATCCCAGGCTGATTGCGTTGCGTCCGAACAGCTGTCTCCCGGTGCCGAGTGCGGTCGGGGCGACGACCAGCCGCAATGCGTCGACGAGCCCGGCTTCGAGGAGCGACGTGGCGAGGGTATTGCTTCCGTGGACCTGCAGTTCACCGCCCGGTCTCGAGCGCAGGGAAGACACCGCCTCGATCGCGGCGCCACCGAGGAGTGTCGCAGGCTGCCAGCGGGGTTCGGTGAGCGTGCTGCTCACCACGTACTTGGGGAGGGTGTTCATCCGCTCGGTGAACGGGTCGCCGGGGTCGGTGATCTGCGGCCAGTCGCGGGCGAAGGCCTCGTAGGTTCGACGCCCCAGGAGCAGTCCGTCGGCCAGATCGAGCCACTGTGACGCCTGCTGAATGAAGGTCTCGTCCATGTGTGGGACCAACCATCCGCCGGCAGTGAAGCCGTCGGAGGTGTCCTCGTCGGCCGAACCTGGTCCCTGGGTGACGCCGTCGAGGGTCATGAATTCGGTGACGGTGACTCTCATCGCGACCCCTCGTTTTCGACGAGTGCGGCGAGCGCTGCGGTGACCGAGCCCCAGCCGTCGTAGAAGCCGAGATCGTGATGCTGCTCGCGATCGGATGGATTGCCGTGTCGTACGACGACGCTGTACTCGGTCCCGTCGGGATGTTGGCCGAGGGTGATCTCGGCGGTCATGGGGACGGGTGCGGGTTCCGCAGGTCGCCACGAACTGTCGATGGCGTTGGTGAACACCAGGCGTTCGTGGTCGTCGACGACCAGGAACACGGCGTCCATGTGCGGCACGAAGGTCTCGCCGTCGTCGCTCATCTGCGTGACCAGTGCACCACCGGGACGCGGTTCGAGACGCTCGACCCGGGTGACGGTCGGGGAGGGCGTCCACCATTTCGCGAGCTGCTCGGGCTTGGTCCACGCGTCCCAGATCCGTTGCCGCGGTGCGCGGATGATGCGTTGCAGGGTCAGGTCGAGTTCGGGGTCGATCATGTGGTCTCCTCGGTTTCGGTGACGAAGGCTTCGAGTCGGTCGGTGCGTTCGGTCCAGACGATGCGCTGGTGTTCGAGCCAGGTCTGTAGGCGTCGCAGGCGTCGACGGTCGAGCGTGCACATTCGGGTGCGCCCGGTCTTCTTGGTCATGACCAGGCCGCTCTCCTCGAGAACCCTCAGGTGCTTCATGAAGGACGGGAGGGACATGGGGAAGGGGCCGGCGAGTTCGCCGACGCTCGCAGACCCGCGCCCGAGACGTTCGACGACGGCGCGGCGCGTCGGGTCCGACAGCGCACCGAATATCTCATCGAGGGCGACTGAACTGTTTGCCATGTGGCTAAGTGTTGCACGGTCGGATGATTAACTCAACGGTTAAGTGATGGAAGTTTCGTCTGGTTGTGGAAAACCTCGTCGGATCTGTGCGGAAGCGCGTATCATCGAACGTATGTACGAAACGTGTGCGAGCGGAATGTCGATCCTTTCGACGGATGATCTTCAAGCTTTTCAGCGCCTCCTCGCGGGAATGACTGCGGGCGTCGACGAGGCCGAGTCGGTGCAGCGGTTGACGCTGCTCGAGGAGGTGAAGTCCGCCTGTTCCGCGGCGCAGGTGCGTGAGACCGCGAACCTCGATCAGCTTCGTGCAGCCGATGAGGCTGCGAGGAATGTCCCGCCGCAGCGGCGGGGGCGGGGGCTTGCCGCCGAAATAGGATTGGCGCGTAAGGCCTCACCGCAGAAGGGGAGCCAGTACCTCGGGTTCGCTCGTGCCCTGGCGCATGAGATGCCGCATACGATGGCGGCTCTCGCGGACGGAGTCCTCACCGAGTGGCGTGCCACGATCCTCGCCCGCGAAACCGCTTACCTGACTCGCGAATCGCGGGAGGAGATCGACCGCCGGGTGTGCGGCGACCGTCAGGCGCTGGTGGGTGCTTCCGATCGAGAGGTCGAAGGCCGGGCAAAGCGTCACGCCTACGAACTCGAGCCGGCCGCGGTGGTCGCGCGAAAGGCCAAGGCCGAGAAGGACCGGCGGGTCAGCGTGCGGCCGGCGCCGGATCTGATGACCCAGCTTTCGGCGTTGTTGCCGATGACGCAGGGGATCTCCGTATATGCCTCGCTCAAGAAACATGCCGACTCGGTCCTCGGCGCCGACGATCGCACGCACGCGCAGATCATGGCCGACACGCTGGTCGAACGTGTCACCGGTCGATCCGCAGCGGAGCCGGTGCCGGTGGCAGTGAACATGATCATGTCCGACGAGTGTCTGCTCGGGCTGAACGATTCGGCGGCTGAAGTGCAGGGGTACGGACCGATCCCGGCGGCAGTGGCACGGGAACTCGTCGCCGCATCGGTGTCGCCCGATGGCGAGACCGCCTCGACGCTGCGTCGAATCTATGCACGTCCGTCGGATGGCGCACTGGTGTCGATGGAGTCGAGATCGCGAACCTTCCCGGCCGCACTCGCGCACTTCGTTCGACTCCGAGACCAGCGCTGTCGAACTCCGTACTGCGGCGCTCCGATCGCAGAGGTCGACCACGCGAAACCGCATCGACACGACGGCCCGACCAGCGAAGCCAACGCCGACGGCATCTGTGTCACCCACAATCGGGCGAAAGAGGCTGACGGCTGGGCATATTCGGTTCGCATGGCCGGACACATACGGGTCATCGACGTCATCACCCCGACCGGCGCCCGCCATCGAAGTGCCGCGCCACCGGCGATCGGGCACCAAAGTCCTGACCGCAGCATGATCGAGACGAAGCTGCTGCAGCTGCTCGCGGTCGCTTGAGCGCTGCGGGGCGCCGGGTAACCTCGCTTCGCGTGACGATCAGCCCTTCCATTCGACCGGCGACTCCGGAAGACATCGACGCTGCCGCAGAAACGCTCGGCCAGGCCTTCGCCGACTATCCCTTCACCAGGCACACGGTGGATGCGCGTGACCATGGCGCTCGCGTCGAATACCTGCAGCGGTTGTATCTCGCCGAGATCGGCATGCGGTGCGGCCGCGTCTGGGTCTCGGACGACCTTGCCGCCGTGGCGGTGTGGATCACTCCGTCCTCGTCGGGTCTCGACGAGGCGTTCGGCGACATCGCCGCCCGAGTCGTCGACCTGTACGGGGACCGAGCAACCGTCGCCGCGCGGGCCGACGAGGCAACCGCCGGTCTCCGGCCGGCCGAACCCGTCTGGCATCTGGCCACGGTCGGGGTCGCGCCACATTCGCAGGGACGAGGGCTCGGCAGAGCTGTGCTCGAGCCAGGGCTCGAGGCGGCCCGGACAGAGGGGTATGCCGCATACCTCGAGACCTCATCCCCGGAGAACGTCACGTTCTACGGACGGCTCGGGTTCGAGGTGACCGGCAAGGTGTCTCTGCCCGATGACGGCCCGGACGTGGGGGCGATGGTGAGGGTTCCGTGATTGTGGATGTCGAATCCCCACTTCGTGCTGTTTCGTACTAGGTTGTCTGAGCGGAGGGGTGTCAAGAAGTGTTGATGCCGGGGACGGGGGACTCACAGTGACTTATCGCCTGGAAGCCGAGAAGGGTGTAATCGAGGGCGTCGGCAAGACGTTGGCCGAGTGCTCGAATGCCACCCGGGCGCTCTGGTCGGGCAGTACCGGATTCGCTGACGCAGCTGCGGCGATGCCGGGTTCGGCTTTCGGTGGCGCCTGCGCCGGCAAAGACGACCTCGTTCGAACTCTCCTCGGTCGCGCAGCTGCTCGCATGGACGCGGTTTCGCAGACCTGCTACCAGGTTGCGACCGAGTTCGCAGACACCGATGAAGAGTTGGCGAGCGGTTTCCGAGCCATTTCCGTGTTCTGATGAACCGTCCGACACGGTCGACCGTCAACAGCTGGGACGTGATGGTCCTGCTCCAGTCTGCGGAATCGCTGGAGACGACAGCCGAGAACCTGCGAACCCAAACCAAGGCGATGGCCGATGCTCCCATGAACGTGGAGGGCTGGTCGGGCGAATCCAAGCGTGCGTGCGAAGACCGTACGACGTCCGACCGAGACGAGATCAACAGGCTCGGCACCGAACTCAGCGCGGCCGCGAGGGTGCTGCACGACACCGCCGCCGCGATCAGCCCAAACCGAAGCACTGCTCTGACGAAGGCACTCGGCCTCGAACTCGACAAGTTCAGCGTCTCGGATGACTGGACCGTGCGCGACGCTCGTGACTACGCCTCGGAGTTGAACGGTGTGGAGGCCGGAAGCGCGGCCGAACAGTCGATTCGGAACGACCAGGCCAAGCGCGCCGAGGAGGCGAAGACAGCGACGCTGTCGCTGCAGTCGCTGGCGGACCAGATCGGGGAGGACGACCGTAACGGTGCCCGCGCACTGAACGTGGTCTTCGGCAACGCCGAGATCAACGCTCCGCTCAGCTCGAGCTTCTCCGCCGGACAAGCAAGTCGCGACGTCCAGGCGATCATGAGCGGGACTGCGACACCGGAGCAGAAGGAACGCTTCTACCGTGCGACCAGTCTGACGCCCGAACAGCGCGCGGCGCTGGCACGCGGCGAAGAAGCGGTCATCTCGAAAGAACAGTTCGATTATCTGAAGGCCATCTACACGCCCAATTGGGGTCAGAGTTCTGAAGGCTCGGCGCCCTACTCGCTCGACGCTTTGAAGCGTTTCGGTGACGAATATTTTGGCGCGGAACGTCTTCAGTTGAAGAACGCGCTCGGTGACGGTATCTACCTGCTCGGTAACCCAAGCGTGCGGACAGACCAGCAGGTCGAGCAGACGTTCCTTGCCGGACCGCTACAGCAGATGGGACTGCACCCGGGGCCGCGGTTTGTGACGGGCGGACTGAACGAACTGTCTGCCCCGGTTCGCGAGGTGCTGACAAGCCCTGCAGCTAGCAAGGGGCAGTTGAGCGCCACCGACTCAGGTGCGCATTCCGGTAGTAGCAAGTCGGTCAACAATCTCAATACGTTCAATGATCTCAAGTCGTTGATGGACATCCTGGAGCATCGGTCGGTGGATACAGGTGAGATGTACGGGTCCAGATCCCTTCAGCTTGGCAGCGATGTAGACCGCGCCCTCATAGCAAGGGCGGGCGAGGTAGCGGCCGGTAGAGAGGAGTCATACGTCACCGACCTCCGAACCTTCGGCCACAGCAATATCGAAAAGTCCGAAGTTGAAGGTCTACTAGTTCGAATGCTCGATGTCGCCGGCGCGGATCACATCGCGGTTCATGACGCTGTTATGTCCGGGACGGGGCGGGACGTTGATGGCGGCGGGATCGCCGCCTACGACCTTGATGGGAACAAAACGACTCTCCATGATGCGGGAACTCTGAAGAACCTTCTTTCGTTCGATTGGACAGACGATGACGGAAAAGAAACTTCTGGCGTCAATAAGCTTTTCAATTGGATGCCGGACGTAGCGAGCACCCCCGACGGAACGCCCGATGTGAGAATGGCTGACAGCGTCCGGTCCGGCCAAATCGCAACCGCACTAGGTGAATACGTTGGCGACAACAAGGATTATTTCGCTGATATGCACGGCGACCAAGCTCTCGGCGAGCTAAACCCGGAGCTGACGAGGACGTTGGCGAAATCGATAGCGCCATACCTTGCTGAGATGGCCGGCGCTGACCAGGACATCTTCCAGACCCGTGGCGCTTCACAACTAAGTGATGCCCACGATTTGAAGGGACTCTTCCAGGTCTTGGACACGGACCCTGAAGCTGGTCGAATCGTGAACACCAATGCCATGATGCAAGCGGGTGTCTTGGAGCAAGTATTCGGTGCCGACGACAGTCGCTCTGGCCTAGGCAAAATTGCAGGCAGACTCCACGGCGCGATGACTGCAGGTCTAAACGACATGTTGGATGAGGATGTAGAGGACGAACGCTACAAGGCGGCCAGAGATTACGCGCGCTATGGTGCGGCGTTTGACTCGGTTGCAGCTCTGGGAACTGCGATACCGGGCCTCCATCCAGGCCTGAGTTCTCTTGTCGATCTCTCGTCCTCGGCGCTCAAGTTGAGTATTATCGGCGATCCTCCCAACGCGTCTGACATCTCTCCTGACGTCAAGTTCAACGAGGTGCGAGCCAGTGTTTTCAGAAGCACGAATATGGATTTCGTATACGAAGGAATGATGGAAGGCTATCTCAAGAACAATCCGGATTTCGTAGACAGCCCTGAGATGAGGGAAATCTACGGCGACAGGATGGACGATCCTGCTTTCGTCGAATCGTTGCGACGCGACGGGCTGAGTCCGGATGGAATGGATAGGACGGTGTTGAGCGAGGTGGCGGGGAGGCTCTTTGGGGCTCGCGACAACGATTTCTTGAATCAGTACCAAGGTGAGATGGAGAGGCATAATCGTCCAACCCCCAACGGGGGTGGATGGTGAGGACGCTTCTTCTTCGGGTTGTGGCGGTAGTAGTTTCTGCGTTCGTACTGGGCTCGTGCACCCAAGATGCCGACTCAAGGGGAGTCGAGGAATCTGGCTCTGGCGTTGACGAAGGCCTACCGCCAGGTTTCGACGTCACTTTCAGATGGGTTGCCGGCGAGAAGTTCGATCCTCTGGCAGCCGAAGGTACGTTCGTTCGCGGGTTTGTCGAGTCGTTCTATGTGGCCCGCGAGGGAAATTCGACGTCTTGGGCTTATCCCGGATTTCTGGAGGCTGCGCCAGACGGATTCGCTTCCTCGGTGCTACGGCCGAACTCGGCCAGCGCTGGAAGAGAGTTGGTTGGCACGTCGACGTTCAGCGTTTTGCGTCGTGATGATCGCGGTTCCATGACCAGACTCGTTCTGTGCGAATTTGGATACGCGTCAAGTCCGACAGGGGCAAACAGCACAGGATTGTGGGAGACCTATGCGAAGAGCAGCCTGGTTTCGATAATCGAATTTGACAGGATTGGTCAGTCGCCGCCCCCGCGACAGCGTGGAAGTGCGCGGCGGCCCCAGAACGACGTCTTCGGTGGCTGGCGAGTGCTCGATTTCGAGTTCGTTGCGAACGGTCCTGAATTCCATCGAGAAATGGCGGGATGTGATTCGCTACCCCGCCCCGAAGGCGTGCCCCCAGAGTCCGAGGTGCGCGGAAGCAGCGCCGTCCCGCGCGCACCGGAGCAACAGAACCCTGGCTGGCCGATGTCCGGCGTCGAGTAGAAGAAATCGGCATATAGCGCGTATTACTTCTACCGATCGCGGGGGCGGTGACTGCCGCGCCCTACACTTGTCCACCATGTGCACCGCTGGTAACGCGCCTATGATCGCTCCGTCCATTCTGTCCGCGGACTTCGCGAATCTCGCCGACGAGGCGGCTGCTGTTGCCAAGCCCGGTGCCACCCGTGCCGATTGGCTGCACGTCGACGTGATGGACAACCATTTCGTGCCGAACCTGACGCTGGGTCTGCCGATCGTCGAGAGCCTGCTGAAGGCCACCGACATCCCGCTCGACTGCCATCTGATGATCGAGAACCCGGAGCGGTGGGCGCCGCCGTATGCCGAGGCCGGCGCCTACAACGTCACCTTCCATGCCGAGGCCACCGAGAATCCGATCGGCGTCGCCCGTGACATCCGCGCCGCTGGTGCGAAAGCCGGTCTGTCGATCAAGCCGGGCACCGCGCTCGAGCCGTATCTGGAGATCCTCCGCGACTTCGACACCCTGCTCATCATGAGCGTCGAACCCGGTTTCGGTGGGCAGAAGTTCATCCCGGAGGTTCTCGAGAAGGCCCGCGCCATCCGGAAGTTCATCGATTCCGAGGATCTGAGGCTGCTCGTCGAGATCGACGGCGGCATCAACGCCGACACCATCGAAGAGGCGGCCGAGGCCGGAATCGACTGCTTCGTCGCCGGGTCGGCGGTCTACGGTGCCGCCGACCCCGGCCAGGCCGTCGCAGCCCTCCGCGAATCTGCCGCGACCGCACGCGCCCACAGCGACATCTGATCCACCACATGGACATTGCCGCCGCCATGGACCGAGCCGTCGAGGCGTCGTATGCGGCCATGGGTGTCAGTTCACCGAATCCGCCTGTCGGAGCGGTGATCCTGGCTGCCGACGGCACTGTCGCCGGCGTCGGCGCGACCCAACCGCCGGGCGGGCCGCACGCCGAGGTCATGGCCTTGCGTGCGGCGGGTGACGCCGCACGTGGCGGCACCGCGATCGTCACGCTCGAACCCTGCAACCACACCGGACGCACCGGCCCGTGCACGCAGGCACTCATCAAGGCCGGCATCGCCGACGTCCACTACGCGGTCAGCGACCCCAACCCCGTCGCCGCGGGTGGCGCCGACACCCTGCGGGCCGCCGGCATACGGGTGACCGGGGGAGTCGCGGCCGACATCGTGGAGAACGGTCCGCTGCGTCCGTGGCTCACCCGACAGCGCCTCGGGCGGCCGATGGTCACCGCCAAGATCGCGGCCGGCATCGACGGCCGCATCGCCGCACCCGACGGCACCAGCCAGTGGATCACCGGCCCCGCCGCCCGCGACCACGCCCACGCGCAGCGGTCACGCCTCGACGCCATCGTCGTCGGCACCGGCACGGCCCTCGCCGACAATCCGACCCTCACCGCCCGCACCGCCGACGGCGGGCTCTATCCGCACCAGCCGGCCCGCGTGGTGCTCGGACACCGCGACGTACCGGCCGACGCCAACCTCCGCGGGGACACCGGGGGACCGCTGGCCCAGGTCGACTCCCACGACCCGGCCGACGTCCTCGCCGCACTGCCCGACGCCCTCTGGGTTCTGGTGGAGGGCGGCCCGCACATCCTCGGCGCCTTCTTCGCCGCCGACCTCGTCGACGAGGTGCACGCCTACGTCGCGCCGATGGTCCTGGGCGCCGGACGCAGTTCCGTCGAGATCCCGGGAGTCACCACTCTGGGCGACGCCAGACGGTTCGAGACCCGCGAGGTCACGACGCTCGGCAATGACGTGTTGGTCACACTCGCCCGCACTGTGCGGCCATCGGCGCAGGTCTGAGCAGGGCGAGATGCGCGACACACCGGGGTCGGACTGTTTCGCTCAGCGAAATTCCAATGCGACTCCGTTCGCGCATCGTGCTAGCGTCGATATCACCAGTTCTCGGGGCGGGGTGAGATTCCCCACCGGCGGTGATGAGGGTGCTATGGATATGCACCTTCCAGCCCGCGAGCGCCTGTCGGAAGACAGGGACAGCAGATTCGGTGAGATTCCGAAGCCGACGGTCATAGTCCGGATGCGAGAGAACAGGCGACACAGTGCCGCCCTGTCTGCTCCGAGCGAGCAGGAGGAGTGCGTGTTCACCGGAATCGTGGAGGAACTCGGCGTCATCGCCGACCGCGAGGATCTCTCTGATGCAGCCCGCTTCACCGTGCGGGGACCCATCGTCACCACCGATGCCGGCCACGGCGACTCCATCGCGGTCAACGGCGTGTGTCTGACCGTCGTCGACCTCCGACCGGGCGAGTTCACCGTCGACGTGATGGGCGAGACGCTTCGTCGTAGCTCCCTGTCCGACCTCGCCGCGGGCAGCACCGTCAACCTCGAACGCGCCATGCCCGCCAACGGGCGTTTCGGCGGCCACATCGTGCAAGGCCACGTCGACGGGACCGGTCGCGTCCTGTCCGTGAGCCCCTCGGAGAACTGGACCGTCGTGCGCATCGGCGTGCCGGAGAAGCTGACCCGCTACCTCGTCGAGAAGGGCTCGATCACCGTCGACGGTGTGTCGCTGACCGTCTCGTCCGTCGGCGGATCGGGTGACGACTCGTGGTTCGAGATCTCCCTGATCCCCACCACCCTCAACGAGACCAACCTCGGTGCCACCAAGCCCGACACCGTGGTCAACCTCGAGGTCGACGTGATCGCCAAGTACGTCGAACGTCTGCACCTCGGAAATACCCAAGCTGTCCCTGCGCTTGAAGAGACGAAATGAGCACAGCGGCCGAAATGAGCACAACGAGTGAGGTTCTGATGAGCGAGTCGCCGCGTGATGGTGAAGACGCGACCACCGACGAACGAGTCCAGCTCGACTCGATCGAACGGGCCATCGCCGACATCGCCGCCGGCAAGGCGGTCGTCGTGGTCGACGACGAGGACCGGGAGAACGAGGGCGACCTGATCTTCGCGGCCGAGAAGGCCACCCCGGAGCTCGTCGCCTTCATGGTCCGCTACACCTCGGGCTACCTGTGCGTCCCGCTCGACGGCGACGCCTGCGACCGTCTCGGTCTGCCCCCGATGTACTCGATGAACCAGGACAAGCACGGCACCGCCTACACCGTGACCGTCGACGCCCGTGAGGGCATCGGCACCGGTATCAGCGCCTCGGACCGTGCCACCACCATGCGTCTGCTCGCCGACCCGGAGGCCACCGCCGGCGACTTCACCCGTCCCGGCCACGTGGTCCCGCTACGCGCCAAGGAGGGCGGCGTGCTGCGTCGTCCCGGCCACACCGAGGCCGCCGTCGACCTGGCCCGCCTCGCCGACCTCGCACCGGCCGGTGTCATCTGCGAGATCGTCAGCCAGAAGGACGTGGGCTCGATGGCCCGCTCCGACGAGCTGCGCGTCTTCGCCGACGAGCACGACCTCGCCATGATCTCGATCGCCGACCTCATCGCATGGCGTCGTCGTCACGAGAAGCACGTCGTGCGCGTCGCCGATGCCCGGATCCCCACCCGTCACGGAGACTTCCGCGCCGTCGGCTACTCCAGCGTCTACGACGACGTCGAGCACGTCGCCCTGGTCAAGGGCGACATCTCCAGCGACGACGGACACGACGTCCTCGTCCGCGTGCACTCGGAGTGCCTGACCGGCGACGTCTTCGGTTCGCTGCGCTGCGACTGCGGTCCGCAGCTCGACGCCGCGATGGAGATGGTGGCCGAGGAAGGCCGCGGCATCATCCTGTACATGCGTGGCCATGAGGGCCGCGGCATCGGTCTGCTGCACAAGCTGCAGGCCTACCAGCTGCAGGACGCCGGCGCCGACACCGTCGACGCCAACCTGGAACTCGGTCTGCCCGCCGACTCCCGCGACTACGGTCTCGGCGCCCAGATTCTCGTCGATCTCGGTGTGTCGTCGATGCGTCTGCTGACCAACAACCCGGCCAAGCGCGTCGGCCTCGACGGCTACGGCCTGCAGATCGTCGACCGTGTGCCGATGCCGGTGCGCGCCAACGCCGAGAACCTGCGCTACCTTCGCACCAAGCGCGACCGGATGGGACACGACCTCGTGGGCCTCGACGACCTTGCGCACACCGGTGACGACGCATCTGAAGGAGCCCCTGCATGAGCGGCCACGGAGAACCGACCCTCGAACTCGCCGACGCCGGCAAACTCCGGCTCGCGATCGTGTCGTCGCAGTGGCACGAGAAGATCTGCGGCGCACTGCTCGACGGCGCGGTCCGCGCGGCCAACGAGAACGGTGTCACCGAGCCGACCATCGTGCAGGTGGCGGGCGCGATCGAGTTGCCGGTCATCGTGCAGGCGCTGGCCCGCACCCACGACGCCGTCGTCGCGCTCGGCGTCGTGATCAAGGGCGAAACACCGCATTTCGAGTACGTGTGCGACGCGGTGACCGCGGGTCTGACCCGCGTCTCGCTCGACGAGTCGACCCCGGTCGGCAACGGCGTGCTGACCACGCTCACCGAGGAGCAGGCCATCGCCCGCGCAGGCCTGCCCGGTTCGACCGAGGACAAGGGCGCCCAGGCGACCGTCGCCGCACTGGCGTCGGCACTGACCCTGCGTGCACTGGCACGCGGTGAGGCCCTGCCGAATGCGGTCGGAGGAGCATCGGCGTGACCTCCCCGCGATGGGACCTGGTCTATCGGCCGCGTAAGTTGCCCCGCTGGGCGATCATCGCGGCCGTGATCGTGATGGCCATCCACATCATCTTCGGGCTGCTGCTGACGGTCGAGGACGTCGGGGTCCGCAACCTCGGCGGCTCCGACCAGGTCGCGATCATCCTGATCGGCGTCCTCATCTCCGGCGCCATCCTCCTGCTGACCCGTCCGCGGCTGCGCGTCGGGGCCGAGGGCGTCGAGGTGCGCAACCTCGTACCGGTCCGGCTCTTCGGCTGGGACCAGGTGCTCGGACTGACCTACCCCGAGAAGGGGTACGGTGCCTGGCTGCTGTTCCCGTCCGACGAACACATCACCGTGCTGGCCGTGCAGGCGAACGACGGCCCGCGGGCCGTCGAGGCGATGGCCCGGTTCCGCGAGCTCGAAGAGCGCTATCGCGGGACCGTCCGACCCGCCAACTAGCCTGGAACACGTGGCCGACCCGACTACCTACCGTCCTGCTCACGGAACCATCCCGACCGATCCCGGGGTGTACAAGTTCCGTGACGAGCACGGTCGTGTCATCTACGTGGGCAAGGCCAAGAACCTCCGGTCGCGCCTGACCTCGTACTTCGCCGACATCGCCTCGCTGCACCCGCGCACCCGCCAGATGGTGACGACGGCGGCGTCGGTCGAGTGGACCGTCGTGGGCACCGAGGTCGAGGCGCTCCAGCTCGAATACAACTGGATCAAGGAGTTCGATCCGCGGTTCAACGTCCGCTACCGCGACGACAAGAGCTATCCGATGCTCGCCGTGACCCTCAACGAGGAGTACCCGCGGCTGTTCGTCTACCGCGGGCCGCGCCGCCGTGGCGTGCGTTACTTCGGTCCGTACGCGCATGCGTGGGCGATCCGCGAGACCGTCGACCTGCTGACGCGGGTGTTCCCGGCGCGCACCTGCTCGGCGGGCGTGTTCAAACGGCACCGACAGATCGACCGCCCGTGCCTGCTCGGCTACATCGACAAGTGCTCCGCCCCCTGCATCGGCCGCGTCGACGCCGAGGAGCACCGTGAGATCGTCGAGGACTTCTGCGACTTCCTGGCCGGCCGCACCGACCTGCTGATCCGCAAGCTCGAACGCGACATGACCGCAGCGGCCGAGGATCTCGACTTCGAACGGGCGGCCCGTCTACGCGACGACATCGGCGCCCTCCGACGCGCGATGGAGAAGCAGGCCGTGGTCCTCGGTGACGGCACCACCGCCGACGTCGTCGCGATCGCCGGCGACGAACTCGAGGTGTCGGTCCAGGTCTTCCACGTGCGCGACGGACGCGTCCGCGGTCAGCGCGGCTGGGTCGTCGAACGCAGCGACAACGGCACCGACGGTGACGTCATCGGCGAGTTCATCACCCAGTTCTACGGTGCGCAGGTCGATTTCGACGCCACCGTCGACGTCGGTCAGAACCGCGCACACGGCGAGTCCGTTCCGCGTGAGGTCCTGGTCCCCGAATTGCCCGCCAACGCAGCAGAACTCGAAGAGTGGCTGTGCGGGCTGCGGGGGAGCAGGGTCAAACTGCGCGTACCGCAGCGGGGCGACAAGAAGGCGCTGTTCGAGACCGTCGCCCGCAACGCGGGTGAAGCACTCACCCAGCACAAACTCCGACGCGCCGGTGATCTCACCACCCGCTCGGCCGCCCTCACCGAGCTGCAGGAGAACCTGATGCTCGACCAGGCGCCGCTGCGTATCGAGTGCGTCGACATCTCGCACGTGCAGGGCACCGACGTCGTCGCCTCTCTCGTCGTCTTCGAGGACGGCCTGCCGCGCAAGTCCGACTACCGGCACTACGCGATCCGTCATGCCGCCGGCGACGGCCATTCCGACGACGTCGCGTCGATCGCCGAGGTCACCCGCCGCCGCTTCCTCCGGCACGGTGCCGACCGCGACGCGCCGCCACCCGAGTCGGGCGAGGTCGACGCCGTGCCCGAGACCCCGGCGCAGCCACGGAAATTCGCGTACCCGCCCAACCTGTTCGTCGTCGACGGTGGCGCACCGCAGGTGCATGCGGCCGCGGCAGTCCTCGACGAACTCGGCGTCACCGACGTCGCGGTCATCGGACTCGCCAAACGCCTCGAGGAGGTGTGGGTGCCCGGCGAGGACGACCCGATGATCCTGCCGCGCAGCAGCCAGGCACTGTTCCTGCTGCAACGTGTGCGCGACGAGGCACACCGGTTCGCCATCACCTTCCACCGCAGCAAGCGCAGCAAGCGGATGACCGCCTCGGCGCTCGACGGCATCCCGGGTCTCGGGAAGACACGACGCACCGCGCTGGTGACCCACTTCGGGTCGGTTGCGCGTCTGCGTGAGGCATCCTTGGAGGAGATCGCCCAGGTTCCGGGGATCGGACTGACCACCGCCCGTGCGGTGCAGAGCGCGCTCGGCGGTGACACCGTCGTCGAGACGGTGCCCGAGTCCGAGGTGGTGGAATCCGAGGTGGTGCCGGTGGAGACGGTGGTGTCCGACGCGGTGAACGAGGCAGAGATGACGGTGGTGACCGGTGACGCGGGACGAGGTGTCGATGAGTGAGCAGGCCGAGGCCGAACACGACGAGCAGCTGACCGGTGGGGTCCGGAACGGCGAGGTGCCGGACGGACTCACCGTCCTGTTCGTCACCGGCATGTCAGGTGCGGGCCGCTCCACGGCGGCCAACGTTCTCGAAGACGACGGCTGGTACGTCGCGGACAACGTTCCGCCGTCGCTGATCTCGACGATGGTCGGGATGGTGCGGGAGAGCGACCCGACGATCACCCGGCTCGCGATGGTGTTGCGCGCCTCCCACCCCAACCTCGCCCACGAACTCGAACAGTTGCGGGACAGCCTCGAGGAGTCCGGGATTCGTACCCGGCTGCTGTACCTCGACGCGAGCGAGGAGGCGCTGGTCCGTCGCTTCGAACAGGTGCGTCGCCGACACCCCCTGCAGGGCAAGGAAACCCTCATCGAGGGCATCGCCCGGGAGCGCGCGATCCTGGCGCCCATCAAGAACGTCGCCGACCTCGTCGTGGAAACCTCGGCGCTCACCGCGGCCAAGCTCCGCTCCGTGGTGGAGGGCGTGTCCCCGGGCGACGCCGAACCGCGGCTGAGCATCGCGGTGCAGTCCTTCGGCTTCAAGTACGGACTGCCCATCGACTCCGATCTCGTCGCCGACGTGCGGTTCCTGCCCAACCCCCACTGGATCGACGAACTGCGCGACCACAACGGGCAGGAGGCGCCGGTCCGCGACTATGTCCTCGGCCAGCCCGACGCCGGTGACTTCCTCGACCTCTACACCGGCCTGGTGTCCATCGTCGGTCGCGGCTACCTACGAGAAGGCAAGCGCTACATGACGATCAGCGTCGGCTGCACCGGTGGCAAACACCGCAGCGTCGCCATCTCCGAGGAACTCGCCCGACGGCTCCGCAAGACCGTCGACGACTCCGGTGTGGCCTCCTACGATGTGCGCGTGATGCACCGCGATCTGGGGCGCGAATGACCCAGAAGATCGTCGCCCTCGGTGGCGGCCACGGCCTGTACGCGACGCTGACCGCGATGCGCTACCTCAGCACCGACATCACCGCGGTGGTGACGGTCGCCGACGACGGCGGATCGTCGGGCCGGCTGCGTGCCGAACTCGGGCTCATCCCGCCGGGAGACCTCCGAATGGCGTTGGCCGCGTTGATGTCTGCGCCCAAGGCGCTCGAGGACTTCCAGACCGCGGGCGATCCCGACACCCGTCGGCGCCACGAACTGTGGGCCGAGGTCCTGCAGCACCGCTTCGGCGGTCGCGGGGCCCTCGCCGGACACCCCATCGGCAATCTGATGCTCGCCGGCCTTACCGAGGTCCTCGGCGACACGGTGGCCGCGCTGCAGGAGCTCCGGTCGATGTTCGGGATCGTCGGGCAGGTGCTGCCCATGTCGACCGTCCCGCTCGACATCGAGGCCGACGTGTCGGGACTCGAGGCGGATCCCCGCATCAGCCGGGAGATCCGCGGACAGGTCGCGGTGGCCACGACGCCCGGCAAGGTACGCCGCGTGCGATTGATCCCCGAGGATCCGCCCGCCTGCGAGAGTGCCGTCGAGGCAATCGAATCCGCCGATCTCGTGATGCTCGGTCCCGGCTCCTGGTTCTCCAGCGTGATCCCGCACGTGCTGGTGCCCGAACAGCTCAAGGCCTTACAGCGCACCGCCGCCCGCAAGGTGCTGGTGGTCAATCTCGCACCCGAACCGGGGGAGACCCCGGGGTTCTCGGTGGAGCGGCATCTGCACGTCCTGCACGCGCACGCCGATACCTTCCGTGTCGACAATGTCCTGGTCGACGCGTCGTCGGTACCGGCCGGACGGGAACGCGAGCATCTAGTGCGTGCGGCAGGGCTCTTCGGCGCCGAGCTGAACGTCGGCGATGTCGCCGTACCCGGTCGCCGGGTCCATGACCCGGCGAAAGTCGCCGCCGTGGTGAACGAACTGTGCGAAGGTGAATCGAACCGTTACGCTGACCGGGCGGACGCCTGACACAGGCGATGATTCGGCGTTTTCTTCAGGGACGTGTGGGCTGTTGACAGGAGGACAGGGACCGGTGGCGATGACGGCGGCGGTGAAAGACGAGCTGAGTCGCCTGACGGTGACCCAGGTGAGTTGCCGGAGAGCCGAGGTGTCGGCCCTGCTGCGATTCGCCGGCGGCTTGCACATCGTGGCCGGCCGCGTCGTGGTCGAGGCCGAGGTCGACATGGGCAATGTCGCGCGGCGCCTACGACGCGAGATCCACGACCTGTTCGGCTACGGCTCCGACGTCCACGTCCTGCGCGGCGGCGGACTGCGTAAGTCGGCCCGCTACATCGTGCGCATCACCAAGGACGGCGAGGGCCTCGCCCGGCAGACCGGCCTGCTCGACCTGCGCGGTCGTCCGGTGCGCGGACTCCCCGCCCAGGTCGTCGGCGGAAGTGTTGCCGACGCCGAAGCCGCCTGGCGCGGTGCGTTTCTCGCCCACGGATCGCTGACCGAACCCGGACGTTCGTCGGCCCTGGAGGTCAGCTGTCCCGGCCCGGAGGCCGCCCTCGCGCTCGTCGGAGCGGCCCGTCGCCTCGGCGTGACCGCCAAGGCCCGCGAGGTCCGCGGCGCCGACCGCGTCGTCATCCGCGACGGCGAGGCCATCGGCGCCCTGCTCACCCGGATGGGCGCCCACGACACCCGCCTGGTGTGGGAGGAACGCCGCATGCGCCGCGAGGTGCGCGCGACCGCGAACCGCCTCGCCAACTTCGATGACGCCAACCTGCGACGCTCGGCTCGTGCGGCAGTCGCCGCGGCGGCCCGCGTCGAACGCGCCCTGGAGATCCTCGGTGACGAGGTCCCCGACCATCTCGTCGCGGCCGGGCAGCTGCGCATCACCCATCGGCAGGCCTCCCTGGAGGAGCTCGGCCAGCTCGCCGACCCGCCGATGACCAAGGACGCCGTCGCCGGACGCATCCGTCGTCTGCTGTCGATGGCCGACAAGAAAGCTCGCCAGGACGGCATCCCGGACACCGAGTCGGCGGTCACCTCAGAGCTGCTCGACGAGGCCTGATCGCTGCGAGGAAGCCAACAGGCGGACCTGCGGTGTGCCGGACGGAACCCGGCCTACTAGGCTGAAGTCGACGTGTGCGGACCGGGGTCGCCCCTGTGTGCCATCGGTGACCGCTCACGGCGCGGCCAGCAGGGCTTGACCCACAGGCCTGACCATGAATACCGCTAAGGAGCACAACTGTGACTGTTCGGGTAGGCGTCAACGGATTCGGCCGGATCGGCCGCAACTTCTTCCGTGCCGTCGAAGCGCAAAAGGCTTTGGGCACCACTGACATCGAGATCGTCGCGGTCAACGACCTCACCGACAACGCGACTCTCGCGCACCTGCTGAAGTTCGACTCGATCCTCGGCCGTCTGCCCGAAGAGGTCAGCCTCGAAGGCGACGACACCATCGTGGTGGGCGACAAGAAGATCAAGGCGCTCGAGGTCAAGGAAGGCCCCGCCTCGATCCCGTGGGGCGATCTGGGTGTCGACGTCGTCGTCGAGTCGACCGGCATCTTCACCGCACGCGCCAAGGCCCAGGGTCACCTGGACGCCGGCGCCAAGAAGGTCATCATCTCGGCCCCCGCGTCGGATGAGGACATCACCATCGTCATGGGCGTCAACGACGACAAGTACGACGGCAGCCAGAACATCATCTCGAACGCCTCGTGCACCACGAACTGCCTCGGCCCGCTGGCCAAGGTCCTCAACGACGAGTTCGGCATCGTCAAGGGCCTCATGACCACGATCCACGCCTACACCCAGGATCAGAACCTGCAGGACGGCCCGCACAAGGACCTGCGTCGCGCCCGCGCCGCCGCCCTGAACATCGTGCCGACCTCGACCGGTGCCGCCAAGGCCATCGGCCTGGTCCTCCCGGAGCTGAAGGGCAAGCTCGACGGCTACGCCCTGCGTGTGCCGATCCCCACCGGCTCGGTCACCGACCTCACCGCGCAGCTGGCCAAGCAGGCCACCGCCGAGGAGATCAACGCCGCGCTCAAGGCCGCTGCCGAGGGTCCGCTCAAGGGCATCCTCAAGTACTACGACGCCCCGATCGTCTCCTCCGACATCGTCACCGACCCGCACAGCTCGCTGTTCGACGCCGGCCTGACCAAGGTCATCGACGATCAGGCCAAGGTCGTGTCCTGGTACGACAACGAGTGGGGCTACTCGAACCGCCTCGTCGACCTCATCGGACTCGTCAGCAAGTCTCTCTAGTCCACTCGTCGTACAACGAAAGAGGAGTCAACGCCTCATGGGTGTTCCCACTCTGAAGAACCTTCTGGAAGAGGGTGTTTCGGGTCGCGGAGTGCTGGTCCGTTCGGATTTCAACGTCCCGCTCGACGGGTCGACGATCACCGATCCGGGCCGCATCCTCGCCTCCCTGCCCACCCTCAACGCGCTCATCGACGCCGGTGCCAAGGTGATCATCACCGCGCACCTGGGTCGGCCGAAGGGCGAGCCGGATCCGAAGTTCTCGCTCGCGCCCGTCGCGGCGCGTCTCGGCGAGGAGCTCGGCCGCAACGTGCAGCTCGCCGGTGACGTCGTCGGCACCGACGCGCTCGCCCGCGCCGAGGGTCTCACCGACGGTGACGTCCTGCTCCTGGAGAACATCCGCTTCGATCCGCGGGAGACCTCCAAGGACGACGCCGAGCGCGAGAAGCTCGCCAAGGCGCTCGTCGAACTCGTCGGCGACGACGGCGCGTTCGTGTCGGACGGCTTCGGAGTGGTCCACCGCAAGCAGGCATCGGTCTACGACGTCGCCAAGCTCCTCCCGCACTACGCGGGAGAGCTGGTGGCGGCCGAGGTCGATGTCCTGTCGAAGCTCACCGAGGAGGTGACCCGCCCGTACGCGGTCGTCCTCGGTGGTTCGAAGGTCTCCGACAAGCTCGGGGTCATCGAGGCGTTGGCTCCCAAGGTCGACACGCTCGTCATCGGCGGCGGCATGGCCTTCACCTTCCTGGCCGCACAGGGCCATTCGGTGGGCACCTCGCTGCTGCAGGAAGACCAGATCGAGGTCTGCAAGAGCCTGCTCGAGCGCTTCGGCGACGTCATCCACCTGCCGGTCGACGTCGTGGTGGCCGACAAGTTCGCCGCCGACGCGGAGGCGAAGACCGTCGCCGCCGACGCCATTCCGGACGGCTGGATGGGCCTCGACATCGGACCGGAGTCGGTGAAACGATTCGCCGCGGTCCTCTCGGGCGCCAAGACGATCTTCTGGAACGGTCCATCAGGCGTCTTCGAGTTCGAGAAGTTCTCGGCCGGCACCCGCGGTGTCGCCGAGGCCATCGCCGGGGCGACCGGCAACGGTGCGTTCACCGTGGTCGGTGGCGGCGACTCGGCCGCCGCGGTGCGGACCCTGGGCCTGCCCGACTCGGACTTCTCGCACATCTCCACCGGAGGTGGCGCATCGCTGGAGTACCTCGAGGGCAAGGAACTCCCCGGACTGAACGTGCTGGAGAGCTGAGCCATGGCAACTCGTAAACCGCTCATCGCGGGCAACTGGAAGATGAACCTGAACCACCTCGAGGCCATCGCGCTGGTTCAGAAGATCGCCTTCGCCCTGCCGGCGAAGTACTTCGACAAGGTCGACGTGACGGTCATCCCGCCGTTCACCGACATCCGCAGCGTGCAAACCGTCGTCGACGGGGACAAGCTCCTGCTCACCTACGGTGCGCAGGACCTGTCGCAGCACGACTCGGGCGCCTACACTGGCGAGATCAGCGGTGCCTTCCTCGCGAAGCTCGGCTGCACCTTCGTCGTCGTCGGGCACTCGGAGCGTCGCACCCTGCACGGCGAGACCGACGAGATCGTGCTGGCCAAGACTAAGGCCGCGCTGCGGCACGAGCTCACCCCGATCGTCTGCATCGGCGAGGGTCTCGAGATCCGCGAGGCCGGCGAGCACGTCGCGTACAACGTGACGCAGCTCAAGGGTTCGCTGGCGGGCCTCTCGGCCGATGAGATCGCCAAGACCGTCATCGCCTACGAGCCGGTCTGGGCCATCGGCACCGGTCGCGTGGCCAGTGCCGCCGACGCCCAGGAGGTCTGCAAGGCGATCCGCGAGACCCTCGCGGAGATCGCCGACGCGGAGACCGCGGCTTCGGTCCGCATCCTCTACGGCGGTTCGGTCAATGCCAAGAACGTCGGCGACATCGTCGGCCAGACCGACGTCGACGGAGCTCTCGTCGGCGGCGCGTCGCTGAAGTCCGACGAGTTCGCGACGCTGTCGGCGATCGCCGCGGGTGGCCCCTTGCCCTGACGGGTCACACCCACGCGTACACTGTGGCAGGTTGGTGTCGATTTGCGTCGGCACCACCTGCCACAGCTGTTTCTCCAGGTGTTTACGGAAGGGCGTTTCGACTCGTGACTGTGCAAGGTGCACTCGACATCGGATTGATCGTGACCAGCGTGCTGCTGATCGTGCTCGTCCTGCTGCACCGCGGCAAGGGTGGCGGTCTGTCGTCCCTGTTCGGCGGCGGTGTCCAGTCCAGCCTGTCGGGTTCGAGCGTCGTCGAACGCAACCTCGACCGGCTGACCATCTTCGTCGGCCTCATCTGGGTGATCTTCATCGTCGGCGTGGGCGTCGACATCAAACTTTCCTGAGCTGATTTCTGCTCTCGACCTCGGGCGACGCGTCAAACGCGTCGCCCGTCGCTTTCCCCGGGATGCCGGATACCCCTGATCTCGGGATACTTGAGGGCATGAGTGAAACCGCCCCCGCACAGGGAGCCCCGGCATCGCGTCCGTCCATCTCGATCGTCGACCACATCGTCGTCGACGACGAGGGGCGTGCACTCACCGAACCGTTACGCGAGGACATCCGTCTGCTCGGCGGCATCCTCGGCGAGGTCGTCGCCGAGCATTCCGGCACCGAGGTCTTCGATCTCGTCGAATCTGCTCGGGTGGCAGCATTCGGCGTGCGTCGCAACGAGATCGATCGCAGCGAACTCGCGGACATGTTCGTCGATCTCGACGTGGCGACCGCGGTGCCCGTCATCCGCGCCTTCAGTCATTTCGCGCTGCTGGCCAACCTGGCCGAGGACATCCACCGCGAACGTCGCCGTGCCATCCATGTGCGGGCCGGTGACCCGCCGCAGAAGTCCAGCCTCGCCGCGACCTACCGTCAGCTCGCCGACGCCGGACTCGGCGACGAGGAGGTCGGCAAGGCGCTCGCCGACGCCAACGTCGTTCCGGTCATCACCGCCCACCCGACCGAGACGCGTCGTCGCACGGTGTTCGAGGCGCAGAACCGCATCACCGAGCTGATGCGCTTCCGGGGCCGCACCGAACTGACCCCCGACGAGGATGCGGAGGTCACCGAGGCGATCCGACGCCAGATCCTCACGCTGTGGCAGACCGCGCTCATCCGCCTCGAACGGCTCACCATCCAGGACGAGATCCGTTCCGGTCTGCGCTATTACGATGCCTCGTTCTTCGACGTGGTGCCGGCGATCAACACCTCGGTGCGTGCCGCACTGCGGTCGGCGTACCCGGAGGCGGGTCTCGCCGACGAGCCGATGATCCGCATGGGGTCCTGGATCGGCGGCGACCGGGACGGCAACCCGTTCGTGACCGCCGAGGTCGTCACCCTGGCCACCACGCTGGCCGCCGCGACCGCGGTCGGGCACCATCTCGCCGAACTCGAGAACCTCGCGCAGGAACTGAGCATGTCGGCGCGACTGATCACCGGCACCGAGCCGCTGCTGGAACTCGCCGGTGCCGATGCCGACGACCCGGGCGTCGACGAACCGTTTCGGCTCGCGTTGCGGCACATCCGATCCCGTCTCGCGGCGACGGCGCGGGGGATGTTCGATGACGATTTCCTCTCCTCGAGCGACCTCTTCCTCGTCGACGGCAAGCCACCCTATGACGACGCATCGGAACTGCTCGCCGACCTGGACGTCATCGACGCCGCGCTGCGGGTCAACAACGACGCCACCATCGCCGACGATCGCCTCCTGTCACTTCGGGAGTCGGTGCGTACGTTCGGTTTCCATCTGTCCGGTCTCGACATGCGGCAGAACTCCGACATGCACGAGGAGGTCGTCGCCGAACTCCTGGCCTGGGCGGGCGTCCACGCCGACTACGCCTCGCTGGGGGAGGACGAGCGGGTCGAGATCCTGTCCGCCGAGCTGCAGCGGCGCCGGCCCCTCACCAGTCCCGACGCGGAGCTGAGCGAGCTGGCGACCAAGGAACTCGGGATCGTGCGGGCGGCGGCGAAGGCGGTCGCGACGTTCGGTCCGGAAGCAGTGCCCAACTACATCATCAGCATGTGCACCTCGGTGAGTGACATGCTCGAGGCCCTGATCCTGCTGAAGGAGGCCGGTCTCTACGATCCCGGTGCCGCGGGGGAGAACACGCCGCGATCGACTGTGCGGGTCGTGCCGCTGTTCGAGACGATCGAGGATCTGCAGCAGGGCGCCACCACGCTGCTCGCCGTTCTCGACGTGCCGTTCTACCGGGCGCTCGTGGAGTCCCAGAACGGCATGCAGGAGATCATGCTCGGCTACTCCGACTCCAACAAGGACGGCGGCTACATGGCCGCCAACTGGGCGCTGTACCGCGCCGAACTCGACCTTGTGGAGGCGGCGACGAAGTCGGGAATCCGGTTGCGGCTCTTTCACGGTCGCGGTGGCACCGTCGGCCGCGGCGGCGGACCCAGCTACGACGCCATCCTCGCGCAACCGCCGGGCGCGGTGCAGGGATCGCTGCGCATCACCGAACAGGGCGAGATCATCGCCGCCAAGTACGCCGAACCGGTGACCGCGCGCCGCAACCTGGAGACGCTGCTGGCCGCGACCATCGAGTCGTCGCTGCTCGACGTCGAGGGTCTCGGCGACGAATCGGAGTCGGCCTACGAGATCATGGACGACATCGCCGCCAAGGCGCGCGCGGCGTACAGCCGCCTCGTGCACGAGACACCGGGATTCGTCGAGTACTTCACCACGTCGACCCCGCTGTCGGAGATCGGCGCTCTCAACATCGGCAGCCGCCCGGCGTCGCGCAAGCAGACCGAGAAGATCTCGGATCTCCGCGCGATCCCGTGGGTGCTGTCGTGGACGCAGTCACGAGTGATGTTGCCGGGCTGGTACGGCACCGGATCCGCGTTCGAGGAGTGGGTCGGCGACGATCCCAGCCGTCTCGAGGCATTGCAGCGCTACTACGAGAAGTGGCCGTTCTTCCGCACCGTCATGTCGAACATGGCGCAGGTGCTGGCGAAGTCCGACATGGGTCTCGCCGAACGCTACGCACAGCTGGTTCCCGACGAGGAACTACGCGACAAGGTGTTCGGCATGATCGTCGACGAACACGAGCGCACGATCGCCATGTGCGCCAAGATCACCGGCACCGACGACCTACTGCACGACAACGCGGCCCTGAAACGCTCTGTCTACAACCGCTTCCCGTACCTCGAGCCGCTCAACCTCCTCCAGGTGGAGCTGCTGCGCCGGTTCCGTGCGGGGGAGGACACCCCGCTGGTGCGTCGCGGTATCCAGCTGACGATGAACGGTCTCGCGACGGCGCTGCGCAACTCGGGCTAGACCGCAGTGCTGCGCTGCTGGTGCGCAGCATTGCCTTCGACGCCCGGGGAGATGTGCTCGTGCAGACGGATCGAGTGGTCGTAGAACTCGTCCGCCATCGGCAGGTATGAGATCGGGTCTTCCTCGGTGGCGTGTTCGAGACGTTCCGTCAGCGCGCGCTCCACGGCGCAGACCGTCGACCGGTCCACGTCGTCGGCTTCGGTGACGAGGTGCGGTCGCAGTGGCAGCATGCCGGTGTACCAGAGGGTTCCGTGCAGTATCGGCCACAGCACATCGTCGATGTGGCCGCTGATCCCACGGGGCCCGAGGCTCGCGCGCCGGTCACCGGCGGTGACGACCACGAGCGCCCGTTTCCCGGTGAGTCCGCCCCGGCCGTATTTGAGGAAGCGTCCGGTCTCGGGGTCGGGGACGTCGTGAGCGAAACCGCTCTCGAAGACCCGGTCGAACCAGCCCTTGAGGATGGCAGGCATTCCGTACCACCACAGAGGGAACTGCAGGATCACCAGATCGGCATCGGCGAGTTTCCGCTGCTCGGCGCGGACATCGGCCGATCTGTCGTCGGCGACGAGGAGCGGGTCCCATCTCATCCGGTAGAGGTCGGATTCGTCGACGCGCCAGCCTGCTTCGCGTAGCGCCGCGACACCGACGTTCCGCAGGTGGCTGCTCAGGGAGGACTGATCGGGGTGGGCGAGCACCCACAGTGCATTGCCGCGCATGTGGCGTGCAACACTGCGTAGCCCGGGATGATTCCTCAGCCGTAGTGGCAGACGTAGCTGACGGCGTCCGTGACCTCGATGTCGAACGAGGAGTCGCCGGGCACCGAGAACGAGGAGCCCGCGCCGTAGGAGGTCCAGTCATCGCTGCCTGCGAGACGAACTCGGCAGGATCCGGTGTGCAGTTCCATGATCTCGGGTGCGCCGGTGCCGAAGTTCAGGGCCGCGGGAAGGATGACGCCGGCTGACTTACGGGTGCCGTCAGCGAGATGGAACGTGTGGCTCACGCACTTGCCGTCGAAGTAGACGTTGGCGGCCGGGTCGAGGGTCACGTTCGCGTAGGTCGAGGTCTCGGTCACGAGCACTGAGCCTAGCGAGCCGGCCACCGGATGATCGCGGGAGGTCCGTGGTCAGGAGCGCCAGACCCGGTCGTAGAACCTCGGTCCGCGAGGCGTCCGGGTCCATGGCGAGCTCAGTTCACACGTGCGATGACATCGAGTCCGACGCCGTCGGCCGCCGCGAGGTGAACTCGGTGCCGGGCACTCCCGTCTCGTAGATCCACCGGTCCGTGCGGTGAGTCCCAGCCCCATGACTCGAGTACCCGTCGCGCGTCATCGACACTCGGCATGCCGTCGCGGGCCATCCCGGCGAGCACTTTCAGCCCGGAGTAGGTGGTTTCGGCCATCGTTCCCGGCGGTGGTGCGGCGCCGACTCCGATGGGACCGGTCCCATGGATCAGGTCGAAAGCGCGTGCGAATCCGGTGGTGAAATCCGTTGCCGACGCCGAGTCCAGACCGGCGAACCATCCCGCGGAGATGTACAGATCGCCGGTGGCCTCGGCGCCACTGGCGAGGACCACGGTTTCATCGGTGAACGGACTGAATCGGGTGATGCAGGCGTCGAGCTGATGCCGCGCGAACGCGCGGTTGAAGCGGACGGCGTCGGAGCCGACGAGAAGCGAGAGAACGCCGTCCGGTTCGGCTCGGGCCACGGCAGCACATGTCGCATCCCACTGTGAGTCGTCCTCGGTACCGAGCGGCAGATAGCATTCGGCAACAACGCCGACATCGCTGCCCTCCAACCCTTTCCGTGTTGCTGCCGCCGTGCCTCGCGGCCAGATGTAGTCGTTGCCGACGATGTACCAGCGCTGCAGAGCGCGCTCTCGCCGAAACCACTGCAAGGAGGCGAGGATCTGGTCGATCGGGACCTCACCGCTGCACACCACGCCATCACTGTTCTCGCCGCCCTCGTATGCGGCGGCGTACACGTAGGGAATCGAGCCACGCACCACACGGGCGATGGCCTGTCGGGTGTTCGACAGGTGCCATCCGGATATCGCGTCGATGGCGCCGTCGTGCAGGAGCAACGCCACGTCCCGTGCAACCTGCGCCGGTGGCCGCCCAGCGTCGAGATGAACGAATTCGACTGCACGTCCACCGATTCCGCCCGTCGCCTCGATCTCAGTTGCCGCCAGTTCGGCGGCGGCCAGACATTGCGGCCCGAAGATCCCGGCCGGGCCCGTTCGAGGGAGGACGAGTGCAACTCGGCAAGAAGCGTCGGTCCGAGTTCGTCGGTCACCGGCCCCGCGAACAAGCGGCGACGAGTTGGTATGTTGCAGATTGTGCACGCCGCCGGAGTCGGGCGCGGGCGACAACGCGAAAGGGGACCAGTCATGACCGAAGTCCTCGCCGCCCTCTCTCTCTTGCGTCAGGCTGCGTTCGTTTCCACCCGTCTCGACGCAGCGCTTCGCGAACACGGACTGACGGCTGACCGGTGGCGAGCCCTGGCCGCCGTCGAGGCCAACCCCGGGTCGTCGATGGCCGACCTCATCGATGCCCTGGTGATCCCGCCGACCTCGGCGACTCGTGCGATCGACTCCCTGGTCGAAAGTGGAGCCGTTTACCGGAGCCCGGCGCCCGATGACCGTCGTCGGGTGACTCTTCAGATCTCTGCTCAAGGTGCCCTGCTCCTACGGGAGGTCGAACCGATCATCTCCCGGGTGTACGAGGAGTCGGCTGTGTCGTCGGTTCGCGAGTCGCAAGGATGAAACCCGCTCTTTTGTCACTCTGACACCGCTCGACCCCGCACGAGGTTTCTGCCGTGTAACGCCTTTCGTGAATGGTACGAGGTCTGTTGCACCGGCGTTAACAGTTCCCGAATGCCGATATCCACCGCCGTTCTGGCATTGACACCGTAGTGGCGCTGAGTAGTCTCCTCATTACTCCCAAATGGGAGTAATGAGACCGATGGAGGGTTCAGTGACCGTCTACGACTACCGGTGCCCCGCCCACGGTGACTTCGAACAGCGGTTTCCGATGGGGGAGACTCCGGCTGCGGTGCGCTGTGGCACCTGCGGCGGGAAGGCGCCCCGCGTCTACGGGCCGCCGGCGGTGTTGTCACACGATCCGTTGGCAACGAAATTACTTGCCCTGCAGCAGTCTTCCGGGGAGAGTCCGTCTGTTGTCAACCGGTCGCGTACCGCGGCAGGCCGCCGCGCGCCCATGCAGGATCCGCGCTGGCGGCAGCTGCCACGGCCCTGACAGGTCGATCCTCGACTACCCAACTCTCCTAGGAGGAATCCACATGCCTGACGTCATCTTTCCCGTCGACCATGCCAAACCTTTTCGCGCACAGGAGCTCGTCGGCCACAACCGGTGGCACCCCGAGATCCCGCCGGTGGCGACCGTTCGATCGGGGCAGTCCTTCCGGGTCGAGTCCAAGGAGTGGTTCGACGGTACGATTCTCAACTCCGATGATGCAGATGACATCCGTGACTGTGACCTGTCGATGGTGCATCAGCTGTCCGGACCCTTCGGAGTGGACGGCGCCGAGCCGGGCGATCTGCTGATGGTCGACATCCTCGACGTGGGCCCGGTGCCGCAGCAGCAGGGCCCGGTTGCCGGACAGGGATGGGGGTACACCGGCATCTTCGCTCGCGAGAACGGCGGCGGGTTTCTCACCGACTTCTTCCCCCAGGCCTACAAGGCTGTCTGGGACTTCGCCGGACAGCAGGCGACGAGCCGCCATATCCCGGGCGTCGAATTCACCGGGCTGATCCATCCGGGACTCATGGGCACCGCACCGAGCAAGAGCCTGCTGGCGACCTGGAACTCGCGCGAACAGGCGCTGATCGACACCGACCCCGATTGCGTACCACCGCTCGCCCTGCCGCCGCTACCGCACAATGCGGTGCTCGGCGGTGTCGACCCCGCCGACCACGAGCGGATCGCCGGCGAGGCCGCCCGCACCGCGCCGCCTCGCGAAAACGGCGGAAATCAGGACATCAAGAACCTGTCGAAGGGCAGCCGGATCTTCTACCCGGTCTTCGTCGACGGTGCGAATCTCTCGCTCGGCGACCTCCACTTCTCGCAGGGCGACGGTGAGATCACCTTCTGTGGCGCGATCGAGATGGGCGGCTACATCGATCTCCGGGTCGAGGTGATCAAGGGGGGAATGGAGACCTACGGGGTCACCACGAATCCGGTCTTCATCCCGGGGATCGTCGAGCCGCGTTACTCGGAGTTCCTCACCTTCGTCGGATTCTCCGTGGACAAGCAGGGAAACCAGCACTATCTCGACTCGACGCTGGCGTACCAGAACGCCTGTCTCAACGCGATCGAGTATCTGTCCAAGTTCGGCTGGACGAAGGAACAGGTGTACCTCCTGCTCGGTGCCGCACCGGTGGAGGCCAGATTCTCCGGCGTCGTCGACGTGCCGAACTCCTGCGCCACCCTCTACGTCCCGACGGCGATCTTCGACATCGACGTTCGTCCTTCGGCACAGGGGCCGGTACACGTCGATCGCGGCCAATGTGCAGTCAGCAGTTGATCCCGTAATCATCCGATTCGTTTCACACCCAACCAACAGGAGACCGACCATGCCGGCACCAACGGACGCCGAGTATTTCGAACTGGGAGATTTCACCCTGCAATCCGGCGCCACCCTTCGTGGCGCCCGCCTCGCTTACAAGACCTACGGTGCGCTCAACGACGACAAGTCAAACGTCATCGTCTACCCGACGTGGTATTCGGGGTGGCACACCGACAACGAGTGGCTGATCGGAGACGACAAGGCCCTCAATCCCAACGACTGGTTCATCATCGTGCCGAACATGCTCGGCAACGGCCTGTCCTCGTCGCCGTCGAACACCCCGCCGCCGTATGATCGGGCTCGATTCCCGGCTGTGACGTTCTATGACCAGGTCGAGGCCCAGTACAGGCTGGTCACCGAGAAGTTCGGAATCTCACGGATCGCGTTGGTCACCGGCTGGTCGATGGGTGCCGGGCAGACCTACCAGTGGGCGGTCAGCCATCCCGAGATGGTGGAACGTGCGGCTCCGTTCTGCGGTTCGAGCATCACTTCTCCGCACAACAAGGTGTTTCTGGAGTCGCTCGAGTTCGCGCTCAAGGCCGACGCGGCCTACGCCGACGGTGATTACACGCCAGAAGCACTGCCGATCAAAGGACTCCGCGCCTTCGCGCGCGTGTACTCGGGATGGGGTTACTCGCAGGCCTTCTACTGGGAGGAGGAGTGGCGTGCCCTGGGATTCACTTCGTTCGACGATTTTCTCTACGGGTTCTGGGAGAACTTCTTTCGTGACGGCCGTGACCCGAACAACCTGATCGCGATGCTGAGGACCTGGCATGCGGGCGACGTGGGCAACACCCCAGGATTCGACGGGGACACCACAAAGGCGTTGCGCGCCATAGTATGTCCGCTGCTCGCGATGCCGGCGGAGAAGGATCTCTATTTCCCGCCGGAGGACGAGCATTGGGCGACGCAGTTCATCGCCAACGGCGAGGTGCGGGTCATCCCGGGGATCTGGGGGCACTTCGCGGGAGGTGGTGCCAACGACGTCGACACCGCGTTCATCGACGCCGGGATCCGCGACCTGCTATCCAAGCCCGGCGCCGTCGCGAGCGATTGAGAATCGGCCGGGGACGGGGAGAGGAACGAGATATGCCTCAACGCGTGGCATCAACTCTGGTGATCGGGCTGCTCGCTGCGGTGTCGGTCTTGTTCACGAACTACGTGCTCGACGTCCCGATCTGGGTTGTGTTCATCGCGTGGGCGTCCTACTTCGCCGCCGGGGGTGGGCCGTCCGGCGCACGGTCCACGCTCGTGATGGGTATGGCCGGGGTCGTCAGCGCCACGATCACCCTGCTGGTCGCGAACGCCATGGGCGGCGAAGCCTGGGTGGTTGCGTTGTGCTGCATAGGGGGAGCCGGTGTGCTCGCGGCGATCTCGGGGATCCCCTGGCTGTCCTTTACGCCTGCAGGCTTCCTCGGGTTCGCCTCGACCGCAGGCACCATAGCTGCGACCGGGTCAGCGGTGAACGATCCGGTCAGCTGGCAGCACCCGAGTGTGCTCGTTGCGGGTGCGTTCGTGGTCGGCGTCGCATTCGGGATGGCGTCGGAGTACCTTCCGGCTCTGCTCACCGGCTCCGCCGGCGCACCGGCGACGGCCTGAGGACCGCGTCGGTCAGAGGTTCTTGGCGGCGTCCTCGTCGAGGAACCAGATGGTCTCGTCGGTGCCGTGTGCACCCGCGCAGGGCCAGTCCGCCGGATCGGCGCCGTTGTGGGCGGCGGCGACGGCCTCGGCCTTGTCGGCGCCCGCGACGAGGAACCACACGTTGCGCGACCGGTTGACCACGGGCAGCGTCAGGGTGATCCGACGCGGCGGCGGCTTGGGCGAGTCCTCCACGGCGACAACGGATTTCTCGGTCTCCGCGGTGGCGGCGGTGTGCGGGAAGAGGGAGTTGATGTGACCTTCGCCGCCCATGCCCAACAGATGCAGGTCGAACTCGGGGGCGATGCCGTCGACCGAGCGACCGGCCAGGATCGCCGCGTAGTCGGCTGCGGCGGCGTCTATGTCGTCGCCGAACGGACCGTCGGACGGGGCCATCGGGAACACCCGCGACGGGTCCACCGGCACCTTGTCGAGCAGGGCCTCGCGGGCCTGGCCGGAGTTGCGTTCCGGGTCGTCGGCCGGCACGAAACGGTCATCGCCCCAGTAGAGATCGACTCGCGACCAGTCGATCGTGCCGCTGTCGGCGGCCAGCGCCGACAGGATGCCGATCCCGTTGCTGCCGCCGGTCAGGACGATGCTCGCGACTCCGCGTTCGGACTGTGCGCGGGTCACCAGGTCGACGAACCGGGCGGCCGCGGTGACGACCAGTTCCTGTTTGGAATCGAAGACCAGCGTCTCGATGGCCACGTCGTTCACTCCTCTCCGTCGGCTGTTTCTGAATCGCTCTGCTGCGCAGCGTGGTTGACCGCGGCCCGCATGTCGGCCCGGAGGAGCGCCTCCTGCTCCGGCGAGATCCGCTCCACGTCGGCGACGCCCGCCAACGCCGAGGCGTACACCTCGTCGATGTCGAGGCGACGCAATTCCTCGGCGATGCACACGGGCAGCGAGCGCGGCGTCATCGCGATCTTCCCGTCCGGCTTGCCGGGAGCGGTCAGGACCGCGTTGTTGGCCTCGTCGACGGCCAGCACGGTGTCGCCGTCGGTCCGGACCAGCCGGACCTCGAAGCTGCCGGTGAACCTGCGCGTCGGCACACCCAGCGCCGACCGTAGCCAACCGGCGAGCAGGTCGATGGCCGGGCTGCGATCGGGACCGGTCACATCGACCTCGAGGACCGGGGTGAACGGAGGGCGATCGAGTGCCGATGCCAGGATCGCCCGCCACGGGGTGAGCTGGGTCCAGGCGATGTCGGTGTCACCGGGGGAGTACCCGGCCAGACGCCGTTTGAGGACGGTGTTCAGGCCCGGGTCACGGTTGGCGTCCATGATCCGGCGGCGGCCCAGGGTCCCGAGCGGATCGGAGGCCGGCTTCGAGGGACCGATGCTCGGCCACCAGGTGACCACCGGGGTGTCGGGCAGCAGGAAGGGGATCACCACCGCGTGCGCATGGTCGGCCATGTCGCCCGCCAGCGACAGCACGATGACCTCCGACGCGCCGGCGTCGCCGCCGACGCGGATCTCGGCATCCATCCGCGAACGGGCATGGCGCACACCGCGGGAGACGACGATGACGCGGCTGGGATGCTCGCGACTTGCCGCGATCGCGGCCTCGATGGCGCCTTCGGTGGGTTCGTCGTGTTCGGCGCAGACGACCAGCGTCAGCACACGGCCGTTGTTGACCGAACCCTCGGTCTCGTGGAGGTTGACCAGTCGCTTGGCGACTTCCCGGCTCGTCGTGTCGGGCAGGTTGACGATCATGGACGCCTCCACTGTCGGCCATGGCGCGCGAGCATCTCATCGGCGGACGCCGGCCCCCACGTTCCCGCCTCATATGCGTCCGGCCGACCGTTCTGGGCCCAGTGTTCGAGCACCGGATCGAGGATCTGCCAAGACAATTCGACTTCCTCGTTGACGGGGAAGAGGGACGGTTCGCCGAGCAGCACGTCGAGGATCAGCCGTTCGTAGGCCTCCGGAGACGCCTCGGTGAACGCCGTGCCGTAGCTGAAGTCCATGTTCACATCGCGGACCTCCATGCTCGTCGCGGGAACCTTGGAGCCGAACCGGAGCGTCATGCCCTCATCGGGCTGGACGCGGATCACCAGCACGTTCTGGCTGAGTTCCTCGGTCATCGTCTGGTCGAAGGGCAGATGCGGTGCCCGTTTGAAGACCAGCGCGATCTCGGTGACGCGCCGACCGAGGCGCTTGCCGGTACGCAGGTAGAAGGGCACCCCCGCCCAGCGTCGGGAATCGACCTCGAGAGCGATCGCGGCGAAGGTCTCGGTGGTGGAGTCCTTCGCGAAACCCGATTCCTCTTTGAGGCCGCGGACCTTCTCGCTGCCCTGCCAGCCGGCGGTGTACTGGCCTCGAGCCGTGTTCTCCGACAGCGGCTCGATGTTGCGGGTGGCGGCGAGGACTTTCGCCTTCTCCGCCTGTAACTGCTTGGGTTCGAAGGAGATCGGCTCCTCCATCGCCACCAGCGCCATCAGCTGCAGCAGATGGTTCTGGATGACGTCGCGCGCCGCGCCGATGCCGTCGTAATAGCCGGCCCGGCCGCCGAGACCGATGTCCTCGGCCATGGTGATCTGGACATGGTCGACGTAGTGCGCACTCCACAGCGGATCGAACAGCTGGTTGGCGAAGCGCAGCGCCAGGATGTTCTGCACCGTCTCCTTGCCCAGGTAGTGGTCGATGCGGAACACCGACGACTCCGGGAAGACGCTGTTCACGATGGCGTTGAGCTCACGGGCCGACTCGAGGTCGTGACCGAAGGGCTTCTCGATGACGACCCGGCGCCAGCTGTCGCCGGTCGGTGACGCCAGCCCGCTGCGCTCGAGCTGTTCACACACAGTCGGGAAGGCACCGGGCGGGATCGACAGGTAGAAAGCGTGATTGCCGTCCGTACCGCGTTCGTTGTCGAGCGACTTGAGGGTGTCGCGCAACTTGTCGAAAGCGGCGTCGTCGTCGAAGTTGCCCTGCACGAAGCGGAAGCCCTCGGCGAGGCGCTCCCACACCTCCTCGCGGAAGCCCGTGCGGGCGTGTTCCCGCACGGCGTCGTGCACGACCGCCCCGAAGTCCTCGTCGGTCCAGTCGCGCCGGGCGAACCCGACGAGAGCGAACGACGGGGGGAGCAGGCCGCGGTTGGCGAGGTCGTAGACCGCAGGCATCAACTTCTTGCGTGCCAGGTCTCCGGTGACGCCGAAGATGACCAGACTGCACGGGCCCGCGATGCGGGGGAGCCGCTTGTCCTGTGGGTCACGGAGCGGATTGGTCCAGGAATCGGGTCCTACTGCGTCCTCGCCGACGGCCACGTGGGTTCAGCCCTTGTTCGCCGCGGACAACTGCTCGGCGGTCGCGTCGAGCAGATCGTTCCACGCGTCCTCGAACTTGCTGACGCCCTCCTCCTCGAGGACCTTGAAGACGTCGACCGTGTCCACGCCGAGCGCCGCGATCTTGTCGAAGATCTCCTGCGACTCCTGCGCGAGACCGATGATCGAGCCGGTGTTGACCCAACCGTGGTCGGCGAAGGCGTCCATCGTCTTGCCCGGCATGGTGTTGACCGTGTTGGGCGCGACGAGCTCGCTGACGTACAGGGTGTCGGGGTAGTCCGGGTTCTTCACACCGGTCGACGCCCAGAGAGCGCGCTGCGGGCGTGCGCCGTGGGCGAGCAGGTCGGGGAAACGCGACTCGACCTCGAACACCTGCTGGTAGGCCGAGTAGGCCAGGCGGGCGTTGGCCAGCGCGGCCTTGCCCTTGAGCTCCACCGCCTCCGGGGTGCCGATGGCGTCGAGGCGCTTGTCGATCTCGGTGTCGACACGCGACACGAAGAACGACGCCACCGAGTGGATGTTGGACAGGTCGTGACCGGCTTCCGCGGCGGCGTCGAGGCCGTCGAGGTAGGCGTCCATGACCTCCTTGTAGCGCTCCACCGAGAAGATCAGCGTCACGTTGACGCTGATGCCCTCGGCGATCACCTTGGTGATCGCGGGGAGCCCGGCCTTGGTGGCCGGGATCTTGATCAGCAGGTTGGGGCGGTCGACGATCTTCCACAGCTCGATCGCCTGGGCGACCGTGCCGTCGGTGTCGTGGGCCAGGCGGGGATCGACCTCGATCGACACCCGGCCGTCGACGCCGTCGGACTCCTCGTACACCGGTGCGAGGACGTCACAGGCGTTGCGGACGTCGTCGGTGGTCACCGTGCGGATGGTGCCGTCGACATCGGCGCCGCGCGCAGCGAGTTCGTTGACCTGCGCGTTGTAGGCAGTGCCCTTCGACAGTGCCGCCTGGAAGATCGACGGGTTGGTGGTCACGCCGACCACCGACTTGGTCGCGATCAGTTCGGCGAGGTCGCCGGAACTGATCAGGTCACGGGACAGGTCGTCCAGCCACACCGAGACACCGGCGGCGGACAGTTCGGCGAGCTTCTCGTTCTGGGTCACGATCTCTCTCCTTGGGTTGGTCAGCCGGCGACGACGCGTTCGGCGGCCGAGGTGACGGCCTCTGCGGTGATCCCGAACTTGGTGAAGAGCACCTTGTAGTCGGCCGATGCACCGAAGTGCTCGATGCTGACGATCTCGCCACCGGCACCGACGATGCGGTACCACGGCATCGCGATGCCGGCCTCGACGGCGACACGCGGAACCGACGGCGGCAGGACGTGGTCCTGGTACCCCTTGGGCTGCTCGTCGAACCACTCGACACACGGCAAGGACACGACGCGGGCCTTGATTCCCTTGTCGGCCAATGCCTTCTGTGCCTCGACGGCCAGGTACACCTCGGAACCGGTACCGATGAGCACGACCTGTGGGTCGCCCTCGGAATCGCTGAGGATGTAGCCGCCGTTGGCGACGCCCTGTGCCGAGGTGCCCTCGAGGATCGGAAGGTTCTGGCGGGTGAGAGCCAGGCCGACCGGGTGGTTGCGCCGGGTCAGCAGGTGCGCCCAGGCATAAGCGGTCTCGTTCGCGTCGGCGGGGCGCACGACGTCGAGGTTCGGGATCGCCCGCAGTGCGGCCAGGTGCTCGATCGGCTGATGGGTCGGGCCGTCCTCGCCGAGACCGATCGAGTCGTGGGTCCAGACGTAGATCGGGTCGATCTCCATCAGCGCGGCCAGCCGGACGGCCGGACGCATGTAGTCGGCGAACTGCAGGAAGGTACCGCCGTAGGCGCGGGTCGGTCCGTGCAGGGCGATGCCCGACAGGATCGAACCCATCGCGTGCTCGCGGACACCGAAGTGCAGGGTGCGGCCGTAGGGGTTGGCCGACCACTTCTTGGTGCTGATCGACGTCGGGCCGAACGAGGGCTCGCCGTCCATCGTGGTGTTGTTCGAGCCGGCGAGGTCGGCGGAACCGCCCCACAGTTCGGGCAGCACCGGCGCGAGGGCGCCGAGCACCTTGCCCGAGGCGCTGCGCGTGGCCACGTCCTTGTCGCCGACGTTCCAGCTCGGCAGGCTGTCGGTCCAGCCCTCGGGGAGCTCATGGGCGGTCAGGCGGTCGAACAGCGCCTTCTGCTCGGGGTTCTTCTCGGCCCACGCGTCGAAGGAGGCGGTCCACTCCTTGCGCTGCTCGGCACCGCGCTCGACGAGCTTGCGGGTGTGCGCGATGACCTCGTCGGTGACCTCGAAGTTCTTCTCGGGGTCGAAGCCGAGGACCTTCTTGGTGGCCGCGACCTCGTCCTCGCCGAGTGCGGCGCCGTGGGCCATGCCGGTGTTCATCATGTTCGGCGCCGGGTAGCCGATGATGGTGCGCAGGCAGATGATCGACGGACGGTCGACGACCTCCTGGGCGGCCTTGATGGCGGCCTCGATGGCCACGACGTCCTCGCCGCCCTCGACGGTCTGCACGTGCCAGCCGTAGGCCTCGTAGCGCTTGGCGACGTCCTCGGACAGGGCGATGTCGGTGTCGTCCTCGATCGAGATCTGGTTCTGGTCGTAGAACACGATCAGGTTGCCGAGCTGCTGGGTGCCGGCGAGCGAGCTGGCCTCGGAGGTCACGCCCTCCTCGATGTCACCGTCGGAGGCGACCACGTAGATGTAGTGGTCGAACGGGCTCTCGCCGACGCCGGCGTCCGGGTCGAACAGGCCGCGCTCGCGGCGGGCGGCCATCGCCATGCCGACCGACGAGGCGAGACCCTGTCCCAGCGGGCCGGTGGTGATCTCCACACCGCGGGTGTGGCGGAACTCCGGGTGGCCCGGGGTCAGCGAATCCCAGGTGCGCAGCGCCTCGATGTCGGACAGCTCGAGTCCGAAGCCGCCCAGGTAGAGCTGGATGTAGAGGGTCAGGCTCGAATGTCCGCAGGACAGCACGAAGCGGTCGCGGCCGGCCCAGTCGGTGTCGGTGGGGTCATGCCGCATCACACGCTGGAACAGCGTGTAGGCCAGCGGCGCGAGGCTCATCGCGGTACCGGGATGGCCGCTGCCGCACTTCTGCACCGCGTCGGCGGCCAGCAGGCGGGCCGTGTCGACTGCCCGGGTGTCGAGGTCGGTCCAGTCGTCCGGATGGCGGGGGGTGGTCAGTGCGCGGATCTCATCTGTGTCGGCCACGATGGTGATTGTCTCCTGTGCCTGCTCGGTTTTCGGCGCGTTCGAGTCCAGAGTAATCGGCTGCGACGGCGACCTGCGCGCCGACCGAAAGTTACCCGCCGGTTCGCCGATCGTCGCCGGTCACGGGCTCCGCCACGACGCGATTCACGGTTCGCAAAGGCAAACGTCTACCATGCTCTGTAGTAGCCCGCGGCGATCTGTGCGGGCGGACGAGGAGTGTTCGTGAGGATAGGGGAGCGTGTGAGCGGAGACCATCCCGCCGCATCCCACTCGACCGACACCGCATCACAGCAGGTTTCGACCGAGCCGGTCATGCCGGCGGATCTGACGTGGGCCGGACGTGTGCGCGCGACGGTGCTTGCGTATGTCGCGCTGACGAAGCCGCGGGTCATCGAGCTGCTGCTGGTTGCGACGATCCCGGTGATGCTGCAGGCCGATCGCGGTCACGTCGACATCGCCGTCATCGCCTTCACCCTGATCGGTGGATGGCTCGGTGCCGGCAGCGCGAACACCCTCAACATGGTGGTCGACGCCGACATCGACAAGAAGATGAAGCGCACCGAGCGCCGGCCCCTGGCCCGTCGGGCGGTCGCCACGCGCAGTGCGCTGATCTTCGGCCTGGTGCTCTGGGCAGCGTCGTTCGCGGTGCTGTACTTCGCCGCGAACCTGCTGTCGTCCCTGCTCGTCTCGGCGACGATCATCTTCTACGTCGGCGTCTACACGATGATCCTCAAGCGCCGCACCTGGCAGAACGTGGTGTGGGGCGGTGCCGCCGGTTGCATGCCGACGCTCGTCGGCTGGGCCGCCGTCACCGGCTCCATCAGCTGGCAGCCGATCGTGCTGTTCCTGGTCATCTTCTTCTGGACTCCGCCGCACACCTGGGCGCTCGCGATGCGCTACAAGGAGGATTACAAGGCGGCCGGCGTGCCGATGCTCCCGGTCATCGCGACCGAGGAACGCGTCACGCGTCAGATGTTGGTCTACACCTGGCTGACCGTCATCAGCTCGCTCGCCCTGATCCCGGCCACGAGCTGGATCTACACCGTGATCGCCCTCCTCGCCGGCGCCTGGTTCCTCGAGCGGGTCACCAAGCTCTACCGCGACACCAAGCGCGGTGCCGAGGTGAAACCCCTCAAGGTGTTCCTGCAGTCCAACGAGTACCTGGCGATCGTCTTCTGCGGTCTGGCGATCGACGCGGTCGTCGGCATGCAGACGATCTCCTCGTACTTCTGACCCCGGTACTTCTGAACCCCGGTACTGCTGATCCCGTCCGTCTGACGCGTCAGGAATCGGCCGGCAACAGCACGGTCGCACCCGTGGTCTTCCGTGCCTCGAGGTCCGCGTGGGCCTGCGCGGCGTCGGCCAGGCGGTATCGCTGACCCACCCGCACGTCCACGTCGCCATCGAGGATCGCCTCGAAGTATTCGCCGGCCCGCCAGTTCAGTTCCTCCGGCGTCGCGGTGAAATGCGCCAGCGTGGGCCGGGTCACCGACAACGAACCGGCCGGATTGAGGCGCTGCAGATCGAACGGCGGCACCGGTCCGCTGGAGGCGCCGAACAGGACGATGATGCCGCGGACGGCCGTGGCGGCCAGCGACTGCTCGAAGGTGTCCGCGCCGACCCCGTCGTAGACCACCGGGACACCGCGGCCGTCGGTCAGCTCCCGGACGCGCGCGGCGAGGTCGTCGGTGTACCGCAGGACGTGGTCGGCTCCGGCCTCCCGGGACAGCTCTTCTTTCTCGTCAGACGACACCGTCGTGATGACCCGTATCCCGTGGCGTTTGGCCATCTGGGTGAGGATCAGCCCGACCCCGCCGGCCCCGGCGTGGATCAGCACCGTGTCCTCCGGATGCGGATGTGCGCTCCCGTCCAGGAGGTAATGCGCGGTGAGCCCCCGGAGCAGCGACGATCCTGCGACCGCGTCGTCGATCCCGTCGGGGACGACGACCGCCTGCGCTGCGGGCACCGCCACGAGTTCGGCGTACGACGCGGGTGCTGCGCACCACGCGACCCGTTGGCCCACTTCGAGGCCGGACACCTCCGAGCCCAGGGAGACGATCTCACCCGCGCCCTCGGTGCCCGGAATGTACGGCGGGGTCGACGGGTAGAGCCCGCGCCGGAGATAGGTGTCGATGTAGTTGACGCCGACTGCCGAGGTCCGGACGATCACCTCGTCGGCGGCCGGGATCGGGTCGTCGACGGTTCCGAAGGCCAGGACGTCCGGACCGCCGTGGCGGGTCACCTGTATCGCGCGCACGACACCCGTTGTACACGGGGAACACGCCGGATGTGATGCCGATCCCGCTATCGGGACCGGCCCGGGCCCACCGGTATGCTGAGCGTCATGACTGACAGTGCCGCCACCGACACCACAGCCACGCCGACCGTCCAGGCCCCGGGCGATGTCGTCGCCTCGGTGAAGAAGTTCGTCGCCCGCGAGGGCGGCAGCGCGAAGGTCGTCCTCCAGGCGATCGGTGCGGCCGGCGTACGGATCACGCTCGTCGGTGACGCCGGGGGCGTTCTCGGTGACCGCGTCGTCGCCGACCTCGCGACCGCGCAGGCCGTCGTCGATGCCGTCGACGGACTCGAGATCGCCGAGTGGGACCGCGATCTCACCTCGGAGACCACCGTCAAGCCGTCGCACTACCGCAAGATGGCCGGCTGGGTGGCCCGCCAGAAGCGCTTCCCGAAGGCGCGCAACCGCGCGATCCTCTGACCGACGGTCCGACCCGCGGAACAGAAACGACCCCCGGCGTGATCGCCGGGGGTCGTTTCTCGTTTCGTGGCTCGTGGTCAGGCCGCCGCCTCGACGCGCGGCTGATCGGTCGCCCGGGCGACCAGCACCTGCCAAGTGGCGCCGATGAGCAGCAGCGCACTGCCGAACATGTGGGCGATGACCAGCGCGACGGGCAGATCGGTGAAGAACTGGACGAAGCCGATCACGCCCTGCAGGGCGAGCAGCCCCACGAAGACCAGCGCCGAGCGCTGTTGGGGACGCGCGAAGACGCGGGCGTAGACGAGTGCTGCCAGACCCAGTCCGACGAGGACGAACACCGCGTCGGCGTGGAGCTGGGTGGCGTTGTCGGGGTCGAGTCCGTTGCGAGGAGCGTCGACGTCGCCGGCGTGCGGGCCGGAGCCGGTGACCACGGTGCCGAGGTAGATCGTCACCCAGGTGACCACGTACAGCAGTCCCGCCAGGTAGATGCCCAGTCGCCGGGTCGCCATCCCCGGGGTGTCGGTGTCGGCAGGGGCGGGCTCGGTCGGAGTCGGGTACGGGCGCATCCGGAAGACCAGTACGGTCGCCGCCGACACCAGGATCATCGACAGGATGAAGTGCAGCGCCACGACCCACGGGTTGAGGTCGGTGAGGACGGTGATGCCGCCGATCACGCCCTGGAACGGGATACCGAGCGCGATCAGGGTGACGAGCCACTTGTCGCGACGTGCCGATCCGGCATACCGGAGCACGGCGATCCAGGTGGCGATCGCGATGATGATCAGGACCCACGTCAGCATCCGGTTGCCGAACTCGATCGCGCCGTGGATGCCGAGTTCGCCGTGCGGGACGAAGGAGTCGTCGGTGCAGCGCGGCCAGGTCGGGCAGCCGAGACCCGAACCCGTGACCCGCACGGCGCCGCCGGTGGCGACGATCCCGACGTTGGAGACGAGCAGCGCGATCGCCCAGCGGTGCACGAAGCGGATCGTCGGTCGGCCGAATCCCGGGATGGACCGCCAGAACCCGCTCATCCGCCGGTTGCCGCGCTCGTCGGGGGTGACCCGGTCGGGGTCCGCCCCGTCGGGTCGTGTCGAAGTCTGCGACGTCGTCATCGGAATCGGAACCACCTCACCGCCAAGGTGCCGGCCACTGCGGCCCACACCAGCAAGACGCCCACCCCGAAGGCGTCGAACGAACCACGCGAGGCCATTTCGAGGGCCTCACTGAGCGCACCCGAGGGGATGCACCGTGCCAGGGTGTGCACGGCGCCGGGAACGTTGGAATCGACGACCACGAGGCTGCCGAGACCGATGAACGCGAACCAGAGCAGGTTCGCCAGGGCCAGGACGACCTCCGCCTTGAGCGTGCCGCCGAGGAGCAGTCCGAGCGCCGCGAAGCAGGCGGTGCCGATGATGATCACCAACGCGCCGATCAGCAGTCCGACCGCGTCGGGCCGCCACCCGAAGGCGAATCCGATGGCGCCGATGATGACCGACTGCAGGGCCACCACGATCAGCACCGCGACCGACTTGCCGACGATGATGCCCCACCGGGGGATCGGCGTGGCGCCCAGTCGTTTCAGCGCCCCGTACCGACGGTCGAAGCCGACGGCGATCGCCTGGCCGGTGAAGGCGGTCGACATCACGGCGACCGTGAGGATCGCGGGGACGAAGAGCGTGGCCCGCTCGGCCGGTCCGTCGCCGAACGTCGTGTTGATCGGTAGCAGGCACAACCCGACGAGCAGGGTGATCGGGATGAACATCGTGAGCAACAGCTGCTCACCGTTGCGCAGCAGGAGCTTGAGCTCGAGCGTCGACTGTGCGGCGATCATCGCCGGCAGGGATGCCGGACGCGGCGCCGGACGGAACATGCCGTCGGGGAAGAGTCCGGTGCCGGGAGCAGGGGAGTTCACTGCGGGGGAGTTCACGGTCGTAGGGCCCGTCCGGTCAGGTCGAGGAAGACGTCTTCGAGACTGCGGGTCTCGACACGGAGATCGGTTGCGAGGACGTTGATCTTCGCGCACCAGGCGGTCACCGTCGCGAGGACCTGGGGGGTCATCGGACCGATGACGAGGTACGAGCCGGGGTTCGCCTCGGTGCAGTGGTAACCCTCGGGCAGCGCGAGCGTCAGCATCGACAGGTCGAGCCCGCGGGGTGCGGTGAACCGCAACTCGTTCTCGGCGCCGGTGCTGGTGAGATCGGCGGGGGTCCCGGCGGCAACCGCGCGGCCGTGATCGATGATCACGACCTGGTCGGCGAGTTCCTCCGCCTCGTCCATCAGATGGGTGGTGAGCAGGATGGACACCCCGTCGGCGCGGAGACGGTCGACGAGTTCCCAGACGACGAGACGCGCATGGGCGTCGAGGCCCGCGGTCGGCTCGTCGAGGAACACGAGTTCGGGACGGCCGACGATCGCGCAGGCGAGCGCAAGGCGTTGCTGTTGCCCGCCGGAGAGGCGTCGGTACGACGTGCGTCGGACGTCGCCGAGACCGAGTGCGTCGAGGAGGAATTCGGGGTCGATCGGGTCGGCCGAGTAGGCGGCGACGAGCCGCAGCATCTCCTCGGCGCGGGCGCCGGGGTAGGCGCCGCCGCCCTGGAGCATCACGCCGATACGGCGGCGGAGGGCGTCGTTGTCGACGATCGGGTCGAGCCCGAGAACCCGGACGGTGCCGGCGTCGGGGGCGGTGAAGCCCTCGCAGATCTCGACGGTGGTGGTCTTGCCCGCACCGTTCGGTCCGAGAAGGGCGAGGATCTGACCGCGCTCCACGGTGAGATCGAGTCGATCGACGGCGGTTCGGTCACCGAAGGCCTTGACCAACCCGCGGACCTCGACCGCGGGGGACGCGACGGGGTCGGTCGGCGGACGATCGTTCATCCGATCGTCGTCGCTGATCTGCCGAGGAGTCGTGCTGCGCACACAGGTCAGACTAGGCGCTCGGACCCCGCGGACGAAAAACGCCGCTCGCGGGTGCGGTGGGGGATCGTCATGGCGTCGGGGCGTTCTCGGCGGGTTCCGGGGTGTCCTCCGGCGCCCCGGTTCTGCGGCGACGCCACCGACGCGGCGAGCGGTCCTCGAAGAAGAGCGCGGTGAGTGCTGCGACCATGATCACACCGGCCAGAAGGCCCTGTGCGAGAACGACTCCACTGGTGTTGGAGCTCGTGGGCATCACGACGATCGCGATGATCGCCGACGCGGCGATGGTGGAGATCCGGAACCACGCACCGGTCGCCCAGGCCGCGAGGGGGATCACTGCCCAGAGCAGATACCAGGCCTGAACGAACGGGAAGAACAGGATGAATGTGGCCATTGACACACCGAGTGCGCCGAGCGGGTGGAGGCGTCCGCCGAGGGTCGCGAGCATCCAGCGGATGATGAACAGGCCCGCGACGAGCTGGCCGACCGGACGGGCGACCTCGAGGATCGCCTGCGTGTGTTCGCCGAGTCCGAGCGTCACACCGATGCGTCCGGTGGTCACACCGAGCAGGGTCGGCATCGACATCCACGACCGCACGATCTCACCGGTCGACAGCGTGCCCGTCCAGCCGAATCCGAGCCCGGTCCCCAGCGAGATGCCGACCATCACGATGCCGAGCACCACCGCGTAGAAGCCGGCGGAGACGCAGAGGGCATACACCGACCATTTCGATCGGGACCACCATTCGCGGACCGGCGCGCGTCGAAGCGCCGGCAGCGTGGCGCCCCAGCGCATGGCCAGGGCGATCCCGACGAAGCCGAGCGCGAGCAGGGAGGCGACCTTGATCATCGCGGACGCCGCTATCACCGCGCCGCCGGCGATCAGGATCCACCCGGCTCTCGTGGGTATCAGCGTTCCCGGCTTGCGTAGCCGATCGACACCGTAGATGGCGCGGAAACTCAGTTCGAGGCCCACGAGCATCAGACCGAGCATGAGTGCCTCGTTGTGGATGCCGCCCACCAGATGCAGGATCACGAGCGGGTTCATCGCACCGAGCCACAGGGCGGCGACCGAGGACACCCCGCAGCGCTTCGCCAGCCGCGGCAACGCCCACACGATGAGCGCGACACCGAGCAGCGCGACGATACGGTGCAGGAAGATTGCCGCGGTGATGTTCGCGCCGGTCACCTTCGTGATGCCCTCGCCGATCCACAGGAAGAGTGGTCCATAGGGTGCCGGGGTGTCCCGCCACAGGTTGGGCACCGATCGCGTCAGGATGTGGTCGACGCCCAGACCTCGTACCGGGCTGACCGAGTAGGGGTCCATGCCCCGGTAGGCGATGGCACTCTGCGCGAGGTACGAGTAGACGTCCTTGCTGAGCAGCGGGGGAGCCAGCACGATGGGCGTGATCCACAGCATGAGGGTCCGGTCGGCCTGACGTCGACTCATCCGGCGTTCCGGGCTGCGCCCATGCAGGACCTCGACGCTGAACCGACCCACCGCGAAACGGCCGATCAGCAGCCACGCGACCACCAGGGTGATGGTGCCGCCGATGGAGAGGGCGAGTGCGGTGCCGAACATCCGGGACGGCAACGACAGCACGCGCATGCCGGCCACCGGGTTCTGCAGCACCGGAACCGCGCCGGTACCGAGTGCGCCGATGAGGATCAGGACGGAGCCGGTGGCGCCGAAGAGCTTGATGCGGCGAAGGCGTCGGGTCTCCGCGGCGTTGAGGGGGCCGACCTCGCGTTCGTCGTCGTGTAGGCGGGCGACGGTCTTTCCGTAGTCGCCGCGCTGCTCGGTGGCGTCGGCGTCGGGTTCGACCGGGCGCTGTTTACGTAGTCCGAGGTAGTTCAACACGGAGAGCAGGTGATTCCACACGAGTCCGAAGAAGTCCGGCACGCGGCGGCCAGCTGTGGTTTCGGGCACACGACGACTGTAATCGTCGGCGGCCGATACCTCGCGACCACCCTTTATCCGGACAATCGAGACACCGTGGCAGAATTCCATCGCTTCGCTAAGGGCACCCTTGCTGGCAGCGTGGAATCAATTACGTCACACTCGTGTTGTGAAAACCATGCGGAACGATGTTGTGCTGCCCTCGGGCAGCGGCAATGCCGTGCCCTCCGCTGGTACGGCAAGCCCTCAGCCGACCGCCGGTGCCGAACAGCACGACGGTCAGACGCGTGACGCCGTGGTGAACCTGCTCGTCGAGGACGGCCCGCTGACCGCGGGCGAGATCGGCGAGCGTCTCGGCATCTCCGCCGCCGGCGTGCGTCGTCACCTCGATGCGCTCACCAGTGCCGGGGACATCGAGGTCGCCTCGACCGGGTTCGGTCAGCGTCGCGGTCGTGGGCGCGGTCGCCCCGCGAAGTGGTTCCAGCTCACGCCGGAGGGGCGCGGCAAGATGCGCCACGCCTACGATGACCTCGCCGGTGCCGCGATGCGCAAGCTTCGTGACCTCGGTGGCCACGACGCCGTCGCCGAATTCGCGCGGGAACGAGTCGAGCGGATCGTGGCCGACGTGTCGCCGAGCACCGACCCCGTCACGGTCGCCGACACCGTCGAGGAGATCGCCGACGCGCTGACCAGCGCGGGCTATGCGACCAACACCCGGCAGGTCGGCAACGGCATGCAGATCTGCCAGCACCACTGCCCGGTGGCGCACGTCGCCACCGAGTTCCCCGAACTCTGTGAGGCCGAGACCGCGGTCTTCACCGAGCTGCTCGGTACGCACGTGCAGCGCCTGGCCACCATCGCCAACGGTGACTGCGCCTGCACCACCCACGTACCGATCCATCCGCCGCCGGAGTCTCCACCGTCTCCTCAGCACGGAACCTCACAGACACTGCCCACGACAACCCGAAAGGCCACGCGATGACCGTCACCGATCCGGCCGCCACCACGCCGACCGCCCCGGCTCCCCTCACGCAGGAAGAGACGATTGCCGCCCTCGGCAAGTACGGCTACGGCTGGGCCGACTCCGACGTGGCCGGCGCCAGCGCCAAGCGCGGACTGTCCCCGGCGGTCGTCGCCGACATCTCGGCCAAGAAGAGCGAGCCCGAGTGGATGCTCGAGCAGCGCCTCAAGGCACTGAAGATCTTCGACAAGAAGCCGATGCCGGGTTGGGGCGCCGGACTCGAGGGCATCGACTTCGACAACATCAAGTACTTCGTGCGGTCCAGCGAGAAGCAGGCCGCCACCTGGGAAGACCTGCCCGAGGACATCAAGAACACCTACGACAAGCTCGGCATCCCGGAGGCGGAGAAGCAGCGCCTGGTCTCCGGTGTCGCCGCTCAGTACGAGTCCGAGGTCGTCTACCACTCGATCCGCGAGGACCTCGAGAAGCAGGGCGTGATCTTCCTCGACACCGACACCGCGCTCAAGGAGCACCCGGAGATCTTCCAGGAGTACTTCGGCTCGGTCATCCCGGCCGGTGACAACAAGTTCTCCGCGTTGAACACCGCGGTCTGGTCCGGTGGCTCGTTCATCTACGTCCCGCCGGGTGTCCACGTCGACATCCCACTGCAGGCCTACTTCCGGATCAACACCGAGAACATGGGCCAGTTCGAGCGCACCCTGATCATCGTCGACGAGGGTGCCTACGTGCACTACGTCGAGGGTTGTACCGCGCCGATCTACAAGACCGACTCGCTGCACTCCGCGGTCGTCGAGATCATCGTGAAGAAGGGCGGCCGCTGCCGCTACACGACCATCCAGAACTGGTCGAACAACGTCTACAACCTGGTGACCAAGCGCGCCAAGGCCGAGGCCGGCGCCACCATGGAGTGGGTCGACGGCAACATCGGCTCGAAGGTCACCATGAAGTACCCGGCGGTCTGGCTGACCGGTGAGCACGCGAAGGGCGAGGTCCTCTCCGTCGCCTTCGCCGGCCCCGGACAGCACCAGGACACCGGTTCCAAGATGGTCCACCTCGCGCCGAACACCTCGAGCAACATCATCTCGAAGTCGGTGGCCCGAGGCGGTGGCCGCGCCTCCTACCGCGGCCTGATCAAGATCAACAACGGAGCGCACGGCAGCCGCTCGACGGTGAAATGCGATGCGCTGCTGGTCGACACCATCTCCCGCAGTGATACCTACCCCTACGTCGACATCCGCGAGGACGACGTGACGATGGGGCATGAGGCGACCGTCTCGAAGGTCAGCGACGATCAGCTCTTCTACCTGATGAGCCGTGGTCTGACCGAGGACGAGGCGATGGCCATGGTGGTCCGCGGCTTCGTCGAGCCGATCGCCAAGGAACTCCCGATGGAATACGCGCTCGAGCTCAACCGCCTGATCGAGCTTCAGATGGAAGGAGCCGTCGGCTGATGGCCGATCCGACACTCCCGGTTTCGACACCGGGCTCGCATTCGCCTGTCGTCAACAAGGGTGAACTGTTCACCTCGTTCGACGTCAACGCCTTCGAGGTGCCCAGCCCTCGCGAAGAGGCCTGGCGCTTCACCCCGTTCCGCCGCCTGCGCGGTCTGCACGACGGTTCCGCACAGCGGACCGCTGAGGCGACCGTCGAGGTGACCGGAGTGTCCGAGGGCGTCACCGTCGAGACCGTCGGTCGCGACGACGAGCGTCTCGGCCAGGGCGGCGTGCCCTTCGACCGGGTCGCCGCGCAGGCATACTCGACGTTCACGCAGGCCACGGTCGTCACCGTCGGCCGCGAGGTCGAGCTGTCCGAGCCGGTCACCATCACGGTCACCGGTCCCGGTGAGGGCGAGACCGCCTTCGGTCACACCCAGGTCCGGCTCGAGCCCTTCGCCCGCGCCGTCGTGGTGCTGGACCAGAAGGGCGGCGGAACCTTCGCCGAGAACGTCGAGTTCGTCGTCGGCGACAGCGCCGCGCTCACCGTCGTCAACGTGCACGACTGGGACGACGACGCGGTTCACGTCGTCGCCCATCACGTGCGCACCGGCCGCGATTCCGTGGTCCGCCACTTCGCGGTCAGCTTCGGCGGCAACCTCGTCCGGCTCTCGCCGATCGTCCACTACGACGCGCCGGGTGGCGACGTCGAGATGTGGGGTCTGTACTTCGCCGACGCGGGACAGCATCTCGAGCAGCGCCTGCTCGTCGACCACAGCCAGCCCAACTGCCGCTCGAACGTGGTGTACAAGGGTGCACTGCAGGGTGATACGAGCGGCGACCGGTCGCGCGAGGCGCACACGGTCTGGATCGGCGACGTGCTGATCCGCGCCGAGGCCGAGGGCACCGACACCTTCGAACTCAACCGCAACCTGGTGCTCACCGACAACGCCCGTGCCGACTCGGTGCCCAACCTCGAGATCGAGACCGGCGAGATCGTCGGCGCCGGCCACGCCAGCGCCACCGGACGTTTCGACGACGAGCAGCTGTTCTACCTGCAGGCTCGCGGCATCCCCGAGGATCAGGCGCGCCGTCTGGTCATCCGCGGATTCTTCGGCGAGGTGATCGCCAAGATCGGCGTGCCCGAGCTCCGCGAGCGTCTGTCCGCCGCCGTCGAGCGCGAGCTCGAACTCTCCGGCGCCTGACCAGCGACCGCGTCCGACTCAGAACCTCCCACAGCCTGTTAGAGAGAACTCAGAAACATGACCACACTGGAAATCCGTGACCTGCACGTCGATGTCGCACAGTCCGACTCCGACGCCGAGCCCATCCACATCCTCAAGGGTGTCGACCTGACCGTGAAGTCCGGTGAGACGCACGCGATCATGGGGCCCAACGGTTCGGGCAAGTCCACGCTGTCCTACGCCATCGCCGGTCATCCCAAGTACCAGGTGACCTCCGGCTCGATCACCCTCGACGGCGAGGACGTCCTGGAGATGAGCGTCGACGAGCGTGCGCGCGCCGGCCTGTTCCTGGCGATGCAGTACCCCGTCGAGGTGCCCGGCGTGTCGATGTCGAACTTCCTGCGCACCGCCGCCACCGCCGTCCGCGGCGAGGCGCCGAAGCTGCGGCACTGGGTCAAGGAGACCAAGGAGGCGATGACCGCTCTGGAGATCGATCCGTCGTTCTCCGAGCGCAGCGTCAACGAGGGCTTCTCCGGCGGCGAGAAGAAGCGCCACGAGATCCTGCAGCTCGACCTGCTCAAGCCGAAGATCGCGATCCTCGACGAGACCGACTCGGGTCTCGACGTCGACGCGCTGCGCGTCGTCAGCGAGGGCGTCAACCGCTACAAGGAGCGCGACAACGGTGGCGTCCTGCTGATCACGCACTACACGCGCATCCTCCGCTACATCAAGCCCGAGTTCGTCCACGTCTTCGTCAACGGACGTGTCGTCGAGTCCGGTGGCCCGGAACTGGCCGACGTGCTCGAGGAGAACGGCTACGAGCGTTTCACCTCGGCGGCCAAGGCCGGCTGAACCAACACCCCTGGAGGTGCACGTACGTGACACTCTCGCCTGAGACCACAACTGCGGCAGCCGCTTTCGACGTGGAGGCGCTGCGCGCGGACTTCCCGATCCTGTCGCGCACCGTTCGTGACGAGAAGCCGTTGGTGTACCTCGACTCCGGGGCCACATCGCAGCGTCCCGTGCAGGTGCTCGACGCCGAGCGGTACTTCCTCACGCACCACAATGCGGCGGTGCACCGGGGAGCCCACCAGCTCGCCGAAGAGGCCACCGACGCCTATGAGGATGCGCGTGAGGTCATCGCGGCCTTCGTCGGCGCGTCGTCGGATCAGCTGGTGTTCACCAAGAACGCCACCGAGGCGCTCAATCTGGTGACCTACACGCTCGGCGATCCGCGTTCGGCGTCGATCCTCGGCGGATCGGCATTGGGCCCGGGCGACACCGTGGTCATCACCGAGCTCGAGCATCACGCGAATCTGGTGCCGTGGCAGGAACTCTGCCGTCGGACCGGTGCGACGCTGCGCTGGTACGGAGTGACCGACGACGGTCGCATCGACCTGGACTCGCTGACCCTCGACGAGTCGGTGAAGGCCATCGCGTTCACCCACCAGTCGAACGTCACCGGTGCCGTCGCCGATGTCGGAGAACTCGTCTCGCGCGCGCAGGCAGTCGGTGCGCTCGTCGTCCTCGACGCGTGCCAGTCGGTGCCGCACATGCCGGTCGACCTGACCGCGCTGGACGTCGACTTCGCCGCGTTCTCCGGGCACAAGATGTTCGGTCCGAGCGGTGTCGGCGCGCTGTACGGCAAGACCGAACTCCTCGATGCGTTGCCGCCGTTCATCACCGGCGGCTCGATGATCGAGACCGTCACGATGGAGGTGTCGACCTACGCGCCGCCGCCCCAGCGTTTCGAGGCCGGTGTGCCGATGACCTCGCAGGTCGTGGGCCTCGGTGCCGCGGTGCGCTACCTCCAGACCATCGGCATGGAAGCCGTTGCCGCCCATGAGCATGCTCTCGTCGAGCACGCGCTCTCACGGCTCGGTGAGATCGACGGCCTGCGCATCATCGGCCCGACCACCACCGAGAACCGCGGGGGAGCGGTGTCTTTCCTCGTCGACGGCATCCACGCCCACGACCTGGGGCAGATCCTCGACGACGAGGGCGTCGCCATCCGCGTCGGCCACCACTGCGCATGGCCGCTGCACCGACGCTTCGGTGTGGCCGCGACTGCGCGTGCGTCGTTCGCCGCCTACAACACGCTTGCCGAGGTCGACGCGTTGGCCGCGGCGATCGTCAAGGCGCAGAACTTCTTCGGGGTGAACTGAGCATGCGTATGGAGCAGATGTACCAGGAAGTGATCCTGGACCACTACAAACATCCGCACGGTCGAGGACTCCGCGAGCCGTTCGGCGCCGAGGTCCACCACGTCAACCCGACGTGCGGCGACGAGGTGACCCTGCGCGTCGCCGTCTCGACCGACGGCAGCACGATCGACGACGTGTCCTACGACGGCCAGGGATGCTCGATCTCCCAGGCCTCCACGTCGGTGCTACACGACCTGATCGTCGGACAGTCGGTCGGCGAGGCCCTCGCCACCGTCGAGTCGTTCAACACGATGATGACCTCCCGCGGCAAGGATCCGGGCGACGAGGACATCATCGGCGACGGCATCGCGTTCACCGGTGTCAGCAAGTACCCCGCGCGCGTGAAGTGCGCACTCCTCGGCTGGATGGCGTTCAAGGATGCGCTTTCCCAGACGATGGACCGCCACGACACCGACAGCCATGAGAGAGAAGCGGAGTCAGCATGAGTGACGAGACAATGACCGAGAACCCGACCACGACCGACACCGCGACGACGGACACCACCGCAGCCGGTACGCCGGCAGCCCCCGCGACCTCACTGCCGGCCGTCGAGGACGTCGAAGAGGCCATGCGCGACGTCGTCGACCCCGAACTCGGGATCAACGTCGTCGACCTCGGACTCGTCTACGGCATCGAGGTCACCGATGAGGCCGTCGCCAAGATCGACATGACCCTGACCTCGGCGGCCTGCCCGCTGACCGATGTCATCGAGGACCAGTCCCGGGGCGCGCTCGTCAGCAGCGGTCTGTGTACCGACCTCGAGATCAACTGGGTCTGGCTGCCGCCGTGGGGCCCGGACAAGATCACCGACGACGGCCGCGAGCAGCTGCGAGCCCTCGGCTTCACCGTCTAGGTAACCCTTCTCGACGGCCATGACGTCGTGGTTCGAGTCCCGGGTCGAGCGGATGATCCGCGAGGCGACCGAACGCGGCGAGTTCGACGACCTGCCCGGTGCCGGCAAACCGCTCGACCTGTCGGACAGCGACGACCCCGACTGGTGGGTCAAGCGCAAGATCCGTGATGAGCACCTGGACTCCTCGGCTCTCCTGCCGGCGCCGCTCCAATTGCGCCGGGAGGCACAGGATTTCCCGGACTCGCTGCGCGACATCGCCGATGAGGCCGTAGTCCGCGACATCCTCACCGACTTCAACCGTCGAGTGCGCGAAGCCCACCTGGCGTCACGTCAGATCGCGATGCCGCACAGCGTCGTCGCGCACACCATCGATGTCGACGACATGATCGCGCAGTGGCGCGCACTGCGCCGCTGACCGTCACCCTTGTCGGCGGGCGTCCCCGGTCCATTCCGGCGTGGACATCGCGCCGCGCGCCACCACCGCTCGGGTCCGCATGTCCACGCTCCGGATGACCCGGGTCATCGCACCCATCGTCCCGGCCAGGTCGTCGCGCCGGCTGAGGTAGCTGCGCTGCGATTCGATCGGCATCGCGAAGAACGCCTCGAAGAACGCGATCGTCTGGGTGGGGCTGAGCTGCAACAAGACGCTGAGTCCGCGCAGACGTAGATTGTGGACCGCGCGGGCCGAGGCAGGCCACAATTCGGGTATTGGGTCGCGCCCCGCGGCCAGTGCGGCGACGACGCTGTCGACGCACTTCAGTGAGTAGGCGACGCTGTAACCGGTCGTCGGATTCTTGAAACCGCCTGCGGCGCCGAAGCGGAACGTCGGTTCCCGCCACGGCTGCGGCGACGACCCGGTCATCGGGAACGCCACCCGCTCGCCCCGGCGGACTCCCGACGGCAGCCCGCCGAGGCGGACGTCGAGCCGACGCTTGAGCTCGTCGAGACCCAGCGCGGGCCGGCCGACCAGACAGGTCTCCTCCAGCAGGTACTCGTCGTCGCCGAGGGGCACCACATAGAGGAACGACGGTAGCGCCCGGCGGTCTACGATCCCGCCGCGCCAGTCCATCAGCAGTGCGTCGTGCCCGTCGAGATATGTTGCGGCAGTGGCCTTGTCGACGACGATGCCGTAGGCGGTCTGCCGCGGCGACTCGTGGGGGAGCGCGCCGCGGCAGTCGACCACCACGTCGCCGGTCAGGACCCGGCCGGATTTGAGATGCACTCGCGCGCCGTCGATTTCGGTGACCCGGTCGGTCACGATCTCCGCGCCATCGAGCGTCAGCGAGCGTTGCAGACCGGGGGTGTCGAAAACCGTGTAACCGCGGTCCACCTCGTCGAGAGCGGTGCCGGCTACGCCGACGCGGTCGAGTCGGGCGGCGAAGGCCGCCGGGTCGAGCCAGTCGGGGAGCTCGTCGGACCAGCAGGCGAAGGTGGACTGCCAGACGCGGTCGGGGTGGGTGTCGACGATGGTCACCGGCACCGCGGCGGCGAGCAGCCGATGTGCCAGGGCACGCCCGGCCGGTCCCGCACCCAGAACGATCACTCCGCCGACCATGCCCTCGATCCTGCCACGAACCGGCGGGACGCGGCTTCGGCCTACGCGCCGCCCGTGGCCAGGGTCCCGCCGTCGACGGCCAGGGTCTCGCCGGTGATCCAGGCCGCCTCGTCACTGGCCAGGAAGGCGACCGCGCGGGCCACGTCCTCGGGTTCGCCGATGCGCTTCATCGGATACGCCGCGGCGGCGCGGGCCTCGTTCTCGCCCTCGATGAGTCCGGAGGCGAACTTCGTGCGCACGATCGCGGGTGCGATGGCGTTCACCCGGATGTTCGGGCCCAGTTCCCACGCCAGTTCCGCGGTGAGACGGATCAGCGCCGCCTTCGAGGTGCCGTAGGCCGCGATGACCCCTGTCGATCGCAGGCCGGCCACGGAGGAGATGTTGACCACCGCGCCACCGGTGTCCTTCATGCCCGCCCGGTAGGCCTCCTGGACGAACCCGAGGGCGGCGACGACGTTGGTGTCGAAGGTCTTGCGGTAGGCCTCCAGATCGGCGTCCATCAGCGGCCCGGCGAGGGGAGCGATGCCGGTGTTGTTCACCAGGATGTGGATTCCGCCGCCCTGGGCGACGGTGGCCGCGACCGCGCCCGCCCGATGATCGGGATCGCCGGTGTTCGCGGCGAACGCCGTGACCGCCGCCGACGGCACGGCCTGCCGGATGCGCTCGGCGGCCTCCTCGAGGGGCTCGGCCTTGCGGCTGGTGATGACGACCGAGGCGCCGCGTCGGGCGAGCTCGGTGGCGATGGCCTCACCGATGCCCCGGCTGGCGCCGGTGACCAGAGCGGAACGCCCGGTCAGGTCGGACGTCTGGGGGAAGGAAGACTGGGGAAACGTTGTGGATTGCGTCACGTCCCACACCGTATCGGTCCACCGTGTCGCCGCGGGGCGACTCCACGAGGAGGTCCGCGACGGTTTCGTGGACAAACCACTGGACGCGCCCC